>NZ_RAWG01000060.1 GCF_003611735.1 Corallococcus sicarius | reverse complement strand
GCTCACCGCCGCCACGGCGGTGAGCCCCCACCACCACGCGACGGACACCACCAGCGCGGTGAGGAACTTCACCGTGGCCTGGACATCCAGCTCCGCGCTCTTCGCCGCCATCCGGGGCACCGGGTACGGCAGCCCGAACAGCACCAGCCCCACCGCGAACAGCGGCAGTCCGAACACCAGCGTCAGCAGCGTCTTCACCACGAAGGGCGCCACGTTCCCCGGCCGGTACTCCACGGACAGGTCCTCCGGCCGCGTGGCCTGCACCAACGCCATCCGGTTGCGGAACGCCGCCAGGTGCAGCCGCAGGCGCTCGTAGCGGTCCGGCTCCTGCGCGCGGAACAGCCGCACGCCGCGCGCCCACAGCCGCAGCCGCTCCGGATCCAGCTTGCTGCCCTGACGGAAGGCGTAGAGCTGCTCCGCCACCTGCACCACCGGCAGGTCCTCCCACTGCTCCAGGTTCAGCGTCACCGCGCGCAGGCCCTCCGCCACCCGCTCCGTCAGCGCGCGCACCGCCTCCTGCTCCGACGTGGCCTCCGCGTCCTTCGGCAGGAAGGCCGTCACGTCGATGGACGCTCCCTGGTCGATGAGCACCTCGCTGCGGAAGACGTTCTTCTGCGCGTAGGTGAGCCCCACCGGAACGATGCGCACCGGAGCCCCCTCGCGCGCGGCGTTGAGCGCGATGCGCGCCGCGCCCGTCTTCAGCTCCGCGAGCCCCGGCTCCGAATGGCTCTTGCCCTCCGGGAAGATGGTGATGGCGCGCCCCTTCACGAGCGCGCCCTTCGCCGCGTCCAGCGTCCCCTCGTTGCGGCCCATCTGCGCCGGGTCGTCCTGCTTGCGGTACACCGGCAGCGCGTCCAGCCCCTTCAGCAGCCAGCCGATGACGGGCAGCTTGAACAGCGGCGCCTTGGCCAGGAACGTCACCTGGCGCCGCGTGAGGATGAACACCAGCGCCGGGTCGATGAGCCCGTTCGGATGGTTGCCCACGAAGAGCACCGGCCCGGAAGGCTGCTCCGCCGGAGCATTCACCTTCAACCGATAGAAGAGACGCAGGGCCAGCGCCACCACCGCCCGAACACACGCGTAGAACACGGTGCGGACTGTATACCGGCGCACGAATCCAGGCCCGCTCCGGCCACGGACACTGTCACCGGCGGGGCTCCGACGACCACACCCTCCCGCCGGTTCAGGGTGCTACGGCGTGAGCGTCACCTGCGTGTCCGCGAGCGTGCGGCCCTGCGCATCGGTGAAGCTGGCGCGGACCCGCACGGCGTCCGTCAGCCAACCGCCCTGCACCGGGGTGCTGAACGGCAGCGGCACATCCACGCCGGCCGCGACCTCCGGGGCCGCGCCCTCGCTCGGGAAGAAGCGCAGGGGCTCACCCGTCTTCGACACGCCCTCCAGCGACAGGCGCACGCGCTCCGGCGCGGTGTAGCTGAATTGCACCGCGTTGCCCTCCGCGCACGCGAGCGTCCCGCCCGGCCGGGCCTCCGCGAGCACCGTGCCCGTGGGCGCGACGCAGAAGGCCCGCACACCCCAGGCCCCGACACCCGGCGCTGACGAGCGCGCCTGCCACTCCTGCGTCCCCGTCACGTCGGGGCGCTGGAGCGAGGGTCCGACGACGACCAGCGCCACCGTGGCCGCCGCGGCGCCCAGCGACAGGGGGACGAGCAAGGGGGATGTGAACCACCGGCGCTCAGGCCGCGCCACCGGCCTTGGGGCGGGCCCGGCGGCCTGCGCCAGCTTCGCGAACAGCGCCTGTTCCAGCAGCGCGCCGTGGGCCTTCGGCAGCGCGCGCAGCTCCAGCACCGACTCCACGCGGGAGAGCTTGTCGTAGGTCTGCTGGCACTCCGGGCACGTCGCCAGGTGCGCGCGCAGGCGCCCGAAGCCCGCGGCGTCCAGCCCTCCGTCCGTCCCCTTCTGGAAGAGGGCCGCCATCGCCTTCTTCGCCTGACGGTCGTCACATCCGCTCATCGTGCACTCCGCCGCTTGAAGAAGCTCCAGCCCTGCGTCTCCAGGTCCTCCAGGTACCCCTTCGACTGGAGGAACCCGAGCAGCCTGGACTTCAACCCGAACTCGCGCCGCCGCACCTGGATGCGCGTGAGGCCCAGCGCCGTGGCGGCCTCTTCCTGGGCCACGCCCTCGCCGAAGCGCAGCTCGAACAGCCGGTGCTCCTCGCGCGTCAGCCCTTCCTTGAACGCCGCGAGCAGCGCCTCCACCTCGCGGTCCTCCACCAACTCCGCGAGCCCGCCGTCCTCGCCCGACGCCTCGGTGAGCCCCTCGAAGGGCTCGTCCCTGCCTACGACTTCGCGCTCGCGCGACTGCTCCAGCAGCACGTTGCGCGCGATGCCCATCAGGAAGTGCGCGTAGGGACGCGAGCCGTTGTAGGCCGTGCGCGTGCGCGGCTCGAAGGCGCGAGCGAAGGTCTCCAGCAGTGTGTTCTCCAGCTCCATCGCGTTCCTCAAGCGGGTGAACGTCCCCCGCCAGGCGGCCGCCTTGAGCAGGCGAGCGAGCGGCTCCGCGTGCGCGCGATACACCTCCGCCAACACCTCCGGGGTGCCTTCGCGAAAGCGGCGCAGCGTGTCGTCATCCCACTCCATCCCTCAGGGGCTTACCGCGACCGTCGCGGTCCCGTCACTCCCATGTTGTCGCGAGCAGCCTCAGGTGGATTGTCGGACGTTTTCCGTGGCATCCTTTTCCACCGCGCACTGCGCCATCTCCCCATGCGATCGCCCTCCCACAGGACCCTGGCCCTGGGTGTGCTCCTCCTGGTGGGAACCGCCGCGAGCGCCGCCCCCGAACAGGTCCACTACGCGCTCATCGTGGCCAGCAACACCGGCACCGAGCCGTCCCAGGCCCCCCTGCGCTACGCCGACGACGACGGCGCCCGGTACTACGAGCTGTTCGCCCCCCGCTCGCGCGAGGTGGTGCTGCTGAGCGTGCTGGACGCCGACACGCAGGTCCTGCACCCGGGGCTCGCCGCGAAGACGCGGCCCCCCACGCACGCCGCGCTGTGGGATGCGCTCGCCCGCCTGAACGCCCGCATGGCCGGAGACCGGGCCCGGGGCGCGGTGCCGGTGCTGTCCTTCGTCTTCGTGGGCCACGGCAAGCGCGGCGCCGCGGGTGAGGGCACCGTGAGCCTGCTGGACGGCCCCCTGACGCGCACGGAGCTGTTCTCGCGCGTGCTCGCGCCGAGCAAGGCGTCCTTCCTCCAGCTCATCGTGGACGCGTGCGATTCGTACTTCTTCGTCCACTCGCGGGGCTCGCTGCCGGTGGGGCCCGCGTACGCGGAGGCGGTGAAGGGGCTCCTGGGCGGCCGCGAGCTGGAGCGCTTTCCCCAGGTGGGCGTGGTGCTGTCCACGTCGTCGGAGCAGGAGAGCCACGAGTGGAGCGCCATCCGCTCCGGCGTCTTCAGCCACATGGTGCGCTCGGCGCTGTCGGGCGCGGGGGACGTGAACGGGGATGGACGGGTGGACTACGCGGAGCTGCGGGGCTTCGTGGCGGCCGCGAGCCACGGCATGGACGACGTGCGCGGCCAGCCGCGCGTGTTCATCCAGCCGCCCGCGTTGGATCGCGCGTTCGCGCTGACGGACCTGGGGGAGGCCGCGTCGCTGGGCTACCTGCTGGTGCCCACGGGCCTGGAGGGCCGGCTGTGGGTGGAGGACGCGCGCGGCATCCGCGTGGTGGAGCTGCACAAGGAGCGCGAGCGCCCGCTGGTGCTGTCGCTGCCCGTGGGCCGGGGCTACTACCTGCGCGCGACGGGCCGGGAGGCGGCGTTCGCCATCACCCGCGCGAGCGAGGTGGTGGATGCGGGCGGGCTGCGCTGGCGTGAGACGAGCGTGGCGGCGCGGGGCGCGGTGGAGGATGCGCTTCGCGACAAGCTGTTCGCCGTGCCCTTCGGGCCGCGCTTCTACCGGGGCTACATGGCGAGCCTCGGGCTGACGCCGGCGCCGGGAGACGCGGACGAGGCGGACGTGGCCCGCGCGCCATGAGTCTGTCCGCCGTGTCCCTCCTGCTCTGGCTCGCGCAGGGTGCCGTCCCGTGCGACGCGAACACGCGCGTGGTGCTCGTGCCCTTCGAGCGCGTGGCGCTGCCGTCCGCGGAGGCGCGCGCGCTGGAAGACGCCACGCGGCGCGCGGTGGCCGCCCTGCCGGACGCGTGTCTGGAGTCGCGCGACGACACGGTGGCGAGGCTGCGCGCTTCGGGCGCGTCGTTGTCCGCATGTGGCAACGCGGAGTGCCGGAGCGCCCAGGTCGGGGCGCTGGGCGCGCGCAGGATGGTGCGCGGTGTCGCGCTGGGCGTGGGAGGCAGGCGCAGCGTGGCGCTGACGGTGACGGACGCGCGAGGCCCGGAGACGCGGGCACATTTCGAGGCACCGGCCACGACTCCGGGTGAGACGGAGGCCCGGGCGAAGCAGGCGCTCCAGGAGGTCTGGTCTCCGCTGGGAACCGCGCGGGCGGCGCCTCGCGGTTCGCGGCTGCTGCCCAAGGTGTTGCTGGGCACGGGCGGCGTGGCGCTCGCGGTGGGCGTGGGCTTCGGGCTCGCGGCGCGGAGCACGGAGTCGAAGGTGTCGAAGAGCGGCGGCGAGTGCGCCACGGCCGGTGAGGACTTCACGAACTGCTTCGCCTCGCGGCTCGACCACGGACGGCGGCAGGCGCGGACCTCGAATGTGTTGCTGGGGCTGGGCGCGCTGCTCGGCGTCAGCGGTGCGCTGTCGTTCGTCTGGGAGCTGCCATGAGCGTGCGCCGGACCGCCTGGGCGAGCACCTCCCTGCGGATGGCGCGCATGTCTCACGCGCTGCGAAGCGCGAGCGCGCGGCTCGTCCTCGCGGGCTCGGTGCCCTTCGTCTGGGAGCTGCCGTGAGCGTGCGCCGGACCGCATGGGCGAGCGCCTTGCTCCTCATGGTAGGGGCCTGCTCGTTCGCGCCGGACCTCTCACGCTTCGCCGAGTGCGATGCGTCGGGAGCATGTCCCTCGGGCACCACCTGCCTCGCCTCGGAGAACCGTTGTCTGCCGGCCTGTGGCGAGGGCCATACGTGCGACGCCCCGGGCTCCGAGGACTCCGGCACGGACGCAGGCACGGACGCGGGCACGGACGTGGATGCCGGTACGACGCCCGACGCGGGCACGACGGACGCGGGCGAGCCGGCCGACGCGGGCCCCACCGCGCTCTCGCTGGAGTCCACCCTCCTGACGGAGGGCATCGAGACCCTGCCCTACTCCGCCTCGCTCCAGGCCCGGGGCGGAACGCCGCCGTACACCTTCAACGCCACGGGGCAGCTCCCGGCGGGCTTCTCGCTCGACACCGAGGGCCGGCTCACCGGCACGCCCACGCGCGCGGGGGATGCGTTCCTCCCGGTGGAGGTGACCGACCAGGGCACCCCGAAGAAGCGCGCCAGCGGCAACCTGCTCCTGCGCGTCCGGCCCCTGCTGCGACTCGCGGGCCCGGGGCCGCTCGCGGACGTGCCCCAGAACCGCGCCTACACGGAGCGCCTCTCCGCCACCGGCGGCCAGCCTCCGTACCGCTTCGCCCTCGCCTCCGGACAGGCGCTGCCCACCGGGCTCACGCTGTCCGCCGACGGCAGCGTCACCGGGACGACGACGCAGCAGGGCATGCAGGAGTTCTGGGTGGACGTGACGGACAGCGCCACGCCGCCGCAGACCGCCTCGCGCCGGCTCAGCCTCACCACCGTGGATGCGTCCGGGATCGTCAAATGCCTCTCGCGCGCGGTGCCGGATGGCCGCGTGGGCACGGAGTACAGCTACACCCTCAAGACGGTCGGTGGCTCTGGCACGTTCTCCTGGAGCGTGAAGAGCGGAGAGCTGCCGCCGGGCGTCGTGCTGGACACCCAGCAGGGCATCCTCTCAGGTACGCCCACGCGCGCGGACACGTTCACCTTCGTCATCGGCATCGGTGACCTGCTCACCAGCGACCAGCAGACCCTCTCCCTCAAGGTCGACTGACCGCGATTCTTGGGCCAGCCCCCCGTGCCCCCAGGGTGTCTCCCCCCAGGCAGCGCGCTGCCACCCGTGGGGGGGAAGCCTCCTGGGTGGGGGTGCCTAGCCTCCCTGCCACGGGTCGGGCACCTCCGGCCGAGGGAGGCAGCATGCGGCAAGCACGGGGTTTCATCATCGTGGGGACCATGGCGGCGTTGCTCGCGGGGACACCCGCCGCGCAGGCTGGCGGCGTGGTGGAGTTCGACGCGGAAGCCAAGGTGGTGAACACCTCGGGTTGCAACGTCCAGTGCGGTGACGTCATCACCCAGCACACGATGCTCACGCACGACCTCGCCTGCCCGGGCACGGCGCCCTTCGCGCTCAAGGTCGCCGGTGAAGGCGTCGTGCTCGATCTCGGCGGCCATCGCGTGTACCGCACCGGCCCGGAGACGGACGGCTCCCAGGGCATCGTCATCGAGGCCAGCAGCATGGTGCGCAACGGAACCCTCCAGGGCTTCGACCTGGGGTACGTGGTCGACAACGGCACGAACGTGCGGCTGCACCAGCTCGCGCTCGTCGACAACAGGATCGGCGTCTACAACCGGAACAGCTACACGAGGTTCCTCATCACGAACTCCCGCTTCAGCGGCAACGACACGGGGGTGAGCAGCGAGTTCGCCGCATCGAATGGTGAGTTCGACATCCGCTCGACGGTGTTCTCCCACAACGGGCGCGCGATCTTCACGGGCTCCCACGGTGTGGACGTGCTCGATTCGACCTTCACGTCGAACGGGCTCGCCGTCTACTGCTTCGGTGGCCGCGCCCGCTTCCGCTCGAGCACGCTCGTGGAGAACACCGCCGTGGGCACGATGCGGTTGGACTTCGGCGGCCCCTACACCTGCGATGAGATGCGGTTCGAAGACTCGCTCATCGCGAACAACACCGCGCTCGCCCCTCCGACCGATCCCGTCTGGGAGACAGTCCGCCTGTCGATGCTCGACACGTGGGTCGTCAACAACGGCAGTGGCCTCCAGGCCGCGGCCAACACCGTCTACCTCGACGGCAATACCCTCTGGGACAACGGGGGCGGACTGACCCTGTCCGACCTGCCGGAGGCCGTCCCCACCCCGCTCACGGGCATCGTCCGCGACAACCGCTTCCTGCGCAACGACGGTGACGGCCTGCGGGTCCTGCCGCCCAGCACCCCCACGCTGATCAGCAACGTCGCCCTGGGCAACACGGGCTGGGGCATCTACGCGCCCACCGCCTTCGACGGAGGCGGCAACGTCGCGCGGGACAACGGCACGGGTGACTGCGTAGGCGTCCTCTGCACCCCGTACTGACAGCGCCAGGGTCACCCGGCGTGCCTCACGGGTAGTGGTCCACCACCAGGATGATGCCGGTGTTGTCCTGCACCACGGAGAAGCCCTTCATCGGGCTGGGATACGCGATGAGCCCCTCGCCGTCGCGGTCCCAGCGCGAGTCCAGCAGCACGCCGCAGAAGGGCACCGACGTGGCACCGCTCTCCGGCGTGAAGATGCGGTCATACCGGCCGAACACGCGGTGCTTCGTCACGAAGAGCCGCCCGCCGATGCGCGCCCCCGGCAGCTTCGCCTCCCCCACCCCCTGCGGCAGCGCGATGACGAAGCTGTAGTTGTACCGGGCCGGCCCCGGGTGGTCCTGGATGCTGTCCACGATGACGGGGATGCGGTCGCCGGGCTTCAGCCCCAGCCGCTCCATCTGGAGCTGCGCGCCGCGAGGACAGCTCCCCTCCGGAGGCATCCACTTGGGGCGCGGCGGCTTCGCGGACGCGTCCGGCCCGTGCTGACACGCGAGCGCGAGCAGCCCCAGCAGCGCCCATCCTCCAGTCATCCCTCGGCGCGTACGCGCGAAGCTCACAGCGGGACCTCCGGTCAGAACGTGCCGATGCTGAAGTGGAACTGCGTGGGGGCTTCGTTGAGGGCCTCGTCGCGGTCCAGGTTGAAGCCCACGTCGAAGGCCAGCGGACCCACGGGCGTCACGTAGCGCAGGCCCACGCCGGCCGCGTAGCGCAGCACCTTCAAGTCAAAGAGCGTGCGGTCCTGCCAGAGGTTGCCCACCTCGAAGAACAGGCCCAGGTCCACCGCCGCCACCGCGGGCACGCGCAGCTCCGCCTTGCCCAGCGTGTAGAGCTCGCCGCCCTGGCTCGCGGGCACCTGGCCGGAGAGCACCGCCTTCAAATCATCCGGGCAGCCCGCGGGAGTAATCACCGCGCGGCACGCCGCCAGCCGCTGGTGCAGCACCTCGCGCACGTCCTGCGGCAGCACGCCGTCCTCGCGGAAGCCGCGCAAGCTGGACGAGCCGCCCAGGTAGAACAGCTTGGAGCCGATGTTCTGCGAGCCCTGCGTCAGCGGCACGATGGTGCCCGCCCGCGCGCTCACCGCCACGCTCGCGCGGCGCCCCAGCGGCGCGTACGCGCTGACGCTGCCCGACAGCTTCACGCCGTCGATGGGGAACTCCGGCACGCGGTTGCCCGCCACGTCCGTGGGGTGCACGCTGATGCCGCGCATGAACTCCGCGCTGGTGCTCAGCACCATGCCCCGCCGCGGGTTGGCCGGATCATCGCGGAAGTCCAGCGTCGCGGACGGCCGCAGCGAGTGCAGCGCGAAGTCCCCGTACGGGTAGCGCAGCCGCTCCTGGTCCGCGCGGTTCACCAGCTCCAGCACGCCCGCGCGCGAGCGCAGCCGGTTGTTCTCCACTTCGTACTGGAGCGACACGTTCACCCACGACGCCAGCGCCCAGTCCGCGCCCACCACCGCCGCGAACCGCGTGGACAGGTACGAGGGCCGGTGCACGCGCTCGCCAATCAGGTCCAAGCGCGCGCCAATCTCCTGCGGCGCCAGGAAGGACAGCCGGGGCTGCGACAGCGCCAGGTTGCCGCGTCCGCCCAGGCCGCTGAAGCCATCCAGGTCCGTCTCACATGCCTCGCCGGACAGCTCCCCGGTGTCGCAGCCCACGGGGAGCCGCGAGGACGACAGCGCCTCCGCGCTCGCGCCCGCGTAGTTCACCTTGCCGCGCGCCAGCAGGTTCAGGCCCCGGCCATCCAGGTTGCGCCAGGCCGTATCCAGCGTGATGCGCGGACCGTCCACCAGGAAGTAGCCGCCGGACACCTCGCCGTCGATGCGCGGACGCTCCTGCACCGTCACCAGCACGTCCTTGGAGGCCTCGCGCCGGTTGGGGTCCGCCAGCGACACCTCCGCCTGACGGAACAGCCCCAGCCGCGACAGCCGGCGCTGCGCGTCCGCCAGCTCCTCCACCGACAGGGGCTCTCCCGGCTTCAAATCCAGCTGCGCCAGCACCACGTCGGGGTCGGTGCGCTTGAGCCCCTGGAGCAGCACCTGCCCCACGTGCACCCGGGGCCCGGAGTCCACGCGGAACACCACCTGCGCGGACGTGCCCTCCCCGTCCACCGACACGGCGTTGCTCACGTTCGCGAAGAGGTAGCCCTCGCGGCCCAGCCCACGCTCCAGCGTCGCCTGCGCCGCTTCCACCCGCTCGAAGCTCAGCGGCTCACCGGTGGGCAGCAGCAGCGTCACCCACGTGGGGTCCACCTCCTTCGGCATGCCCTCGAAGCGCGGCGCGAGCATCAGCGCCCGGGGCCCCTCCTCCACGTCGAAGTCCGCCTCCGCCGTGTGGTGGACCGCGTCCACGGTGAGGCCGCGGAAGGTCACCAGCGCGGACGCGAAGCCCTGCTCGCGGTAGGCCGTCGTCATCGCGTCCACGGCCTCCAGCCACGCGTCCTCCACGTACACCGTGGACGGGTCCGGCGGGGACACCACGCTCGTGTCGAAGCGCCGCTCGCGCCCCTCCAGCTCCAGCGGGTCCTCGCGCATGGGCAGGTCCAGCTCCGGCCACGTCTCCTGCACCGCCACCTGGCCCGTGAGCGCCGCGCGCAGCGCCTCCGACGACAGCGCCACGTTCCCGTGGAAGCGCACCTCCGTCACGCGCAGCGGGTGTCCCTCGTCCACCTGGAAGCCCAGCACCGCCGCGTCCCCGTCCGGCCGCACCGCCTCCAGCGCACGCACGCGCGCGTCGTGGAAGCCCCGCCGCCGGTAGAACGCCTCCAGCCGCCGCGCGAGCCGGTCCGCCAGGGCCTCGTCCAGCGTCTCCTCCCCGTCGTACGCCACCACGCGCGTCAGCAGCGAGTCCGGGAAGCGGCGGTTGCCCGTGAAGCGCAGGTGGAAGGCCGGTCCCGCCGCCAGGGGCACCGCCACGGACGCCTCGCTGTCCTTCACGACGACGGTGGGCGGCCCCACCCACGCGCGCCAGTGCTGGCCCTCGCGCAGCAGCACCCGGAGCCGGTCCAGGCCGCCGTCCAGCTTCGCCCGGTCGAACACCTCACCGGGCTTCATCCCCAGCGCCTCCACGAGCGTCGGCAGGGGCAGCGCGGGGCTGCCGGAGAACGTCACCTGCCGCACGCGCGTGGGCTTGCCCTCCTCCACCACCAGCGTCACCGCCACGCCGCCCGCGGGCACCGGCTGCTCCTCCACCTGCACGGAGACGGCGTCGTAGCCCTTGCGCTGGTAGGCCTCGCGCACGGAGGCCGCCGCCGTGTCCAGCTCCTCTGGATCCAACGGCCCGCCCTCCAGGAGGCCGCTCGCCTCCAGCAACTCACCGGCCGTGAGCACGCGGTTGCCGCGCACCGCCACGTGCGACAGCAGCGGCAGCGGCGTGAGCTGGAAGACGAGCCGCACCCCGCCGGGCACGTCCTCCGTCAGCGCCACCACGTCCGCGAAGCGCCCCGTGGCGAACAGCTGCTCCACGGACCTGCGCACCGCGCCCGGCGTCAGCGCCTGCCCCTTGCGCACCGTGACGAGCCCCGAGAGCCCCTCGGACGCCACCCCTTCCGGCAGGTGCAGCTCCACCGCCACCACGTCCGGGGCCGCGTCGTCATCTCCCGCGCGGGTGGACTGCGCGAAGGCGGGCTGCGCGCACACGAGGAGCAGCACCGCGGTCAGCGCGGCTACTCGACCTCCCAGCCCAGCTTCAGCTCGAGCCCGAGGTTTCCGAACGACGCCTGGCTGTTCTCGTTGTCCCACTGGGCCTGTGCGGAAAGACGGTCGTCGAAGCGATACTCAGCGCGTGCCCGGGTGCCACGCCCACTCACCGGTTGGGTCATCCCGATTTTAAGCTGCTCGGAGAGGAACTTCGACTCAAGTTGTGCGGTGGGCTCCGCTTGTCGGGTGGCGTCGTTGTAGGTGGTGGCGATCTGCAGGGACAAATCCCTGAGCACGGGGTTGCTGGGCAGGAAGCGGCGCACCTGCCGGTCCAGGCCCGACACGTTGAAGAGGGCCTCCGCCGCCAGACCGTAGCTCGCCGACGCCGCCGTGTCCTTGTCCGCGCTCGTCACGCCCAGTGTCAGCAGCGACAGGATGTCACCCTCGGTGAGCACCGGCTCCGACGACAGGACGATGAGGGGGTTGGCCGGCCGGCCGAACGCATGCAACTTCACCACGAACTCGCGCACCTGCGTCTGCGCCTGCACCTCGAACACCGGGTCGATGCCGGACGCGTCGCGGAACTCCAGCTGCCCCTGCTCGATGGTGAAGAGGTTGTTGCGGAAGAACGCCTGACTGCCCTCGGCCGCCTCCACCCGCCCCAACAGGCCCGGCTTCACGTCCGTGCCGGTGAGCCGCACGTCGCCCAACAGCCGCGCCTTCGCCAGGTTGTTGTCCACCCGCACGTCGCCGAAGTGCACGTTGACGTCCCAGGTGAAGAACGCGTCCCGCGCGCGCTCGCCCCCGCCGCCCATGGCGAGCGACGGCTTCTTCTGCATCGCCTTGAGCAGCGATTCGATGTCGAGCGGCTTCTGGTAGCGCAGCTTCACGATGTCCAGCCCGCCCGTGACGGTGGGTCCGGTGGGCGGCCCCACCACCTGCAACAGGCCGGACACCGTGAGCGGCAGGTCCTCCGTCATCCGGTACGGGACGGCGTCCAGTTGCAGCGTCAGCGCCAGCCGCTTGGGCACGAAGCGCTCCAGCCGGATGTCGCCGCGCGCGGACACCTGCCCTTCGTTCACCTGCGCCTGCAGGTGCTCCAGGAGCACGCGCTGGCCCGTCATCTCCAGGCGCCCGGACATGGCGCGCACGCTCAAGGGCAGCTCGCGCATGGACAGCCGCACGTCGGAGAACTCCGCGGTGCCCACCACCGACGGCGCCTCCAGCGTGCCGGTGGCCTCCGCGTCCACGCGCAGCTCGCCGCCCACGCGCTCCATGCCCGGCAGGAGGGGCTCCAGCAGCCGCACGTCCATGCGCCCCTCGCGCAGGCTCATGTTCATCCCGCGCCGGCCCATCCACCCGCCCAGCGTCACGTCCACCGACGCGCCGCTGAAGCGGAAGGGCTGCACGTCCAGCCGCCCGCCGGCATAGGCCAGCACGATGGGCGCCTGGTTGCGTCCGCGCAGGTCGCCCCGGGCCAGCGACAGCTCCCGCAGCGTCGCCGCCACCTGGTACGCGTCCGGCTGCAACAGCGGCCCCTGCGCCGTCACCCGCCCGGCAATCATCCCGGTGACGCCCGCCAGCGCCGGCACCTGGGGCAGCAGCGGCCTGATTTCCGGCAGCAGCAGGTCCAGCGTGGACTCGAAGAGGTAGGGCTCCTTCACCGTCATGGACAGCGAGCCCTGCGCGTCGCGGAACGGGTGCCCGGTGATGCGCAGCGCCTTGCCCTGCTGGCGCAGCGTCAGGTCCATGGCGCCCAGGTCGCGCGAGGCGAAGGTGATGCGCGGCCCCTTCAGCGTGGCCTGGATGTCGGGGGCGTCCGCCGTGCCCGCCACGGTGCCCGCGAGCGCGAGCGTGCCCTGGATGCCCATCTCCTCCGCGGTCTCCGGGCCCACGGCCTCCGCGAGCGACAGGTTCTCCCCGCCGAAGCGGTAGTCCAGGCCGCCCGCGAAGAGGAAGGTGCCCTCCGCCCAGGTGCGTCCCAGCCGGCCGTCCAGCACGGTGCGCTCCAGCACCATCGCCTTGCCGTCCACGAAGCGCAGCCGCGCCGCGCCCGCGCCCAGCCGGCGCCCCAGGTACGTGGTGTCCTTCAGGTCGAAGGCCACCAGCCCCTCCAGCTTCTCCAGCGGACTGTCGATCTCCACGCGCCCGGACGCCGCGCCGCCAAACTGGCCCTGAAGCACTGCGATGGACGGGCTCAGGCCCGCCACCAGGTCCACCAGGTCCTCCGTGCGGCCCTGCGGCACGGTGAGATCCAGGCGCAGGTGCAGCAGCCGCGCGAAGGTGAGCGCCCCCTTGCCGAAGTACTGCGTGCGCCCCTTCTGGCCGGTGAGCGACGGGAACGACAGCACGCCGTCCGAGTACGACAGCTTCCCCTGCGTCACGCCCAGGCCGAAGCCCCAGAAGACGAAGTCGCGCAGCGACAGGCTCGCGTCCACCTTCACGTCCGAGTACGGCCCGACGATGGAGTAGTTCGCCGACCCGCGCCCGGACCACGGCAGCTCCGCGATGTGGCCGAAGTCCGACAGCTCCAGGTCGCCGTTGCCCTGGATGTCCAGGCCGCGCGCGGTGTCGAAGTAGAGCGTCACCTCTCCGTGCACGCGCGAGCGTCCGGACTCCACCGTGAGGCGGGAGAAGGACACGCGGTCGCCCTGCAGCTTCACCGCCGTCTGCGCGCGGCCCCGCTCGAACGTGAGCAGCGTCTTGCCCGCGTGCACCGGCGCGTCGAACGCGCGCGTGGCCAGCACGAAGCGGCCCGTGCGCAGGTCCAACGGACCGGACAGGGACGGCCGGGGCAGCAGCATCCCGGTGAGGTGCGCGCTCGCCGTCGCGGGGAAGTCCACCCAGGAGCCCGCCACGCCCGCGCGCTCCAGGATGCGCCCGAAGGACGCCTCCTCCGTCTGGAGCGACAGCTCCACCGGCAGCTCCGGCGTGAGCGTGAGCGCGCCGGACAGCTTCACCTTCCCCCCACCCAGCGGGGCCTCCAGCGACTCCACGCGCACGCGGTTGCCCGCGTAGGACAGGCGCGCGGTGAGGCTCAGCGGGCCGTAGCGCTCATAGGCCAGGTTGCTCGCGGACACGTCCGCGCCCACCACCAGCGCCGAGGGCTTCCCGGCGAGGGACAGGCGCGTCCACAGGTGGCCGGTGGCGGGGCGCGGCAAGAGCTTCGCCTGCGACAGCGT
The DNA here is from genome assembly GCF_003611735.1 of Corallococcus sicarius. GTDB lineage: Bacteria > Myxococcota > Myxococcia > Myxococcales > Myxococcaceae > Corallococcus > Corallococcus sicarius. The sequence continues at coordinate 27,069 of NZ_RAWG01000060.1, read as the reverse complement.
GCGCAGCGGCAGGAACACCTGCGCGTCCAGCGCGAGCGTGGGGTGGCACAGCGTCTCCACGCGGCCGGACACCGTCGCGGTGACGTCATCCAGCGTCACCTCCGCGCGCTCCACGTCCAGCAACCCCTCGTCCGGATCCAACGCGCCGGTGAAGGCCAACTGCCCCAGCGCCAGCTCGCCGCTGCCCTCGCCCAGGCGCAGCACGCCCCGCCGCGCACCCAGCTCCAGCTCCATCACGCCCCAGCGCTCCACCCACCCCACGTTCAGCTGCGACACCTCCACGCTGCGGCCTTCAGGCAGCGCGAGCCGCACCTCCGCGCCGGTGATGTCCAGCCGTCCCACGCCCACGTGCTCCAGCGGCGTGAGCGGGCACGTCCCGTCCTCGGAGGGCTTCGTGGGTGAGGGGCGGGACAGGTCCAACACCACGCGCGGGTGGCGCACGCGCACCTGACCCAGCATGAAGCGGCGGGACAGGGGCGACATGAAGCCCAGCGCCACCTCCGCCTCGTCCGCGGCGAACAGCGGCGTGTCCGAACCGGGCGCGAACAGAGAGACGCCGTGCAGCACCACGCGCGAGCCCAGCGGATCCAGCTCGCACCGGCCAATGCCGACGTCCATCCCCAGCACGGCCGGCAGGTTCCTGCGCGCCAGCGTGCAGGCCGCTTCCCAGGTGAACGGCTGACGCAACAGCAGGATGCTCCCCGACACCACGAGGAGCACCAACAAGAGCGCCTTGCGCGCACCGTTGCGGCTGGGGGGAGACACGCCCCTAGAGCTTACCGAGTCCCTCGAGGTAGCGGTCGATCTCCGCCAGATCGATTTTCGTGTTCGCCGTCCGAGGCAGCGACGTGGCGGGAGCGCTCGCCCGCTCGCCTGCCAGGGGAGCAGCCGAGCCGCCCTGGAGGCCCAGGTTCGTCCCGATGCGGTGCACCAGCTCCGCGTCGATGGACTCCTGGCGCACGAGGAACGCCTCGAAGAGGGCGTTGTCGCACAGGGTGTTGATGACGCGCGGCGTGCCACCCGAGTGCTGGTGGACGGCCAGCAGCGCCTCCGGCGTGAAGGGCATCCGCGGGCACCCGGCCAGCCGCAGCCGGTGCTTCACGTAGGCCTCCGTGGACTCCGCCGTGAAGGGCTCCAGCTTGTAGCGGAGCGCCACGCGCTGGGCGAGCGGCGGGTCCAGCTTCAGGTTCTTCTCAATCTCCGGCAGGCCGAAGAAGACGAAGGAGATGAGCTTGCGCTCGGGGACCTCCAGGTTCAGCAGCCCCCGGAACTCCTCCATGATCTCCCGCGTCTCCAGCATCTGCGCCTCGTCGATGAGGACGACGGCCTTCTTGCCGGACTCATAGATTTGCAGCAGGCGCTGGTAGAGCTGGGACAGGAGCGCCAGCTTCTCCTGCGCCGGGTTCTCCACGCCCAGCTGCAGCGCGATGCGGCGCAGCAGCCACTGGGCGGTGATGCCCGAGTGGATGATGACGAGCAGCGCGGCCTCGTACTCGGACTCGGGAAGCGAGTCGAGCATGCGCCGGGCGAGCGTCGTCTTGCCCGCGCCGATGTCACCCACGAGGATGGACAGGCCCTTCATGTAGCCCACGGCGTGCATCAGCCGGGTGAGGGCCTGCGAGTGCTGCGCGGAGTTGTAATAGAAGCGGCTCACCGGAGCGTTGGAGAACGGCTCCTGGGTGAGTTCGAAGTAGTCGAGGTAGGTCGTCATGGGCTCGCCGGTCCTCTCGGCAATGCGCTACACGTAGCCTACCTTGCGCGCCTTGGGGGCGCCCGCTGCGGGCACCGGCGTCGGCGTGGCGGCGGGCACCTGGCTTCCAGCGTGGGGCAGCGGGTCGTCCTCGGGCTGCGTCACCGCCGAAAGCCGCGTCACCTGCGAACCCACATCGCGGTACTTCGCGTCCATGGCGGCCACGCGCTGGAAGTGGAAGAGCGCCTTGCCCGACTCGTTGAGCGCGTCGTAGGCGCTCGCCAGTTCGAAGCCCAGGGCCTTCGCCACCTCACCCACCGCGAGCACGTTGGCCAGGCCTTCCTTGAAGACCTCCACGGACTCGTCCGGCCGGCCGCGCAGCGTGTGCAGCATGCCAATCATCGTCAGGCAGTCCAGCTCGCGCTTCGTGCCCAGGCAGCCCTGGCGGGCCACCTCGAACTCGTGAACGGCGTCGTCGAGCAGGCCCATTTCCTTGTAGGCGATGCCCAGGTCGTAGTGCGTGTCCACGTCCTCGGGCTTCACCACCTTGGCGAGGCCCTTCTTGAACTCGGCGAACACTTCGTCCACCGAGTACTGGAAGTCCTCGTCCGCCGGGGGCACCGCCGCCAGCGAGTCGCCGCCCAGGTCGTCGATCTCCCCGGCCAGCTCCGCCGCCAGGTCGAACGCGTCACGCTCACCGGTGGGCTCGTCCTGGAACCCCTCCGTCACCGGCTGCACGGACGGCACGGACAGGGGCTCCACCGGAGCCTCGAGCTCGGGGGCCGCGGCACCGCCGGCCTCCATCTCCTCCAGCCGCGCCATCAGCTCCCCGGCGCGCACGTGGCCGGGGAAGGCGATGGCGATCGTCTCCAGGATCTCCCGCGCCTCTTCGAGCAGGCCCTGGTCGAGGAAGAACGACGCCTCGTCGCACTCCTCGGCGGCGGGCTCGTCTTCAGGCTCGGGCTCCGGCGTCTCCTCCAGGGCCTCGGGCTCCGGCGTCTCCTCGGGCTCGGGCTCCGGCTCCAGCTCGGAATAGGCCTGCGCCTCCGCCGGCGCGAGCACGAGGTGCGCGGCGGTGGGCTCGTCGTCCTCGTCGCCCAACTGCGCGCCCGCTTCGTACTCCGGCTCCGGCTCGGAGACGGGCTCCGAGAACGCCGCGTCGTCCAGCGACTCGTCGAGCGAGGACGCGTCCAGGGGCGCGAGGCCCACGCGCGTGGGCGCGTCGTCGTCCGCGCCCAGCGACAGGCCGGCCGCGTCCGCGTCGGCGTCCAGGGACGGGAGCTGCAGCGTGTCCGGCGCGGCCTCGTTGAGCAGCGCGCGCGACGGGGACAGGATGCGCGTGGGCGGCGGCTCCTCCTCGTCGCCCAGCGACATGCCGCCTTCGTCGTCCGCGAGCACCATGGGCTCGTCGCCGCCCAGGTCGTCGAAAGAGTCGGCGGAGTCGGCCGGATACGACAGCGCGTCGTCCGGGGCCACCAGCGGTTCGTCGTCGGCGTCGGCCAGGCCCGGCTCGTCCGCCAGCACCAGCGCCTCGTCGTCGGAGCCCACGACCAGGTCGTCCTGCGGCGGCAGGTCGTAGATGGCGTTTTCGGAGGAGCTGATGGGCTCCCCCATCACCGCCTCCTCGCCGCTCAGGGTCGTCTCGGCGACCTCGTCGTCGACGATCTCGTCCGAGTCCGCCCCGTGGCTCAGCGCCGCCAGCGCCAGCTCGTCACCCTCGGGCTGCGCGAGCGCGTCGTCCGGCGGCTCCGCGACGAGGATCTCGTCCTCGTTGGAGTCCACCAGGATGGCGTCCTCCTCCAACGACTCCACGCTTGGGGCGGCCACCGGCGCCACCACCCCACCCTCCGAGCGCAGCACGGACAGGAAGGCCGGCACCTCCGGGTGCGCCGGGTTCTCCTGGAGGATGGTCGCCAGGTACGGCTGCGCGCGCGTCACGTCCGCGCGGCGCGTGCACAGGCGCAGCACGTTGAGCAGCTGCTCCGACGCCTGCGCGCCGTTATTGGCCGCCACGTAGATGTGGTACGCCTTTTCGTGCGCGTCCAGGTTCTCCGGATCCACCGCGAACACCTTGCGAAGGTGCTCGAGCGCTTTGTCGTGGAGCCCGTACTTCACGTAGACGTCCGTCTCCGTCAGCAGCTTGGCCAGCTGCTCGCGGCTCATCCCAGCGGGAGGCGGCGGCACGACGGCCACGGGCTGCGCGGCAGGCGCGGGACGAGAGGGCGCGGAGGAAGCGGGCGCGCTCCACGCGGGCGCGCTGGGCTCCTGCGCGGGCTCCGGCTCCGGCTCCGGCTCCGCGACAGGGCCCCGGCGCGCGAGCAGATCCGGGTCCTGCGGATCCAGCAGCTCAATCTGCGTCCACACGCCGTCGGCTTCGGCGGTGCGGCCGCGCTCCTGGTGGATCTTCGCGAGTTCCTTGTAGACGGACACCGTCTTGGAGACCTGGCCGAGCCCCTGGAACGCCTGCGCCAGGAGCGTCAGCGTCTCCACGTCGCGGCCGTCCGCCTTGAAGCACACCTGGAGCTTGGCGAGCGCGCGCTTCTGGTCGCCGCGCTGCAGGTAGGACGCGGCCAGCTCCTTCGCGAGCGGCAGGTTCTCCGGCTCCAGCGCGGAGAGCCGCTCGGCGACACGAAGCCAGTCGTCCGCGCGGCTGTTGCGCTTGAGGTACTCCGCGGCGCGCTTGAACTCCTGCGCCGCTTCCTTCGTCATGTTCTCGCGCGCGTACAGCTCCGCGAGCTTGATCTTCGACGCCACGTTCTCCGGGTCGAGATCCACCATCTTCTTGAGGGTGTCGAGGCTGGAGCGGGTGTCGCCCGCCTTGTCGTAGTGATTGGCGACGATCTGGAAGTACGCCATCGCCTCCGACATCAGCCCCAGCTGCTGGTGCAGCTCCGCCAGCTTGAGGTTCACCTCCAGCAGGTTCGGGTTGAGCTTGAGGACCTGCTTGTAGAGCGCGACGGCCTTGAGGAAGAAGCCGTCCGAGGAGTAGCTCTCCGCGACCTTGGTGAAGAAGTGCGCCGCCTGGGCGTTGTCGTTCTTCTTCTGGTACAGCTCCCCCATCTTCTGGAGGACCCGGATGTCCTTCGGGTCGACCTCCAGGACCTTCTGGTACTCCTTGATGGCCTTGTCGTACGCGCCCTTCGCGACCAGCTTCGCGGCGGCTTCGATGATCTTGTTCTTGTCCATCGAGCGTGCGCTTCCGGCAGGCAGAAACCCCGAGGAACTTCGCGGGTTTCAGTCCTTCTCTGAGGGGGAGGTTCGGAGGCTAACGGAATCCTCCGATGCGGGTCAAGAAACAGCCTGCCATCCCCCCAGAACGGATCACCCGCCCGGACGCTCGTCCGCCCGGGGGGCTGCTGGGTGCGACACGCCGGCGTGCTACGGCGTCTCTTCCATGGCCTTCTTCAGCCGGCGGGAGCCCGTCTCGCTCGCCAGCAGGCGCTCCACGAAGCGCGTGTCGTAGTTGCCCTCCTGGAAGGACTCCTCCGCCAGCGCGGCCCGGTGGAACGGGATGTTGGTGCGGATGCCCTCCACCACGTACTCGGAGAGTGCGCGCTGCATGCGCCGGATGGCCGTCTCGCGGTCCTCCGCGTGGACGATGAGCTTCGACAGCAGGCTGTCGTAGTGCGGCAGCACCGTGTAGTTCTCGTAGGCCGCCGAGTCCACGCGCACGCCGTAGCCGCCCGGCACGCTGTAGCCGGTGATCTTCCCCGGCCACGGCGCGAAGGTGACGGGGTCCTCCGCGTTCACGCGGCACTCGATGGCGTGCCCGCGGATCTGCACGTCCTCCTGCTTGAAGCGCAGGGGGTGCCCGTAGGCCATGCGGATCTGCTCGCGCACCAGGTCCACGCCCATGACCATCTCCGTCACGGGGTGCTCCACCTGGATGCGGGTGTTCATCTCCATGAAGTAGAACTGCCCGTGCTCGTCGAGCAGGTACTCGATGGTGCCCACGTTGTTGTAGCGCAGGGCCTTCATCGCGTTGACGGACACCTCGCCCATCCGCTGGCGCAGCTCCGGCGTGAGCGCGGGCGACGGGCACTCCTCGATGAGCTTCTGGTGCCGGCGCTGCACCGAACACTCGCGCTCATTGAGGTGGATGACGTTGCCGTGCTCGTCGGCGACGATTTGGATCTCGATGTGGCGCGGCTTCTCCACGTACCGCTCGATGTAGAGGTCGCCGTTGGAGAAGCTGGCCAGGGCCTCCGCCTGCGCGGTGGAGAACGCCTGCGCGAGCACACCCGGCTCGCGGACGATCTTCATGCCCTTGCCGCCGCCGCCCGCGGCCGCCTTGAGGATGACCGGGAAGCCGATCTCCTTGGCGAAGGCCTCCGCCTCGCGCGGATCCTTCACCACGCCGGGGCTGCCGGGCAGCAGCGGCATGCCCGCCTCCCGGGCCGCACGGCGCGCACTCACCTTGTTGCCCATCAGCCGCAGCATCTCCGGGCGCGGACCGATGAAGCGGATCTTGCAGTTCTCGCAGACCTCCGCGAACTCGGCGTTCTCCGACAGGAAGCCGTAGCCGGGGTGGATGGCGTCCGCGCGCGTGATTTCGGCCGCGGAGAGCAGCTGCGGCACGTTGAGGTAGCTCTCCTTCGACGACGGCGGCCCGATGCAGACCGCCTCGTCGGCGAAGCGCACGTGCAGCGCGTTGGCGTCGGCGGTGGAGTGCACCGCCACGGTGGCGATGCCCAGCTCACGGCATGCGCGGATGACCCGCAGGGCAATCTCCCCGCGGTTGGCGACCAGTACCTTCTTGAACACGTCCGTGCTCCTTGAGAGGGCCTGGGACGCATCCGGCCCAGGCGGGCCGGACGCGCACAGCGGGCTCAGGCCTGCTCGATGCGGAACAGCGCCTGGCCAAACTCCACCGGGCGACCGTTCTCCACGAGGACCTCGGCGATCCGGCCGGAGACCTCGGATTCGATTTCGTTCATCAACTTCATTGCTTCGACAATGCAGAGCACCTGCCCCTTGCGCACCATCGAGCCCACCTCCACGAACGGGGGCTGGTCCGGCGCGGGGGTCCGGTAGAACGTCCCCACGAAGGGGCTGGTCACCGAGTGACCCGGCTTCTCCGCCGGCTTCTCCGGGGCCGCCGGGGCGGCGGACACGGGTGCCGAGGGCGAGGATGCACGGGGCGAGGCGGACGCGGCGTAATCCACCGGCGGCGACACCGTCACGCCGGGCCCCGAGGAGCCGGTGTGGTGCACGATGGTGGTCTCCGGCGCGTGCCCGCGGCGGATGTAGAGCTTCTCCGGGCCCCGCGTCCACACCAGCCGGGTGACGTCCGAGGCCTCGAGGATCTCCACGATCTGCCGGAGGGCCTCCACGTCCAGGGACGTGGCTCCCGCGTCGCGTCCGGAGGACGTGCTCGCGGGCGCTGCCGCCCGGGTTGCCTTGCGCTTCGTTGCCATTGAGATCCCTCCCGGAGTCGCCAGGTGAAGGCCGCTGCCCTAGCCCGCGCTGGAGACGCGGGTGAGGTACTTGCCGCCTTCGCGCGTGTCGATCTTCAGCACGTCGCCCTCGTTGATGAACAGGGGCACGTTGATGGAGTAGCCGGTCTCCAGCGTGGCGGGCTTCAGCGCGCCGGACACCGTGTCGCCGCGCACGCCCGGGTCACACTTGATGACCTTGAGGTCCACGGAGTTCGGCAGCGTCACGGAGATGGCCTTGCCATTCCAGTAGAGCACCTCGACCTGGGTGTTCTCCTTCAGGAAGTTCTTCGACTCCCCGAGCGCGGCCGCGGTGATGAAGGTCTGCTCGTACGACTTCTTCTCCATGAAGTGGTACTCGTCGCCGGAGGCGTAGAGGAACTCCATGTCCTTCTGCTCGATGTCGGGGACGCCCACCTTGTCACCGGACTTCATGGTGGGCTCCAGCATGCGACCGCTGAGCAGGCTGCGAATCTTGGTCCGCACGAAGGCGGAGCCCTTGCCCGGCTTGACGTGCTGGAAGTACTCGATCACGAACGGCTCGCCGTCGATCTCGATCTTCAAGCCATTGCGGAACTCGGACGTATCGATAAAACCGGCCATGCGGACCGACTCCTTCGGACAGACGAAAACGATGAAAAGTCCGGGGTGTCTAGCCCATGCCCCCATTCCTGCAAAGGGGAAATCAGCGACAAGGTGCGTCGCCGGGCAGGCTCGACAAGCCCCTGCCCGGGCGGCCTTGCGCTACAGCTCCGCCTTCACGTTGGGCGCGGTGACGCGCAGCACGTAGCGGCCCTTGCCGAAGTTGCCGTCCGCGCGCATCGCCAGCACCAGGAAGTATTCCGGCGTCAACAGGCGCATCACGGTGAGCACCTTCTCGCTGTTGACGCTCACCTCCGTCACCGTCCCCGTCTTGAGGGATTCGGCGGCGTTGCGCAGCTGGGTCAGCAGGTTGGCGTACTCCACCCAGGTGCCCGTGACGTCCAGCTCCGTGGCCTCGTCCTTCTGGAACGTGTCCACGGAGATGCCGTCGAAGCCCATCACGCTGCACGCGAGGGCTCCGTCCACCTGGTTCACCACCGCTTCAAGGTGCGTGCGAAAGGACATGGTCTTCCCGGGAGGGTGGCTGGTGCCCGCGACTCAAGTGGGCAAGCAGGAGGGGTACGCCCCGTCCTGCCCGATGGCGCCGCACGGTGCATCGACCTCCGGCTCCTCCGCGGCTCCACAGGCAGGAATCGGCAGGGGCGTGTTCTCCACGTCGATGGCGTAGACGAACTCGTTGGACTCGAAGGCGGCGCCGCCCGAGGCGGCCTTGCCGGTGAACTGCAGGGTGACCTTCACCTGGACCGGCTCCCCGTTCGACGGCACGGCATCCCGCAGGGCGGAAGAGGACTCGGCGGTGAACAGGTTGATGAGCATCAGGTTCCCCTCGGAGGCGCCGTTGAGGCCCGCCGAGAAGGGCACGTCCTGGGAGGGGATGCTCGCGCCCGAGCTCACTTCGTAGGACAGCTTCAGCGTGTCCACGATGAGGGTGGCCTGCCCGCCCGAGGGGGGGGCCGGATCCAGGGGCACGCCACTCACCTCGATCGGGGTGTTGGCGTAGACGGAGTTGACGACGAGTCCCAGCCGGTAGCTGCGGGCATAGGCCAGGTTGAGCCCGCCCCTCGCGATGCCAATGCCATCCGTGGCGATCACACATTCAGCGTTCGGCTGCTTGGACTGGAGGATCTGGACGACGGGCGGACTTTCGGTGCACGCACACAGGCCCAGGGCCAGGGACGCCGCGACAAACAAGGGCTTCATTGGAATGAGTCTCCCAATCAGGGCGCGACGCCTCTAGAGGCTCTGCGCGATGGTCTGCCGGTTGAGGATGCGAGGCGTGATGAAGATGAGCAGTTCCTGACGCTCATCCGTCTCCGTGGTGCTCTTGAAGAAGAAGCCCAGCACGGGGATCTTCGACAGGAAGGGCACCGAGTCGCGCGAGGTGCTGCCCCGGCGCACGTAGATGCCGCCGATGACCGTGGTGTCCCCATCCTTCACCAGGACCTGGGTGTTGGCCTCCTTGCGCTGGATGGAGGGCTGGCCGTTGGCGCCGGTGTTGGACGGGTCCGGCTGGTTGTTCTGCGCCGCGATGGACATGAGGATGCTGCCGTCCTGGGTGATGTGCGGCGTGACTTCCAGCGACAGGCGCGCTTCGACGAAGGTGGTGTTCACGCCGCCCGCCGACGTCTGGCTGAACGGGATGGACAGACCCTGGCTGATGCGGGCCGTGTTGTTGTCCAGCGTGGTGACCTTGGGCGACGAGATGGTCTTCACCGTGCCCTCCGTCTCCGCCGCCGACAGGCGCAGGTTCAGCTGCAGCGCACCGCCCGCGGAGCCGAAGGCGAAGCCCATGGCGCCACCGAGGCCCTCGCCCACGGCCGCCGGCAGGTTGACCGCGAAGTTGGGGACCGCGGGGACACCCTGCGCGCCGCCCGGCGAACCGCCCGTGACGCCCACGGTGCTGGGGAAGATGAGGCCGGTGGGGTTGCCGGAGGCCTGCGACAGGCGCGCCTGACCGCCCCACTGCACGCCCAGCTGGCGGCTGAAGGTGGTGCTCGCCTCCACGATGCGGCTCTCGATGAGGACCTGCGGCGTCTGGGTGTCCAGGCTGCGCACCAGGGCGCGCGCCTTCTCCGTGTTGGAGCGGATGTCCTTGATGATGAGCACGTTGGTGCGCGTGTCCACCGTCACCGAGCCGCGTTCGCTGAGCACGTCCTTCACCCGCGACGACATCTCCGCGGCCACCGCGTAGTTCACCGGCACCAGGCTGACCAGCAGGTCCTCCTGCTGCATCAGGGACTTCTTGCGCTCCTGGCGCAGCCGCGCCTCCTCTTCCAGCGTCTTCAGCGGCGCGATGCGGATGATGTTGCCCACCTGCTCCTGGCCCAGCTGCTTGGTGCGCAGGATGAGATCCAACGCCTGGTCCCAGGGAACGTTGCGCAGGCGGATGGTCACGCGGCCGGCCACGTCGTCGGCGACGACGATGTTGCGCTTGGAGATCTCCGCGATGACGCGCAGCAGGTTCTGGATGTCGATGTCCTTGAACTCGAAGGACACGCGCTTGCCGCGGTAGCGCGCCTGCTGGGGCGCGCCTTCCGCCGCGTACGCCGGCGCCTCGGCCGTGAAGCCGGCGGTGCGCTGGGTGACGGCCACCTCCTCCGTCTTCACGCCCTGCACGTCCAGCCGCCAGCTCAGGCTGTTGGCACCCTGGGTGACGTTCTCCTCGATGGCGCCGTCCGCGGCGACCACCACGCGCACCTTGCGGCCCTCACCCTGCACGCTGAAGGCGCTGATCATCTTCACCGGCGTGTCGAGCGCGCTGGTGTCCAGGCTGCGCTCCAGCTTCTTGGGCAGCCGCGCGTTCTCCAGCGTCAGCACCGCGCTGCGCGGGTCCGGACGGTCCACCTTCCACACCGCCGCGCCGGACAGCTTGAGCTGGATGCGGCCGCCCGAGGGGCTCTCGTCGAAGGACAGGTCCTTGATCTCCACCGCCTGGGGCTGCGCGGGCGCCTGGGCCACGGCCGCCGCGGGCTGCGGCTTCACCGGGGCCGGCGGCTCCACGGGCAGGGGCTGCGGGCGCAGGGGTTCGGTCTCCGCCACCGCGTCGCGGGGCTGGCCGGGCTTGGGCTTGCGCGCCACCGCGGCGCCCAGCACCACCTCCAGGCCGCGCTCGGAGCGGTCCACGCGGTAGGCCGGCATGTCGCCCTTCGCGACGAGGACCAGGCGCACCTTGTCGTCGTGCGCGCCCACGCGCACGTCCTTCAGCAGGTTGCCCTTCACCTTGGGCGCCTTGGCGCTCAGGCCCACGCCGTAGACGTCCACGGCGAGCCGGGGGGGATCCACCAGCTCCAGGACCTCGTAGCGGGCGATGTCGCCGTCGGCGCCGACGCGCAGCGCGTCGCCATCCAGGGACAGGCGGGTGATGCGCTGCGCCGGGTGGGCCACCTCGCGCTCATCCGCCTCCGTGGCGACCACGTTCTCGCGGCCCGGCGTCTGGGACGGGGCGGACTTGGAGGAGGCACCCTCCTCCGGCACCAGGGCCACCATCGCTTCAACGACGGGAGCAGGCGCGGGCGCGGCCTTCACCGGCGCGGCGGCGGCCACCGGGGCGGGCGCGGCCTTCACCGGAGCTGCGGCGACGGCCACCGGCTCCGCGGGCTTCGGCGCGGCGGCGGGAGCCTGGGCGGTCGCGGCGGCGGGGGCCACCGGCGAGCCGTCCACGGAGATGACGACGCGGTTGCCCTCGGCGCGCACGTCGTACTGGGACGCCTGGTCGAGCGCCACCAGCACGCGGCCCACGCTGGCCCGCGCATCGGAGAACTGGGCGGCCACGACGCCGGACACGGGGCCCGTGCCGTCATGATGGCCCTTGATGCCGGTGGCATCCGCGGACGACAGGTCCACCACCAGCCGCTCCGGCCCACTGAGCCGGAAGACGGTGAAGGTGGGCGGCCGGGTCCCGGTCACCACGACCTGGGCACCGGCTCCCGTCCGGGACACCTGAAGGTCCCGCAGCGTATTCAGATCCGCGCCATACACCTTGGCGCTTGCAAGGACGACCGCCCATGCGGTCGCCATGATCCACTTGCCCCTCGTCACAGCGCTCTGCTCGAGCATGCGTCCCCTCAACAAGTTGGTAGCGGGCGACTGCACTGCCCGCGGGCGCGCCGTGGGGCGCTACTCCCAGTTCTTGCCCGTCATCAGGTTGTAGGCGGGGTCCTTTACGCCATCTGCCTTGAGCTGCAGGCTCACCGGATTGCTGATGAGCTCGCCCTTGGCACCCGTGAAAACCTCGGTGACGGTAACCGAGTCCCGGAGGATCTGGGTCACCTTGCCGCCCTGGCGCCCCACCCGGGTATTTCGCCGGACGATGTGGCCCCGGCCCAGCGGATCCTCGACCATCGCCAGCGGACTGGCGTCCCCGGTGACGACCGCCACCAGCTTGAGCTGGTCGAGGTCGAACACGCACAGGGGTTCATTGCATGCGCGTTCCGGTGCGTCACGCGCCACCGGGCCCAGCTCTTCCAGCGGACTCCTGAACGGATCCCGCTTGCCCACCGGGCTGTAGGTATAGACGAACGCTGGCAGCGCCGACGCTTCGGTCTTCGCTTCCACCGGTGCCGCCGCGGGGGCGGCCGGGGGTGGAGCGGGAGCCGGACTGGCCATGGGAGTCTCCTCACAGGCAGACAAGGTCAGCGCCAGCACCGCAGCAGTCATCGTGGACTTGAACGTCTTCATCCGCGTCATCCCTTGTCGCCCCAGTTGCCGGGCGGATCAAGTTTCTAGTTGTTCTTCGTCTCGATGAACCGGAACGTCGTCGCCAGGAAGCTGCTCTGGAGGACCACCTTCTCGTTCTTCAGCGTCGCGCCATCGAGCTTGATGTTGTTGACGTTCACGATGCGCCGCATGTTCGCCATCTCCTGCAGGAACATGGCGATCTCGTGGTAGTTGCCGCTCACCGTCATCCTGATGGGGATGCGCGCGAAGAACTCCGTGCCCTCGACGTACTCCCTGTCGGGCTCCACGCGGGAGATCTCCAGGCCGGACTTCTTGCCGATGTCGTTGATCTGCGCGAGCAGCTCCTCCATGTCGCGCCGCTCCGGCAGCTCCGTGAGGGCCTCCGCCAGCTTCTGCTCGAGCACGTCCATCTCACGACGGCGCTCGTTGAGGTTCTGGGCGATCTCGCTCTTCTCCGCGAGCTCCAGGTCGAGCGTCCTGCGCTCCGACGCGCGCCGGGCGATGTCCTCTTCCGTGGGCTGGATGACGAGGAAGAAGTTGGCGACGGTCAACAGGACGACGAGTGCCGCCAGGCCACCGAACTTCGCCGCCGGGGGGGCCTTCGCGAGCTGATCCAGGTACTTATCCATGACAGATGCTCCTTCGCCGCCAGCTAGATGGCGTAGTTGGCGGTGAGGGTGAGCTTGAATTCGACGAACGACGGGGCCCCCGCCGTACCGCTCTTGGTCTGCACGGCGTTGGTGAGCTCGATGTTGCCGAAGAAGGGCTTGATGTCCCCCGCGGAGAACTCCTCCACGAGCGCGGTCTCCGTGTTGAAGAGCTCCACGCGGGACGTCTTGCCGTCACGGCGCTGCTCCACCAGGCGTCCCATGCCCTTGGGCGTCCACACCATGCCGCCCAGGCCGCGCATCAGCTCCGCGACCTCGTCGTGGCTGACCGCGGAGCCGTTGATGGTGACGCTGTTGGACGCCTCCACGAAGTCCTTGAGCCAGACCTTCTTGGGCATGGCGGACGACAGCGCGTCCAGCATGCGCACCGGGCCGTTGCGGCCCTTGCGCAGCGTGTCCAGCACGGCGAGCTTCTTCTCCACCTCCGCCTTGCGGGCGTTGATGTTCTTCACCTCGCCAATGACCTTCTCCAGCTCCGCGATCTTCGCGCGCGTCTGGGCGATGCCCTGGTTGGCCCGCGTCAGGTCACCGTCGCGGTCCGAGTACCAGAGGTAGTTTCCAATGAGCGCGGCGATCAGGACCGCGGCGTAGAGGGCCAGGATCTGCCGGCCCATCTCCCGCTTCTTCACCGCCCGGACGGGCAGCAGGTTGATTCGAATCATCATGTGCGTCATCTCCTCGCGGCCAGAGCGGCTCAGCCCAGCTTGTCGCCCGGGCGCCGGAGCGCCAGTCCCACTGCCACCGCGGCCATGGGCGCCACGTCCATGATGAACGCGGGGTCGAACTTGCGGTTGTCCACTTCAATCTTCCGGAACGGGTTGAGGATCTCCACTGGCACGCCGGTCCGCGCCTCGATGGTCTTGAACAGGGCGGGGATCTTCGCGGTGCCGCCGGACAGGTAGACCTTGGTGAAGTTCGAGTCCGCGGCGGTGCCCGCGTAGAAGTCCAGCGAGCGCTGGATTTCGCCGGCCACCTGCTCCGCGACGCTGGACAGCACGCGCTCCACGTCCTGGGGCACCACGGCGTCCGCGTCCGCGCGGTTGCCGCCGATCTTCAGCGCCTCCGCCTCCTCGTAGGAGACGTTGAGCTGCTTCTGGATCTCTTCGGTGAACTGGTTGCCACCGATGGTCACGTCGCGGGTGAACACCGTCACGCCGTTGGCGATGATGTTGATGTTCACCACGGAGGCGCCGGCGTTGATGAGGACGACGGTCTCCTTCTCCGGCAGCTCGTAGTTCGTGGAGAACATGTTCTGGACGGCGAACGCGTCCACGTCCACGACCACCGGCGACAGCCCCGCTTCGGAGACCACGGTGGTGTAGTCGTTGATCATGTCCTTCTTGGCGGCCACCAGCAGCACGTCCATCTGACCGGTGGCGTCGTTGCCGCCGCCGTCGAGGATCTGCGTGTCGATGTTCACGTCCTTCACGTCGAAGGGGATGTACTGCTCCGCCTCCCACTGGATGCTCTCCTCGAGCTCTTCCTGGCTCATCCGGGGCATCTGGATCTTCTTGATGATGACCGAGTGTCCGGACACGCCGATGGCGACGTCCTTGCCCTTCACCTTCAGCTCCGACATCAATTCCTGGACGGCCTGGACGATGGCCGTGGAATTCATGAGGGCGCCGTCGACGATGGCTTCAGGAGGCAGCGGCTTCATTCCGAAGCTCTGCAGCGCGTAGCCCACTTCGCCCCGCTTGCGCTGCTCCTTGAGCATGATCATCTTGATCGAGGTCGACCCGATATCCAGCCCGAGTGCCAGTTTGCCCTTCGCCATGCGTAACCCCATCGGAGAGGCGGCCAGCGTAGCACCGGCCTATGCCCCCTCCTAAAAAGTGCCTGGCGCCCGGCCGCCCTTCGGACGGGGGAGCGCCGTATCGAACGACGACGACCGCGCCCCCGACGTACCACCGCGGAGGCCCGATTTTCCGGCCCCGGCCGCGTTCCGTCAAATGGCCGGGGTTGATTCCTGGAGGGTCGGGTCGCCAGGCGACCCCCTCCCCTGCCTTTGCGCTCCTTTTCAGCCGCGAAGCGCCTCCGCGTCAGGATCAATGCCGTACTCCTTGATCTTGTACAGAAGCGCTCGGTGACTGATGTCCAGCACCTCGGCGGCCCGGGTGCGGTTGCCCTTCGTACGGCGCAGCGCCGCGCGGATGTAGGACTCCTCCATCTCCCGGATGGCGCGCTTGAGCGACAGGTCGCCCCCGGCCTGTAGCGGCGCGGAGGTGCCCGC
This sequence comes from Corallococcus sicarius, assembly GCF_003611735.1. Taxonomy (GTDB): domain Bacteria; phylum Myxococcota; class Myxococcia; order Myxococcales; family Myxococcaceae; genus Corallococcus; species Corallococcus sicarius. Next base: position 11,763 of record NZ_RAWG01000060.1, on the reverse strand, counting down.
GGACACGGGTGCGGAAGCCGCCCACAGCTTCTCCGGCAGGCTGCCGGGATCGATGAGGGTGCCCTCGGCGAGGAGCACCGCGCGCTCCATGGCGTTCTCCAGCTCCCGCACGTTGCCCGGCCAGGCGTAGGCCGTCATCAGGGCCTCCGCCTCCGGGGAGAACCCCTCCACGGGCGGGTCGCGGTTGAGCTCGCGGTTGAAGCGGCCGAGGAAGGACCGGGCGAGCAGCGGGATGTCCTCGCGGCGCTCGCGCAGGGGCGGCAGGGTGAGGTTCACGACGTTGAGGCGGTAGTAGAGGTCCTCGCGGAACTCGCCCTTCTCCACGAGCTTGCCCAGGTCGCGCAGCGTGGCGGCCACCACGCGCACGTCCACGCGCTCCACGCGGCTTTCGCCCACGGGCCTGATTTCGCCCTCCTGCAGCACGCGCAGGAGCTTCACCTGCGCGCCCAGGGGCAGCTCGCCCACCTCGTCCAGGAAGAGCGTGCCGCCGTCGGCCTCCGCGAACAGGCCCCGGCGGGCGGTGCGCGCGTCGGTGAAGGCGCCCTTCGCGTGGCCGAACAGCTCGCTCTCCAGGAGGCCGTGGGGGATGGCGCCGCAGTTGACGGCCACGAAGGCCATGGCGGAGCGGCGGCTCTTGCCGTGCAGCTCGCGGGCGATGAGCTCCTTGCCGGTGCCGCTCTCCCCGGAGATGAGCACGGTGGTGTCCACCGGCGCCACGCGCGCCACCTGCTTGAGCACCGCCTGGAGCGCGGCGCTCTGCCCCAGGATGTGGCCCAGGGACGCGCCGGGGAGCTGCGCTTCGTGCAGGCGCCGGTTCTCGCGCAAGAGCCGCTCGCGCTCCTCCGCCTTGCGCAGGACGAAGACGATCTCCTCCGGCTTGAAGGGCTTCTGGACGAAGTCGTAGGCCCCCGCCTGCACCGCCTCCAGCGCCTGCTCCTGGGAGCCGTACGCGCTCATCACCACCACGGTGAGGCCCGGCTGCTCCGCGAGCGCCGCCTTCAGCACCGACAGCCCGTCGCGCTTCGGCATGCGCACGTCGCACAGGAGGACGTCGTAGGCGCGCGCGGACAGCTCGCGCAGGGCCTCCTCACCGTCGGCGACGGCGCGCACCTCGTAGCCCTTGTCGGTGAGCACCAGGGTGAGGATGTGACGGATGGACGGCTCGTCGTCGGCGACGAGGACGGTGCGGAAGAGGGGCATGGGCTTGGCGCCCATCATAGCCCTCTTCCGGACCCGGCCCCCTCAGGCTGCGGGGAGGGACAGCCGGAAGCACGCGCCACCGCCCGTGCCGTCGCGCGCGTCCAGCCGCCCGCCCATGCCCTGGGCCAGGTTGAGCGACACCGCGAGTCCCAGGCCCGTGCCCTGCCGCCCCTTGGTGGTGAAGAAGGGCTCGAAGAGGTGCGCGCGCACCTCCGGGGACAGGCCCGGACCGCTGTCCTCCACCTCCACGTAGAGGAGCGCGGCCTCCTGCCGGATGGAGACGCGCACCCGACCCTGTCCGCCCATGGCCTGGGCGGCGTTGAGCAGCAGGTTGATGAGGATCTGCGACAGGGGCCCGGGGTCCGCGCGGGCGAGCAGGCCGGGCGCCACGTCCAGCGTCACGTCCACGCCGTCCAGCTCCGGACCGGCGCGCACCAGGCGCACGCACGTCTCCACCACCTGCCCCACGTCCACCGGCCCGGGCTGGGCGCTGCCAGGGCGCCCCAGGTCCAGGAGCCCCCGCACGATGCGGTCGATGCGCTGCACCTCGTGGTCGATGCGCTCCAGGAAGTCCTTCACCTCCGGGCCCTCGGCCTTCATGCGCGCCAGGGAGAGGTAGCCCAGGATGCCCGCCAGCGGGTTGCCCACCTCGTGCGCCACGCCCGCGGCCAGCTTCCCCACCGTGGCCAGCCGCTCCGACGCGACCAGCTCCGTCTGCGCTCGCGCAAGCCGCGAGTTCGCCTCGCGCAGGGCCTCCAGCTGCGAGCGCGTGACGGCCTGCTCCTGGCGCAGGGCCTCCGCCATCCGCTGCAGCGCGCGCTGGATGCGCGACAGGAGGGGCCCCCCCTGCCCCGCCAACGGCACGTCCAGTTGCAGCCGGCCCAACTGCTCCACGGCGGCCTCGGTGGCGCGCAGCGGGCGGCCCACCGTGAGGTCCAGGACGATGTAGGCCAGCACCGTCAGCACCACGAGGTCCAACCCCAGCGCCAGGGGCAGGAAGGTGCGGATCCGCGCCAGCGCTTCCGCGTCCGGCGTCCCGGGCAGCGCCAGCCGGCGCGCCGCGTCCAGCAGGCGGATGAGCACCGGCTGCAGCGTCAGCCACGACATTCCCGTGGACAGCGAGCCCAGCAGGAAGGCCACGCTGGCGATGCGCCACTTCATCCGCGCACCGGCGGCGCCACGCCCCTCACCGCGTCCCCCCGAGCATCATCGCCACCTCCAACGGCAGCACGCGCGCGAGCCACGGCCCGAGCAGCATCACCTCCAGGCCCGCCAGCGCCAGCCAGGGACCGAAGGGGATGTTGGTGGGACCGGGGACCCACTCCTCCTCCTCGCCCGCCTCGTCCAGGGGGGCGTCCGGGATGGGCTGGAAGAGCAGGCACCAGGGCACCAGCACCACCCGCTTCCACAGGGGCAGTCCCGGCTTCGTGAAGTCCCACCTCATCGTGGACTCAGCTTCGGGCGCCTCCGCGTCGGCCGGTGTGGCGGGCGCCGCGGAGGGTCCGACCGGGGCGTCGGCTTCAGGGCCCGTGGGGGGCACCGACGTGGCCGGCTCCTGCGCTTCCGTGCGGGGGCCCGCCCTGCCCGTGAGGGCGAGCAGCGCTACGCCCACGATGGAGCCCTGCAGGGACGAGAAGAAGAGGATGCCCAAGAGCGAGTGCCAGCCCAGGAACGCGCCCAGGAGGGCGACGAGGAACTTGTCCCCGCCTCCCAGCGCCTCGCGCTTGAAGACGCGCCAGCCCACGTACTCCATCAAGCGGAAGGCGAGGAACCCCACCGCCGCGCCCAGCGCCGCGTGCAACACCGCGTCCCCGCCCCGGGGGATGGCCAGCAGCACCCCCGCCGCGATGCCCGGCAGCGTGAGCGAGAAGGGCAGGATCCAATGCTCCAGATCAATGAAGGTGAGCGGCACCAGCAGGAAGACGAGCACCAGCGCGGGCACCAGCGCGTACGTCCAGTCGAAGCGCTTGAGGCACGCGAGGAACAACAGCCCCGTGAGCAGCTCCACCAGGACGTAGCGCGGCGAGATGGGCATGCCGCAGCCGCGACACCGGCCGCGCAGCCCCAGCCACGACAACACCGGGATGTTCTCGTACCAGGAGAGCACATGCCCGCACTTCGGGCAGCGGGAGCCGGGCCGCACGATGCTCAGCCCTTCCGGCACGCGCGCGATGACGACGTTGAGGAAGGAGCCGATGCACAGGCCGAGGACGAACAGGAAGAGGATGAAGAGGGGCTCGGCCCAGCCCGGCGCGTAGGTGAACGTCACGGAACCCGCAATCCTACCTGTCGCTTCCGGGACTGGCGACTTCGCGTCGGAGGACGAAAACCGTCAGCGACAGTGACAAAAATTGGCAGGCCAGCGGCCGTGCCATCCCCGTGGCGGCATGCCCTCCCAGGGAATCCCGGCGGTTGGCCAAATGTTTGGGCTGGCACTCTTCGTGCTAAGAGTCTTCCCGTCGTTCAACCCCCCTCTGCCCACGCTGCGGAGTCCCAAAACATGATGAACCGTCTCTTCCGGAAGAAGGGTGGCTTCACCCTCATCGAGCTGATGATCGTGGTTGCCATCATCGGCATCCTCGCCGCCATCGCCATCCCGAACTTCATCCGCTTCCAGGCGAAGTCGAAGCAGTCCGAGGCGAAGACGAACCTGAAGGCCATCTTCACGGCCCAGAAGTCGTACTTCGGCGAGAAGGACAAGTACTCCTCCGACTTCACGGTCATCGGCTTTGATCCGGAGCCCGCGAACCGCTACAGCTACGGCCTGGTGGCGGGCTGCTCCGAGATCGCGGCCTCGAACGCCCGCACCAACGCGAACAAGGGCTGCATCGGCCAGGACTCGGCCAAGTTCCCCACGGCGCCTACCGCCGCGAACGCCATCTCCTCCCTGGGCGTGCAGCCCAGCGCCGCGGCCTGCCCCAGCTGCTTCTTCAGCGCGAACGCCATCGGCAACGTCGACAACGACGCGGCTGGCGACGTGTGGGGCATCACGGCCTCGCCCACGGGCGAGACGCTGGCCCTCAACTGCGGCATCGACACGACCCGGATCGCCGCCGGCGAGCCGGGCAACGCGTACAACGACGTGAGCTGCCAGTAAGCAGCCTCCGCCACCCCCCGCTTCCGTCCTGACGGGCGGAGTGGAGCATGGCAGAATCCCTGGGGCGCCCGGCATTTCGGGCGCCCCTTTTTCGTTGGATGAGGCCATGGACAAGCTGTACCTGCTGCGCTTCGTGCCGGGCCTGGTGCTGGTGGCGATCCTGTCCGCCCCGCCCCGTCCCGTGCACAGGCAGGGAGGCGGCGCCCTCCTGCCCCGCCCCGGCTTGTTGAAGACGCTCTTTCGCGCCCAGCTGGGGCTGGTCACCGACTACTTCTGGGTGCTGACGCTCAACCGCATCGGGAGCGCGGCGAGGCCCGAGGAGTACCGCACCGTGCATGACTACGCGGAGCTCGTCACGGACCTGGATCCGCACTTCCCCCAGCCGTACCTCTACGGTGGCATCACGATCCCGGTCCACCTGGGCAAGGGCGAGTACACCAACGTCGCGGAGTCCTCCGCCCTGTTGCGCAAGGGCATGCAGAACCTGCCCGACAACCAGCGGATCGCCTTCCAGCTCGCGTACAACCTGATGTTCTTCGAGAAGAAGTACAAGGAAGCGGCGGACATCATCCAGAAGCTGTCCCAGCGTCCCGACGCGCCACCGTGGTACGTGGCGCTCGCCACGCGCCTGTATGCGCAGTCCGGCGACTTCGACAGTGGCCTGTCGCTGAGCATGGCGCTGCGCGACGGTTCGGATGATCCGGAGACGCGCGAGTTCTACGAGGTGCGCGTGCGGGAGATCCTCCAGGAGCGCATGTTGCGCACGGTGGATGACGCCATCCAGCGCTACCGCGCCCGCGAAGGACACCTGCCAGCGTCCCTGCCCGTGCTGGTCGCGTCCGGCGACCTGCCCCGGCTCCCCGATGACCCGCTGGGGGGGCACCTGTACCTGGGCAAGGATGGCCGGGCGTACTCCGACGCCGTCCGCTTCCGCATGGAACTCATCACGGACGAGCGCGCCGAGGACGGTGAGCGCCTGGTCCCCACGCCCCAAGAGACCTCCCCATGACGAATCCCAGCCCTGACGCCCCGCCCATCCAGGCCCAGGGGCTCGCCAAGACGTACAAGGTGGGCTTCTGGTTCAACCGCACCGTGAGGGCCCTGCAGTCGCTGGACCTCCAGGTGGACTCCGGGCAGATCTACGGCCTGCTCGGGCCCAACGGCGCCGGCAAGTCCACGACCATCAAGATCCTGATGAACCTGGTGCGCCCCAGCGGCGGCACCGCGCGGCTGTTCGGCAAGCCGGTGGAGGACGCGGAGACGCGGCGGCTGGTGGGCTTCCTGCCGGAGAACCCCGCCCCGTACGAGTACCTCACGGGCCGGGAGTTCGTGACGCTGGCGGGCCAGCTCTCCGGCCTGAGCGGCCACGAGCTGGACGGACGCGTCACGGAGGTGATGGGCGCGGTGGAGATGGCGGGCGCGGAGAAGCTGCAGATCCGCCGCTACTCCAAGGGCATGGTGCAGCGCGTGGCGCTGGCCCAGGCGCTGGTGGGCCGCCCGAAGCTGCTCATCCTGGACGAGCCCACGAGCGGGTTGGATCCGCTGGGCCGCCGGCAGATGCGCGACCTCATCCTCGCGGAGCGGGACAAGGGCACCACGGTGCTGTTCTGCAGCCACATCATCCCGGACGTGGAGGCGCTGTGCGACCGGCTGGCCGTGCTGGTGGGCGGCCGACGGGTGCGCGAGGGCAGCGTGCAGGAGCTGGTGTCCGCGCAGGTGCCCACGGTGGAGATGGTGGTGGAGGGGATGAAGCCAGAGGACGTGCGGGGGCTGGGCATCCCGCTGGAGTCGGTGCAGGCGCTCGACGGACGCGTGATGTTGCAGGTGGCGGACGTGGACAGTCAGCGGCTGCTGGGCGGGGTGCTGGGCGCGGGCGGACGGGTGAACCGGATGCAGCCGGCGCGCTTCTCGCTGGAGCAGCTGTTCATGGACACGCTCAAGGAATCAGGCCGCGCGACCAGCGTGGGTGGGGAGATCAACACGTGAGCGCCTTCACGGCGATGATGTGGAATGGCTTTCGCGAGGCGCGCCGCAACCGGGTGACGGTGGTGGTGGGCGTGTTCGCCGCGGTGGTGCTGCTGTCGTCCACGCTGGTGACGGAGGTCACGGTCGCGACCTTCGACCGCGTGCTCACGGACTTCGGCCTGGGGATGATGAGCATCATCCTCGTCTTCCTCACCATCTTCCTGTCCAGCAGCCTGCTGAGCCGGGAGATTGAGCGGCGCACCATCTTCCTCGTGGTGAGCAAGCCCGTGTCCCGCCGGCAGTTCCTGCTGGCGCGGCTTGCGGGCACGATGCTGACGCTGGGCGTGCTGCTGGTGGCGATGACGCTCGTGTTCCTGAGTCAGCTGCTGCTCTTCGGCGCGACCATCACCCAGACGCAGCTGTTGGCGAGCGCGGGGCTGTGGTTCGAGCTGCTCATCATCAGCAGCGTGGGCATCCTGTTCTCCAGCTTCGCGGGGCCGGCGGTGTCCGCCATCGCGACCACGGGCATGTACTTCACCGGCCACCTGACGGGCGACCTGTACCAGCTCGCCAGCCGCTCGGAGAGCATCGCGGTGCGCTCGGTGGGCAAGGCCATCTACTACCTGCTGCCCAACCTGGAGCGGGTGAACTTCCGGCCGCAGGCCACGTACGCGCTGCCGGTGGATGCGTCCACGTTCCTCTCCGGCGTGGGCTACAGCCTGGCGTGGACGCTGGTGCTCACCACGCTGGCCATCTTCATCTTCGAGCGGCGGGACTTCCGCTAGGGCCCCCGGGCCGCGGCCTGCGCCGCGACCAGGGAGCGCCGGGCGGCTTCCAGACCGGGAGCCAGCCGCAGCGCTTCCTCCAAGGCGACCACCGCTTGCTCCGGGCGCCCGGCCTGCAGCAGCGTCCGCCCGAGCTCCAGGTGTGAGTCCACCCGCTTCGGGGCGCGGCGGAGCGCCTCGCGGAAGCGGAGGATGGCATCGTCGAGGCGGCCCTCCCTGCGGGACACGAGCCCCAGGTTGTGCCACGCCACGGGGTTGTCCGGCATCAGGCGCACGGTGCGCTCCAACGCCTGCCGCGCCTCCGCCAGCCGGTTCGACTTCGCGTACGCCACCGCCAGGTTGTTGTGGACGCGGAAGTGCGTCGGCAAGGCGCGGGCTGCGAGCTCCAGGTGGGGAATCGCTTCGTCCAGCCGTCCGGCGTTGAGGTGCACGTTGCCCAGGTTGGAGTGGATGACCGGCTGATCCACCACCGTCTCCTGGAGGTAGGTCCAGAACGTCAGGTTGTCATGCCACACCGGCACGTAGGCCAGCGTCAGCGTGGCACAGACGGCCAGCACGCCCCCGGACGCAAGCCCCATGGGCCGCGCGTGCTGGGGCCACCGCTCCAGCAGCGAGTGCAGGCCCAGGGCCACCAGCAGGACGAAGCCCACCGAGGCCAGGTACAGGTAGCGCTCGGCGTAGGCATCCACGCCGCGCACCTGGAGGGCGAGCGCTGGCGTCAGGGGCACCAGCAACCAGAGCCCGGCGGCCTGCGCGACCGCGTCTCCCCGACGCCAGGCCCACAGGGCCCCTGCCACAAGCACGGCGAGGAGCAGCGCGCCCAGCCACACGCGGACATCCAAGGGGGACGTCACCGGCCCGCCGGGCGACAGCAGGGCCAGGGGCGAGGGCCAGAAAAGCTTGCTCCCCAGGTCCGCGGGGAAGGCCAGCACGCCGCTCACGCGCGCCGCGCCCCCCGGGGCGTTGCTCGCGGGGAGCGCGCTGCCCAGGGCCGCCCAGCGCAGGCCGGCGTACACCGCGAAGCCGGGCAGGAGGAGCGCGTAGCGACGGACCTGCGCGCCCAGGCCGCCCCGCGCTTCAGCGGACGTCGTGGCGCGCTCCAGGGCCCACAGCAGCACGGGCAGGACGAGCGCCGTCTCCTTGAAGAGCAGCCCCCCCAACCACACCCCCGACGCCGCCAGGGCCCGGAGGGGCGAAGCGGGGGCCGGCAGCCACAGCCTCGCCGCCAGCAGCACCGCCAGCGCCATGCCCACGTCCATCGCGCCGCTCACCCACGCCACCGCCTCCGTGTGGACGGGGTGCAGCGCGAAGAGGAGCGCGCCGCCCAGGGCCGCCCAGGCAGCCGCGGCGTCGTCCGGGGCCGGGGTCGCCGCCCCACGCACCGCCCCGCGCCGCTGGGAGAGGCACGCACGCAGCACCTGGAGCACGAGCAGCGACACCGCCGCGTGCGCCAGCAGGAGCGCCAGGTGGTACGCCCAGGCCTGGAGCCCGAAGCCCTGCCGCAGCACGAACAGGAACACGTGCATCAGGGGCCGGTAGTAGTGGTGATGCGCGTCCTGCGCCGTGGCGGACTCCAGGAAGCCGAACAGCGACTGACCGAAGACCTCCCGCATCGCGGAGGGGGAGCGCAGCCACGGGTTCTCCACCACGAGCTGCACGTCGTCGTGGACGAAGCCGTTCGCGAGCGTGCCGGCGAACACGAGCGACGCGGCGAGCGCCACCAGCAGGGACTGGAGGCCAGGGCGCGGCGGGACGGGGAGCGGGGAGCGGGAGTCCATCACCTGGGAGCGGAAAACTAGCATGGGCCGTCCCGCGCCTCGCGGGTCCTCGCCGCCATGGTAGAGCTTGCGCGCACGGTCGCCCGCCCTGCCCGAAGCAGACGGGCTGCGCTTCAGGAGCACCTCCGATGCGAATCCTCGAGGTCTCGAACTTCATGCCCCCCCATCCCGGGGGCATCGAGGTCATGGTGGACACGCTGTTCCAGGGACTGCGCCAGCGGGGCCACGACGTGCGGTGGATCGCCGGTGCCACGCCCGCCGCCCCGGGCGTCAGCGGCCCCCAGGTGCGCGTGCCCGCCTGGAACTGGCTGGAGCGCAACCTCCACGTCCCCATGCCCGTCTGGGCACCCTCCGGATGGCGGCAACTGCACGCGCTCATCCGCGAGGTGGACGTCGTCCACGCGCACGACTGCCTCTACCTGTCCTCCAGCGTGGCGGCGGCGCTGTGCCGGGTGCACCGCAAGCCCCTGCTCATCACCCAGCACGTGGGCGAGGTGCCCTACGGCGGCGTGCTCGACACCGTGCAGGGCGTGGCCTACCGGACGCTGGGGCGCGCGGTGCTGACGTCCGCGGACGAGGTGGTGACGTACAGCCCGCACGTGCAGGCGTACTTCGCGCGGGTCGGGGTGCGCCGTCCGCTGCGCCTCATCCCCCTGGGCTTCGAGCCGCGCTTCCAGCCGCTGCCGGAGTCCGAGCGGCCGCGGGTCCGCGCGTCGTTCGGACTGCCGCCAACGGGGCCCCTGGTCCTCTTCGCCGCGCGGCTCGTGCCCAAGAAGGGCGTGGACCTGGTGATCCGGGTGCAACAGCGGCTGGCGGCCGAGGGCGTGCGGCTCGTCGTGGCGGGCGACGGGCCCCTGGCCCCGGACATCGCCGGCCTGCCCGGCACGCTGCACCTTCGCCAGGTGGAGCATGCGCGGATGCACGAACTCTACGCCGCCGCGGACGTGCTGCTGCTGCCCTCCCGGGGCGAGGGCCTGCCCCTCACGCTGCAGGAGGGCATGCTCACGGGCCTGCCCGCCGTGGTGTCGACGGATCCATCCTTCGTGGCGAATGTCGCCCAGGCGCCCGGCGTCACGCTGGTGGAAGGCGCGGACGCCCTGACGCAGGCCGTGCGCGACACGCTGGCCTCGCCGCCGCCCCGCGAGCACGTCGCGCGCTGGGGCCGCGAGCGCTGGGGCCTGGAGCGCTTCGTCACCGACTACGAGCGGACGCTGGAGGCCCTGACGCGCGGGGACTGACGCCCGGCACTCATGGCCGCTCGAACACCGCGCACGTGACCTCGAACGGACGCACCAGCCAGGGCCAGAGCCACTGGCCCACTCCGGCGCGCGGCACCACCTCCGCCCCGGCGCCCCGGCCCGGCCTCAGCAGCCGCTTCAGCGCACCGGGCAGGTCCGCCGCGACGAGGTGCCCCAGCGTTCCGCAGGGCACCACCTCTCCCGCGACCCGCCGCAGGTCCGGGAACAGCGCGGCCAGTTCGTCCACGGTGGGCCGGAACATCGTGTCGATGGGGTCCGGGTGCCAGGGGAAGGCGCGGGGCACCGTCACCAGCAGCACCCCTCCGGGAGCCACCAGCGAGGAGAGCCGCCGCGCGAACCCGGCGCGGTCCTCGACGTGCTCGAGCACGCTCGTGCAACACACCGACCTCACGCCCAGGGCCCCGATGCGCGCCAGGCACTCCGGGTCCACGAGGCTGCCCACCACGTCCACGCCCTCGTCCGGCTTCAGGTCCTGGTGGACGACGTGGCCGCCCTTGCGGCGCCATGGCGCGAAGAGGTCCCGGTCGATGTAGGGCTGCTGGACCTCGCGGAAGTAGCGCGTGGAGCTGCCCACGTTGAGCAGCGGAGAGACGCGTGCCACGTCCAGCGCCTGGAGCGCGCGGGAGAGCCACCGCGCTTCGGCCTTCAACATGGGGAACCTCGGCAGGGGCGACGGCGGCTCATGGCGACGGCGGGGGAAAGTCCGAGGGCCGCTCCGCCACCGCCGGGGGGAACTGCTCCTCCGTGGCCTCCTCGAGCGGGACGAGCCGCAGCTGGCAGTCCTTGCGCGACACCGTCAGCAGCAGGCCGGGGCGCTCGTAGCGCCGCGCGAACTCGCGGTCGCGCGCGAGGCTGACGTGGTTCACCCAGAGGACGTCCTCGTCCAGGTCGGGGCTGTTGTTCGGCCGGAGCAGCACGAAGTGCCGGGAGGGCGCCCCGCCACAGGCCGGAGCGAAGGGGCGCCCCGTGAAGATGACGGCCCGGCCGGACACCTCCCGCTCGACCAGCTCCGTGGGCCCGCGGATGTCCCGCGCGAGCCGTAGCAGCGTTCCCCAGCGCGGCGGCAGGTACATCGCGGCGCAGACGACGAAGAGCCCCCCGACGGCGCCGGGCACCAGCCCCGGCCGCCCCAGCGCCCAGGCCCAGCGCCACAGCGTCCGCAGCCCGTCCGTCGTCAGCAGGACCAGGGGCAGCATCGCCTCCGCGTAGTGCACCGGCCCGAAGGTGTCGATGCCCGCGTCGGCCAGCGGCAGGTGCACCACCCAGAGGCCGGCGAGGCTCGCCGCGAGCCACCGCGCGGGCGCGCTCCGTGCCAGGCACGCGAGCAGGAGGCCCAGGGGCCAGCCGAAGGCATCCACGTTCAGGCGGAACAACGCCATCACCGCGCGGCCCACGGCGAGCAGCGGGCTGCGGTCCACGAAGAAGTACAGGAAGCCCTCGCCCTTCGTGTACTCGGGCGCGAAGAAGAAGTAGCGGAAGTCGTTGTCCCGCGCGTACCGGATCGCCGCGTGGTAGCCCGTCACCCAGGGCGAGCCCGTCTGGGCCTGGTTGCACGCGAGGAACAGCGCCGCGAGCGGCAGCGCCACCCCCACGAAGGCCAGCGCCTGCGTGAGCGCGGCCCGCCGCCCCTGGCCCTGCCTCTTATACACATCTCCGAGCCCACGAGCCCGGACCCTCAC
>NZ_RAWG01000609.1 GCF_003611735.1 Corallococcus sicarius | reverse complement strand
GACCCGCGCCGACCCGCCTCTGCCCCGGGGGACACAGGCCCCCAAAGCCTGCCCGCCTCCCTACCCGGCGAGCGGGAACAGCCGCCTCGTCCCGGAGGGCACGCATCGTCCCGGGGCACCGCGCATCTCTTCAGGTGTGGGGGGAGCGCGCCCGTCCCCCCGTCCGGCAGACGACATCGTGTCCCTTCCCCGGACCTGAAATTCCAGGCATGGTGAGCGCAGTCGCCTTACCTTCAAGTCGAAGTGGTTGGGGTAGTGGTCCCAGGTGCAGGCGGAAAACTTCGCCGGAGTTGCGTGACGTCGTTGATGGGCGTAGGAACGCAAAATCTCCGGGGGGTTGGTCAGGGGTGATCATGGTCGGCCTCGTCATCGCATCGCATGGACGTCTCGCGGATGAGCTCGTCTCTACCGCCGAGCAGATCGTGGGCAAGCTGCCCGCGGTGGCGACTTGCAACATCGAGCCGGGGGCCCCTGTCGAGGACCTCCGCGCGAAGATGAAGCTGGCCGTGAAGACCGTGGACGAAGGGGACGGCGTCATCATCATGGCCGACCTCTTTGGAGGTACCCCCTGTAAGGAATCGCTGATGATGTGTCAGCGGATGAATCTGGAAGTCCTGGCCGGCGTCAATCTGCCCATGCTGCTGAAGGCCAACTCGCTCCGTTCGGAGCAGATGGACCTGTCGGACATGGCCAACCAGCTGGCGTCGTACGGCCAGCGCAACATCACCTGCGCATCCGCCCTGCTTCGCGAGGCCCAGCAGCAGCCGCGAACTTGACGGACCCGCGCGGGTCGGCGATTCGAGACTGCTGTGATCACCCTGGTCCGCGTCGACAACCGCCTCATCCACGGCCAGGTCGTCGAAGCCTGGCTCCCCCACCTCAAGGTGTCCCGCGTGGTGGTGGCGGATGATGAGGCGGCCTCCAGTCCCCTCATCCGTGCCGCCATGGCGCTCGCCGTCCAGAGCGCCATCGAGGTACTGATCCTTCCCCTCGCCCAGGTGGACTTCGCCGCCCTGTCCAAGGACGGCGTCCGCACCCTGGTGCTCCTGAGGGACGTCGCTTCCGTGCCCTTCGCCTTCCAGCACGGACTGGTGATGGAGCAGCTCAACCTGGGCAACGTGCACTTCGGCACCGGCCGGAGGCAGGTGTCGCCGTCCGTCTTCCTGGCGGAGGGTGAGCTGCAGGCCCTCCAGCAGCTCTCCGAACAGGGCGTGCGCGTGGAGGCGCGCGCGGTGCCCGCGGAGAAGGCCGTGGACCTGCCCGACCTGACCGAGCGCTGGTCGAAGGCCGGGTGAGCCGGTGAACGTCGGCTGGACCCAAGTGGCGCTCGCGTGTCTCTGGGGCGGCATGGTGGCCGTGGAGCGCAAGGCGTTCCTGCAGGCCATGCTGTCCCGGCCCCTGGTGGCCGCCACGTTCATGGGCGCGCTCCTGGGGGACGTGGGCAGCGGCCTGTCCGTGGGCATGCTCCTGGAGCTGTTCTACCTGGGCACCGCCAACCTGGGCGCCTCCCTGCCGGAGAACGACACGCTGGCGGCCACTGGCACCGCCGCCGCCGCCGCCACGCTGACGGCCGCCACCGGCGCGGGCTCCACGCCGGCCATCTGGTCGCTCGCCGTCCTGCTCTTCATCGGGCTGGGGCGGGTGG
>NZ_RAWG01000608.1 GCF_003611735.1 Corallococcus sicarius | reverse complement strand
CCAGGACATGCGGCGCGCCCGCGAGTTGCTCCTTCCACCACGCCACCTGCTTCGCGAGCACGTCCCCCTGGAGCCAGCCGCGCTGCCAGGACGCGAAGTCGGCGTATTGCACCGGCAGGGCCGGAAGGTGGGGCGTCGTCCCGGACGCGAATGCCGCATAGGCCGCCGCCACCTCGCGCACCATCACGCCCACGGACCAGCCGTCGGACACGATGTGGTGCATGGCCAGCACCAGGACGTGGTGCTCCGGGGCCAGCCGCAACAGCCGGGAGCGCAAGAGCGGGCCCTGGCCCAGGTCGAAGGGCCGGCCCGTCTCCTCCAGCGCCAGCCGGTGCACGGCCGCCTCGGGATCCTCGGGAGGAAGGGTGCCCAGGTCCGTCAGCGGCAGCGTCCACGCGGGCGTGGGGTGGATGCGTTGGATGGGCTCGTTGCCCTTCAGCGCGAACGTGGTGCGCAGGGCCTCATGGCGGTCGACCAGCAGCTCCAGCGCGCGACGCAGGGCCTCCGCGTCCAGCGCGCCCTCCAGTCGCACGGCCCCGAGCAGGACGTAGGGCGTGGCCCCGGGTTGGAGCTGATCCAGCACCCACAGTCGCTGCTGCGAGAAGGACAGGGGCAAGTCTCCGTCGCGCGACACGCGGCGGAGCGTGGGCACGCGGGGCCCGTCCGAGCGCACCAGGAGCTGCTCCTCCACCAGCTCCGTGACGCGGGCCACGGTGGACGCGGTGAACAGGCCACGCAGCGGCAGCTCCACCTGGAACGTGGCACGCAGGCGGGAGATGAGCTGCGTGGCCAGGAGCGAGTGGCCGCCCAGGGCGAAGAAGTCGTCGTGCAGCCCCACGCGCTCCACGTGCAGCACGTCGCGGAACAGCCCGGCGACGCGCTGCTGGAAGGGCGTCAGGCGCTCCGGGACGGCCGGCACCAGGGCGGACTCGGCCTGCTCCGGGACGGGCAGCGCCTTGCGATCCAGCTTGCCCCCGGGCGTCAGCGGCAGCGCCGTCATGGGCACGAACGCGGACGGCACGAGGTGCGCGGGCAACCGCTCCACCAGGAAGGCGCGCAGGGTGGTGGGGTCGGGCGACGGGTGGCCCACGACGTAGGCCACCAGCCGCTTGTCGCCGGGCACGTCCTCGCGCACGACGACGACCGCCTCGCGCACGGACGGGTGGGCGTGCAGGGCGGACTCGACTTCGCCCGGTTCGATGCGGAAGCCGCGCACCTTCACCTGTGCATCCACGCGGCCCACGAAGTCGAGCGTCCCATCCGCCCGCCACCGCGCCCGGTCGCCCGTGCGGTACAGCCGCGCGCCCGGGATGCCGCTGAACGCGTCCGGCACGAAGCGCTCGGCCGTCGTCGCGGGGTGGCCGGGATAGCCACGCCCCACGCCCTCGCCGCCGATGAACAGCTCGCCCGGGACTCCGGGGGCCACGGGCTCACCGTGCGCATCCAGCACGTACAGCCGGGCGCGGGCCACGGGCCGACCAATGGGCAGGACGGTGGCGTCCGCCGCCAGCGCGCCCACGGCGTGGAAGGTCGCGCAGACGGTGGCCTCGGTGGGGCCGTACAGGTTGACGAGCTGGCCCTTGGGGCCCGCCGCGAGCACGTTGCGCACGGCGCGCGGATCCGCCCGGTCCCCGCCGAAGAAGGCGT
>NZ_RAWG01000607.1 GCF_003611735.1 Corallococcus sicarius | reverse complement strand
CCAGGACATGCGGCGCGCCCGCGAGTTGCTCCTTCCACCACGCCACCTGCTTCGCGAGCACGTCCCCCTGGAGCCAGCCGCGCTGCCAGGACGCGAAGTCGGCGTATTGCACCGGCAGGGCCGGAAGCCCGTGCCCCTTCCCGGTGGAGAAGGCCGCGTAGGCCGCCGCCACCTCGCGCACCATCACGCCCACGGACCAGCCGTCGGACACGATGTGGTGCATGGTCAGGACGAGCACATGGTCCGCGGGAGCGAACCGCACCAGCCGCGAGCGCAAGAGCGGGCCCGTGCCCAGGTCGAAGGGCTGGCCTGCTTCCTCCAACGCCAGCTGCTGGAGGGCCGCCTCACGGGACTCGGGCGACAGGTCGCCCAGGTCCGTCACCGGCAGCGTCCACGCGGGCGTGGGCTGGATGATTTGAACGGGCTCGCTGCCCTTCAGCACGAACGTGGTGCGCAGGGCCTCATGGCGGTCCACCAGCAACTCCAGCGCGCGACGCAGGGCCTCCGCGTCCAGCGCCCCCTCCAGCCGCACGGCCCCGAGCAACACATAGGGCGTGGCTCCAGGCTGGAGCTGATCCAGCACCCACAGCCGCTGCTGCGAGAACGACAGGGGCAGCGCGCCGTCACGGGAAACGGGACGGAGGCTGGGTACACGCGGGCCATCCGTGCGCACCAGGAGCTGCTCCTCCACCAGCTCCGTGACGCGGGCCACGGTGGAAGCGGCGAACAGGCCACGCAGCGGCAGCTCCACCTGGAACGTGGCACGCAGGCGGGAGATGAGCTGCGTGGCCAGGAGCGAGTGTCCGCCCAGGGCGAAGAAGTCGTCGTGCAGGCCCACGCGCTCCACGTGCAGCACGTCGCGGAACAGGCCGGCGACGCGCTGCTGGAAGGGCGTCATGCGCTCCGGGACGGCCGGCACCAGGGCGGACTCGGCCTGCTCCGGGACGGGCAGGGCCTTGCGGTCCAGCTTGCCCCCGGGCGTCAGCGGCAGCGCCGTCATGGGCACGAACGCGGACGGCACCAGGTGCGCGGGCAACCTCTCCACCAGGAAGGCGCGCAGGGTGGTGGGGTCCGGCGACGGGTGGCCCACGACGTAGGCCACCAGCCGCTTGTCGCCGGGCACGTCCTCGCGCACGACGACGACCGCCTCGCGCACGGACGGGTGGGCGTGCAGGGCGGATTCGACTTCGCCCGGTTCGATGCGGAAGCCGCGCACCTTCACCTGCGCATCCACGCGGCCCACGAAGTCGAGCGTCCCATCCGCCCGCCACCGCGCCCGGTCGCCCGTGCGGTACAGCCGCGCGCCCGGGAGGCCACTGAACGCGTCCGGCACGAAGCGCTCGGCCGTCGTCGCGGGGTGGCCCGGGTAGCCACGCCCCACGCCCTCACCGCCGATGAACAGCTCGCCAGGGACACCGGGCGCCACGGGCTCGCCGTGCGCATCCAGCACGTACAGCCGGGCACGGGCCACGGGCCGGCCAATGGGCAGGACGGTGGCGTCCGGCGCCAACGCTTCCACCGCGTGGAAGGTCGCGCAGACGGTGGCCTCGGTGGGGCCGTACAGGTTGACGAGCTGGCCCTTGGGGCCCGCCGCGAGCACGTTGCGCACGGCGCGCGGATCCGCCCGGTCCCCGCCGAAGAAGGCGT
>NZ_RAWG01000606.1 GCF_003611735.1 Corallococcus sicarius | reverse complement strand
CAGGGACGGGTGGGCCATGCTGGACATGGGCGGACGGCGGACGTGGATGCGCGCGGCCATCCGCTCCAGCGGGCGGTTGCTCATGAACATCAGGTGCGGCCGGAAGCGCGAGGTGGCGGCGAGCCCGTGCGGGGTGTAGTCGTTGCGCTCCTTGCAGCAGACGAACTCCGCGCAGACGAGCACGCGCAGGGGCGACAGCGAGAGCGTGCCGGTCTCCGTGCGCTTCACCTTCATGACGGGCGGCTTGGGCGGCGCGGTGGGCTTCTTGCCGGGCATGAAGCCGTCGCTGCACAGCACGTCCTTCGGGATGGGCTCCAGCGCGAGCGTGCCGGCCGGAGCGCGCAGGTTCACCTGGAAGCCGAACACCAGCATCAGGCTGCGATCCAGGTCGGTGGGGATCCAGAACGTCGTCTTCTTCGCCACGCAGCCGCCGGGCGTCTCATAGCGGCGCAGGAGGAACTCACGGGTCAGCTCCAGCTTCAGCGCCGTGCCCTTGTAGGTGATTTCAATGGGGCTCCAGACCAGCTCGTCCAGCACGGTGAGCGTCTGCGCGGGGAACCACGGCGTCTCCCGCACGCGGTGGGTGACGTTCCTCACGCGGCCCGGGGTGCCGAGGTTGTGCGTCCAGCTCCAGACGCTGCCCGCGCTCGGACCGGCGGCGGCCTGGGCCTGGGCGCCACCGCCGCCCTCGAAGGACTGGTAGGTCGCTCCGGGGGCCGCGGTGAGCAGCAGGGTGTCCTTCAACAGCGTGTCGAGATCGGGCATGGGTGTCGTTCGGAGGAGACGGGTTCAGGCGGCCACGTCGGGCAGGTTATCGAGGGTCCACGTCCCGCGTTCGGCCAGGGTGAGCGGCGCGCCGTCGGCAATGACCTCCAGCAGCGTGTAGACGTCCTTGCCGGTGCGCGGCAGGAAGACCTCGCCCTCTTCGTCCGTGACGCACTCGCGCTCCGCGCCGTCCGGGCAGAGCACGCGCAGACGGCAGTTGCGCAGGGGCTTCTGCTCCACCGTGTCGTCCACGATGCGAAAGGTGGGCAGGCCCGGCGTGACGCGAATGGAGCCGGAGACGACCGGGTCCTCGCAGGCGCTGACGCCAGGACAAAAAGGGCTGTTCAGCGTGAGGTGGCTGGGCTTCGCCGCGAGCCGCACCGCGCCCGGCTGCTCCGGGAAGGGCTGTTGCAGCAGCAGTCCGACGACGGACTCCTCCTTCAAGGGTTTGCCTCCCACGCCCTGGAGCCAGTGCTGGACGGTGTACGTCAAGGGCAGGCCCTGGCCGCCATTGACGAGGTCTCCGACGCTGAGGCTGCCGACGTGGCCTTCGTCGGTGTAGAGCGTCAAGGTGGCGGAGCCCGCCCCGGTGCTCCCGGAGAAGGAGATGCGGCTGCGCGACAGCAGGGCCCCCTTCTGCCCCTCGCTCAGCCCCGCCTCGGTCCACCCCGAGACGCGGAAGGTGACCTTGGGGTTGTGGAACGAGGGGCGCATCCAGTTGTCCCGTTGGAGTTGGAGCCGGAACGTGGCGGCGACGGTGTAGTTCGCGTTGTGATGCCAGACGGTCGCCTTGGGCCCCTCCTTGGGGTCGAACCTGCGCCACTGATGAGAGACATCGAAGCGCATGCGGCAGTACAAGTAGGGGACGTTGAACCAGGGGCTGGACATGGGTGGGGTT
>NZ_RAWG01000605.1 GCF_003611735.1 Corallococcus sicarius | reverse complement strand
GGGGGCGTGCTGCTGGGGCTCAACCTGGAGCCGCGCCTGCTGCGCCTGTTGCCCCGGCCCGTCTACGCGGCGGCGCTCGCCCACGCGGGCACGGCCTTCCTGTTCGTGGCGCTGCCCCTGGCGGTGCCGCTGGTGCTGTCCATGGGCCTGCGGCCCCTGGTGGCGGTGGGCGCGGCGGCGCTGCTGGGCGCGGCGGCGAGCCTTTCATCGGGGCACTTCGCGGTGCTGGGCTACCGCAACGGGCGGCTGGAGCGCTCGCGCGGCCTGGGCGTGGCGCTGCTCACCATGATGGACGACGCGGTGGGCCTGGGCGTGCTGGCCCTGGGCCTGGTGCTGGGCGCCACCGGCAACGCGGCCGAAGGGCTGGGGCTCCTGGGGCTGGCGCTGCTGCTGGGCGTCGCGTGCGGCGCGCTGCTCGCGTTCCTCACCCATGCGCTGAAGGACCCCGCGGAGCAGACCACCGTCACGCTGGGCATGGTGGCGCTGGTGGGCGGCGCGGCGGCGTACCTGCGGCTGTCGTCGCTTCTGGCGGGCGTGGCGTGCGGCGCGACGCTGGCGCTGATGGGCGGACGCACCGCGGAGCGGGTGGCGCGCGCGCTGTCGCGGGTGGAGCGGCCCACGTACCTGGTGCTGGTGTTCATGGTGGGCTGTCACGTGCACGCGCGCGACCTGTCGGCCTGGGCGCTGTTGCCCGCGTTCGTGGGCCTGCGCTTCCTGGGCAAGGTGCTGGGAGGGCGCTTCGCGCAGCGGCTCACCCAGGGCGTGCTCGACCTGCCACCCCAGTTCGGCTACGCGCTGATCGCGCAGGGTGGGCTCGCGCTCTGCATCGTGGCCGAGTACGTGCTGCTGGTGCCGGGCTCCTTGTCGCAGCGGGTGCTGGACGTGGTGGCGGTGGGCGCGGTCGTCAACGAGATGCTCGCGCACGGCGCGTTCCGGCACGTGCTGGCCTCGGAGCCCCGCAAGCCCGCGGCACCCGCGGATGACGCGGAGGTGGCGGCATGAAGGGGTCCGTCTTCCGCCTGTTGCTGCTGATGGCGCTGCTCGCGGCCATCACCCAGGCGCAGGTCGTGCGCGCGGACGCGGGCACGCCGGTGCTGCTGGCGGCCGGGGCGCTGCTCTTGTGCGGACTGTTCGCGGGCAAGGTGGCCAAGGGGCTGGGCCTGCCGCGCCTCACGGGCTACCTGTTGGTGGGCGTGGCGGTGGGGCCGTACGCGCTGGGCTTCATCCCGAACGCGGGCGTGAAGGGGCTGGAGCTGGTGAAGGGGCTGGCGGTGAGCCTCATCGCGCTGGTGGCCGGCACGGAGCTGCACCTGGGGCTCATCCGCCGCGTGGGCGCGCGCGTGGCGCTGCTCTGCGCGACGGTGTGCGGGGCGACGTTCGCGGTGTGCTTCGCGGCGACGTTCGCGCTCAAGCCCTTCCTGCCGTTCCTGACGCCCATGACGGTGCCGCAGGCGCTGGCGGTGAGCGCGCTCCTGTCCACGGTGATGGTGTCGTTCTCCCCCACGGTCACCATCGCCATCGTGCAGGAGACGGCCGCGAAGGGGACCTTCACGGAGTTCCTGATGGCGCTCGTCATCATCGGGGACCTGTTCGTGATGGTGGCCTTCGGGCTGGCGGCGGGCATCACCCGGGCCACGTTCGGTGACGGGCTGGACGTGGCGGCGCTCCTGGGCGG
>NZ_RAWG01000604.1 GCF_003611735.1 Corallococcus sicarius | reverse complement strand
GTGGGGTATTGCTGGAGGGGAATGCCCACCCTCCGCCGCGCCCTCGCCCTGCTGCTCCTGGCCACCGGTTGCTCGCACATGTCCTTCGAGCGCGCGAGCGAACAGGACACCGTCCAGGCCTACCGCGACTTCATGCGGGAGAACCCCGATGATCCGGAGGCGACGACGGCGCAGGGCCGCATCGAGGGGCTGGAGTTCGACGAGGCGAAGCGGCTGCACTCGGTCATCGCCTACAAGCGCTTCCTGGAGACGTACCCGGACGCGCCGCAGCAGCGGGTGGTGAAGTCGCTGCTGGAGGGGCTGCGCTTCAACGCGGCGAAGCAGGCGGACACCGAGGCGGCGTGGCAGCAGTTCCTCGCGGATCACCCCGACGGCACCCACAAGGACGAGGCGAAGGCCCTGCTCCAGGCGGCCCAGCGACGCGAGGTCCGCACGACGACGGACCTGGGGCGCATGGCGACGCTCCTGAACGCGGAGGCCGAGGGCCCGCGCCGCGACGAGCTGGCGCGGAAGCTGGACGACGAGACCTACGTCCAGGCCACCGACGCCGGGAAGCTCTTCGCCTACCTGCGCGACTTCGCCTCGGGCCAGCACCGTGAGGAGGCCCGCGTCCGGTTGCTGGAGCTGGAGCTGGAGGGGCTGCTCGTCTCCGGGCTCGTGGACGAGGCCGAGGCCAAGGTGAAGGTCCACCCGCTGGGGCCGAAGCTGACGGGCTTCCCCGCACGCCTCGCCCGCGCCCGCGCTGAACAGGGCGCCCTGGCCCGGACCGAGCCCGCCGCGCGTGCGATGCAGGCCGGCCACTACCTGCGCGACCTGGAGGACCTGAAGCGCGCGCTCGTGGCGCCGGATCCGTTGGATCGCTGGCAGGCGGCGGAGGAGCTGGGGCAGCACGTGTCGGTGCGCGTGTTGGATCCGCTGCTGGAGGCGCTGCGCTCGGCGCGCAATCCGTTGATCCGTCAGAACGCGCTGGAGTCGCTGCGCTCGGTGCTCTCCGCGCTGCCCGCCCCGGTGGCTGGCTACGAGGTGGCCGTGCGGCTGGAGTCCCTGCGCGATCGCGCCAGCAGCCCGGAGCTGTACCTGACGGTCGCGGCGCTGCTGGACCTGAGCGGGCAGGTCGAAGCCGCCGCCAGCCAGTACCAGCGCGTGTACGAGTCCGGCGGCACGGATCCGGTGGTGCTGTGGCGCTGGGTGCAGCTGCGTGAGCAGCGCCGCCAGGCCTTCTCCGCGGCGGTGGCGGCGCGGCAGCTCTCGGTGTGGGCCCAGACGACGGCGCGCGACGAGATGGTGTCGGAGGAGGGCGGGGTGCCCCTCGCGGCGGCCCGGCAGCTGTGCGCGGCGGTGGTGGACGCCCGCTTCGCCGCCCAGGCCATCACCCGGGCCCGCGCGGTGAAGACGGAGTTCCCGGAGGACCTGGCCTCCTTCGAGCGCACCGCCCAGGACGCGGTACGGCTCGCGGAGGCGAAGCTCGCGGACGCGGAGCTGCTCCTGCGCCAGAAGCACCCCGGCGTCCGCACCTGCGCGGATCAGCAGGTGGCCGAGCGGCTGTCGCAGGGCGTGAAGGAGCGCACGCAGGCCCTGCAGGCCTCGAACGCGAAGCTGCCCAAGCCCGTCGGTGTCCTCCTGCTGGAGCTGGCCCGCGAGCGCGATCCCTCCCCTGAGGTCCGGGCCGTGGCGGCCTCCCGGTTGGCCACGTCCACCCCTCCCTGAGACGGACTGGCAC
>NZ_RAWG01000603.1 GCF_003611735.1 Corallococcus sicarius | reverse complement strand
GGGCGGGGCGGGGGGACGATGCGCTTGGCGCGCAGGTCCTTGATGACCAGCCGGGTGATGGTCTTCAGCGTGTCCAGCACGCCGCGGCCGTTGGTGGCGGCCGTCTCGAAGTCGGGGACGCCGCGCGGGTTGAGCTCCCGGCGCAGCTCCTCCACGGACAGGGTGCCCTCCAGGTCGCGCTTGTTCCACTGCATCACCAGTGGGAAGCGATCCAACCGGATGCCGTTCTCCAGGAGGTTCTCCTCCAGGTTGGCCAGGGACTCGCGGTTGGCGTCCATGGCCTCCGCCTGCGAGTCCGCCACGAAGACGACGCCGTCGGCGCCCTGGAGCACCAGCTTGCGGGTCGCGTTGTAGAAGACCTGCCCGGGCACGGTGTAGAGGGCGAGCCGCACGGAGCAGTCGCCCACGCGCTCCACCTTCACCGGCAGGAAGTCGAAGAAGAGCGTCCGGTCGCCCTCGGTGGCGATGGACATCATCTCGCCGCGGTGGGCCGGGCGAACGGTCTCGTAGACCTTTCGCAGGGTCGTCGTCTTCCCAGACAGGCCCGGGCCGTAGAAGACGATCTTCGCGGCCACTTCGCGGGCCATCAGGTTCACGCTGCTCACGGTGTCAGCTTACCTAGAACGACTCGGCGTCTTGCGCCAGTTGCGGGGCAAACATTCGCGGGTGTTCCGGCCCGGTGCTCGGCGGCGAGCAGGGCGAAGAGGGCCGCCTCCTTGGCCTCCTCCGGGAAGCCCAGCACGTCCAGCCGCTCCAGCGGCACCGGGGCCAGCCGCGCCCGCAGGTCCTCCATCAGCGCCGGATTCCGCGTCCCCCCGCCCGAGGCATACACGGCCTCCAGGTGCGGGAAGCGGGGCCGCACCCAGGTCTCGAAGGCGCGCGCAGTGGCCTCCACGGTGAAGGCGCGCGCGGTGGCCATCAAGTCGTAGGGCCGCTCCGGCGCGGCTGCCCACAGCCGGTCCACCAGGGCCTCGCCGAAGCCCTCGCGGCCCGCGCTGCGCGGCGGGGGACGCGCGAGGAACGGGTGGGTGAGCAACTCCTCCAGGAGCGCCGGCAGCACCCGCCCCCGGGACGACAGGCTCCCGTCGCGGTCACACCCGAGCTGTCCGCCCGTCACCCGTCGCGCCAGCGCGTCCAGGATCATGTTCGCCGGCCCGGTGTCGAACGCGAGCGTGTCCTCCAGGCGCTCGCCCACGACGCTCACGTTGGCGATGCCGCCCAGGTTGAGGAACGCGCGCGTGACGCCCGGCCGCGCGCGGTTCCGGAAGACGGCCCAGTCCAGGTAGGGCACGAGCGGCGCGCCCTGGCCGCCCACCGCCATGTCGCGGGTGCGGAAGTCGCTGACGACGGACAGGCCCGTGCGCTCGGCGATGACGGCGGCCTCGCCAATCTGGAGCGTGGAGGGGGTGGGGGACAGGTCCGAGGGCAGGTGGGCCATCGTCTGGCCGTGGGAGCCGACGACGTGCACTTCTCCGGGGTCCACCCCCGCCCGGGCCAGCACGGCGAGGACGGCTTCGGCGAACTGTTCGCCCAGCTCGAAGCCGAGCGCGCACAGGCTCCGGGCGTCCTGGGGGCCCAGCACCCGCGCGACCAGGTCCGGCGCGAAGGGGCGGGAGACGTGGGCCAGGAGCTCGAGCTTCACGTCCGCGCCCGTGCCCTCCACGCGGCACAGCGCGGCATCCGCGGCGTCCACGCTGGTGCCGGACAGCACGCCCACGCACAGCCGGGGCGGCAGGG
>NZ_RAWG01000602.1 GCF_003611735.1 Corallococcus sicarius | reverse complement strand
GGGCGCGGGGGTGCCTTCCGGGAGCGCGCCTTCCGTCACCTCCGGGGGGAGCGCCGGCAGCCGGATGATGAACGAGGTGCCTTCGCCCACCCGGCTCTGCACGCTGATGGTGCCGCCGTGGTTCTTCACGATGCGCTGGCAGATGGCGAGCCCCAGGCCCGTGCCCTTCTGCTTCGTCGTGAAGAAGGGGACGAAGATGTGCGGCTGCTGATCCGCCGGGATGCCCGGACCGTTGTCGGTGACGCGCACCTCCACGAACTCCATCCCGCCCGCGCTGCGGAAGTCGCCGAAGCGCTCCGGCTTCTCCGTGCGCACCGTGATGCAGCCCTTCTGGGAGCCCATCGCCTGCACCGCGTTCTGCACCAGGTTGATCAACACCTGCTTGAGCTGCTCCGCGTCACCGTCCGCGCGCGGCAGCCGCAAATCCAACTCCACCGCCAGCTCCGCCGTGGTCGGCATGTCGTTCTGGATGAGCCGCATCGTGCGCGTCACCACCTCGTTGAGGTCGGTGGGCCCGAAGCTCTGCTTCAGCGGCCGCGAGTAGTCCAGGAACGCCGTCACCACGCCGTTGAGCCGGTTGACCTCCTCGACAATCACATCCAGGAACTCGCCGTCCTCGCCCGGCAGCTTCTTCGGGTCCAGGCACTGCGCCGCGCCCTTGATGGCGCCCAGCGGGTTCCTGATTTCATGCGCGAGGCCCGCCGCCATCTCACCCAGCGCCGCCAGACGGTCCCGCTCGCGGATCTTCTCGTACAGCTTGGAGTTCTCCAGCACCGTCGCCATCCGCTCGGAGACCTCCAGGATGAGGGCGATTTCGTCGGACGCGTACGCCTCCGGCACCCGTTCGTCCCAGAGGTTCAGGAAGCCGATGACGCGGTCGTTGCTCATCAGCGGCACGCTGATGCCGGCCTTCATCTGGAGCAGCGCGGCGCGCGTGTCGTTGAGCCGCTTGAGCTCGTCGCGGAAGCGCTTGCCCTCCACCGCCTGGACCCGCATCACGGAGATGCGGCGCTCCACGTTCTCCAGCAGCACCGCCTTCTGCCCGCTGGCCACCGCGAAGAGCACGCCGCGCGCGGCGGCCGTGTCCAGCAGCGACACCGGCAGCGGCCCGCGTGAGTCCAGAAGCCGGTAGCCCGGCCGGTCCTCCGCCATCAGGTACACGGACGCATGCGTCACGCGCCCCGTCTCGTGCAGCGCATCCAGCACCAGCCGCGCCAGCTCCGAGATTTCAATGACGGCGGTCATCCGCACGCGCAGGACGCTCAGCGTGCCCAGGAGCGCGAAGCGCTCGCGGAAGAAGATGCGCACCACCATCTCCTCCACCTTGGTGCGCAGCGGGTCCAGGAGGATGAGGATGACGAACGCGGCCACCACCGTGTTGAAGACGAACAGCGACGTGTTCTCGTCCACCCACGCCGTCAGCACCGTGAAGACGGCGGCCAGGATGATGGCCAGCACCGTCTGCGAGGCGATCTTCCCCAACAGCTCGTGCAGGTCCATCAGCCGCAGCCGCAACAGCGTCTGCGCGAGGAAGAACAGGTAGAGCGTCGCGAAGACGGGGCCCAGCGTGGGGAAGGGGATGTCGTAGCGGCTCAGGTAGTCCAGGCCGGAGAACAGCACCGCCGCCGCAGCGCCAATGGCCAGGTACGCCAGCCGGAACTGCTCGATGCGCGACTCTGTCGTCCGCACCCGGTGCACCAGCAGGGACACCGAGGTGAGCAGCGCCCCCAGCACCCAGGCCCCCATCCC
>NZ_RAWG01000601.1 GCF_003611735.1 Corallococcus sicarius | reverse complement strand
TGCAGGTCATCTTCGCGCTCCAGAACGCACCGGGCGGGACGCTCCAGGCGCCGGGCCTCACGCTGCGCATGCTGGACGTGGACAGCGCCACGGCGCGCTTCGACCTGGGCCTGCTGCTCACGGAGACGGCGGACGGCCTGCACGGCGCCATCGAGTACAGCACCGACCTCTTCGAGCGCGACACCGTGGCCCGCATGGCCGGCCATCTGCGCACGCTGATGGAGGCCGCGGTCTCCGGGCCGGACCTGCCGCTGGCCTCGCTGGCCTGGATCACCCCGGCGGAGCGGCAGCAGGTGCTCGTCGACTTCAACGACTCCGCCCGCCCCTACGCCTCCGACGTCAGCGTCATGTCCCAGTTCGCGCTCCAGGTGGCGCGGCATCCGGAGGCCATCGCGCTGGAGTCCGAGGACGAGCGGCTGACGTACGCGCAGCTCGACGCGCGGGCCAATCAGCTCGCGCATGAGCTGAGGGCCCGGAACGTGGGGCCGGACCGGCTGGTGGCGCTGTGCCTGGAGCGCTCGGTGGCCTTTGTCGTCTGCGCGCTGGCCACGCTCAAGGCGGGCGGCGCGTACGTACCGATGGATGTCTCGTACCCCGCGCAGCGGTTGAACTTCATGCTGGAGGATGCCCGGCCCCACCTGCTCCTGACGCGGCGCGACCTGCGCGAGCGGTTCCAGCATGCCGAAGGGGCCGCGCCCATCCTCTTCGTGGAGGAGCTGTCGCTCGACGCGCATCCCGTCACCGCGCCCCAGGTGGACGTGAGCCCCCGCAACCTGGCCTACGTCATCTTCACGTCCGGCAGCACCGGCCGGCCCAAGGGCGTGAGCATCGAACAGCGCAGCCTGCTGCGGCTGATCCAGTCGGAGCGCTTCGGCACCTACGGCGTCGGCGACACGATGATGCTCCTGGCGCCCGTCTCCTTCGACGGCTCCGTCCTGGAGCTGTGGCTCCCCCTGCTGCAAGGCAGCCGGCTCGTCATCTTCTCGGGCCAGCACCTGACCAGCGACCTGGAGCGGGTCGCCCGGGTGGCGAAGCAGCACGGCGTCACCTGCGCCCACCTGCCGACCGGGCTCTTCTCGCAGATCGTGGATCACCAGCCGGCCATCCTCGAACAGCTGCGCGAGGTGCTCGTGGGCGGGGACGTCATCTCCGCGCCCCACGTGCGCAAGGCCGCTGCGTCCGGAACCCTCCACGTCACCAACATCTACGGCCCCACCGAGTGCACGGTCGTCTCCAACACCTTCACGGTGTCTCGGCCCGACCAGGTGGGAGGCTCGATGCCCATTGGCCCGATGCTGTCCAACACCACGGGCTACGTGCTGGATGCGTGGATGCACCCGGTGCCGGTGGGCGTGCCGGGGGAGCTGTACCTGGGCGGTGACGGCCTGTCGCGCGGCTACGTGTCGCGGCCCGAGCTCACCGCGGAGCGCTTCGTCCCGGATGCGCAGGGCACCACGCCCGGCGCGCGGCTGTACCGCACGGGTGACCTGGTGCGCTGGCGCGCGGATGGCGTGCTGGAGTTCCTGGGCCGCATCGACCACCAGGTGAAGGTGCGCGGCTTCCGCATCGAACTGGCGGAGGTGGAGGCCGCCCTGCGCGACCTGCCCTTCGTGCTCCAGGTCGCCGTGGTGGTGCGCGAGGACATGCCCGGCGACAAGCGGCTGGTGGCCTATGTGTCGCCTCGCGAGGGCCAGGTGCTGGACGGCACGGCCCTGCGCGCGGGCCTTCGGCAGCGGCTGCCGGAGTACATGGTGCCCTCGGTCTTCGTGACGCTGGCCACCCTGCCCCTGA
>NZ_RAWG01000600.1 GCF_003611735.1 Corallococcus sicarius | reverse complement strand
TGCAGGTCATCTTCGCGCTCCAGAACGCACCGGGCGGGACGCTCCAGGCGCCGGGCCTCACGCTGCGCATGCTGGACGTGGACAGCGCCACGGCGCGCTTCGACCTGGGCCTGCTGCTCACGGAGACAGCGGACGGCCTGCACGGCGCCATCGAATACAGCACCGACCTCTTCGAGCGCGACACCGTGGCCCGCATGGCCGGCCATCTGCGCACGCTGATGGAGGCCGCGGTCTCCGGACCGGACGTGTCGCTGTCCCAGCTTCCCTGGCTCACGCCGGCCGAACGTCAGCAGGTGCTCGTCGACTTCAACGACACCGTCTACCCCTACCCCTCCGACACCAGTGTCGCGGCCTGGTTCGCGCTCCAGGTGGCACGGCATCCGGACGCCATCGCGCTGGAGTCCGAGGACGAGCGGCTGACGTACGCGCAGCTCGACGCGCGAGCCAACCAGCTCGCGCATGAGCTGGTGGCCCGGGGCGTGGGGCCGGACGCGCTGGTGGCGGTGTGCCTGGAGCGCTCGGTGGCCTTCGTCGTCTGCGCGCTGGCCACGCTCAAGGCGGGCGGCGCCTACGTGCCGATGGATGCGTCGTACCCCGCCCAGCGGCTGACCTTCATGCTGGAGGATGCCCGGCCCCACCTGCTCCTCACGCGGCGCGATCTGCGCGGGCGGTTCCAGCACGCCGAAGGGGCCGCGCCGCTCCTTTTCCTGGAGGAGCTGTCGCTCGATTCGCATCCCGTCACCGCGCCCGTGACGGACGTGGGCCCCCGCAATCTGGCCTACGTCATCTTCACGTCCGGCAGCACCGGGCGACCCAAGGGCGTGAGCATCGAGCAGCGCAGCCTGCTGCGACTGGTCTATTCGAAGGGCTACGCGAACTACGGCGTCGGCGACACGATGCTGCTCCTGGCGCCCGTCTCCTTCGACGGCTCCGTCCTGGAGCTGTGGCTTCCGTTGTTGCGTGGCAGCCGGCTCGTCATCTTCCCGGGACAGTACACGGCGAGCGACCTGGAGCGGGTCTCCCGGATGGTGAAGGGGCACGGCGTCACCTACGCCCACCTGCCGACCGGGCTCTTCTCGCAGATCGTGGAGCACCAGTCGGACATCCTCGGGCAGCTGCGCGAGGTGCACGTGGGCGGGGACATCATCTCCGCGCCCCACGTCCGCAAGGCCGTCGAATCCGGAGCGACCAGCGTCACCAACACCTACGGCCCCACCGAGTGCACCGTCGCCTCGAACACCTTCACGGTGTCGCGGCCCGATCAGGTGGGGGGCGGCTCGGTGCCCATCGGGCCGATGCTGTCCAACACCACGGGCTACGTGCTGGATGCGCGGATGCACCCGGTGCCCGTCGGCGTGCCGGGCGAGCTGTACCTGGGCGGTGATGGCCTGTCGCGCGGCTATGTGTCGCGGCCGGACCTGACGGCGGAGCGCTTCGTCCCGGATGCACAGGGCACCACGCCCGGCGCGCGGCTGTACCGCACGGGCGACCTGGTCCGCTGGCGTGAGGATGGCGTGCTGGAGTTCCTGGGCCGCATCGACCACCAGGTGAAGGTGCGCGGCTTCCGCATCGAACTGGCGGAGGTGGAGGCCGCCCTGCGCGACCTGCCCTCCGTGCTGCAGGTCGCCGTGGTGGTGCGCGAGGACGTGCCCGGCGACAAGCGGCTCGTGGCCTATGTGTCGCCTCGCGAGGGCCAGGTGCTGGACGGCACGGCCCTGCGCGCGGGCCTTCGGCAGCGGCTGCCGGAGTACATGGTGCCCTCGGTCTTCGTGACGCTGGCCACCCTGCCCCTGA
>NZ_RAWG01000005.1 GCF_003611735.1 Corallococcus sicarius | reverse complement strand
CCCCCCCGCCCGACCTCACGGTACGGCCTCCGGCCGCCAGCCCCATCGACTGAGTGTCCGGCCCCTCTTCACGCATCGCGCCACGACACGACGACGGATTGTTCCGGTGGGTGGGCACGCGTGCTATGCCGACCGCCTCCCCTTCCGGATCGCCTCTGACACCATGACGCAGCCTGGGACATTCCGTCTGGCCCTCAAGGCCCTGGCGCTCGCGGCGCTGCTGCCGCTGACGGCGTCGGCCCAGGCCGGCATGGGCGGACGCCCTCCGGGCGGCAACGGCTTCAAGGTGGGCAGCGGGCGGCTGCACCCGACGCTGGACCTGGAGACGCGGCTGGACAGCGGCGTGGGCTACTTCCGCGAGGACGGCACCGGCCCGCTGTCGCCGGACCTGTCCGGGGAGCTGGCGCTGCACGTGCGCCCCGGCTTCATGCTGGACGTGCCGTCGCAGAAGCTGGCGCTCTCCCTGCGCGGCAACCTGGACTACGTCGTCTACACGGGCCTCATCACGCCGGGCTCCGGCGCGGCGTCGCACCTGGAAGGCGCCGCGGACCTGGCGCTGCGCTTCGACCCGGAGGGCACGCTGTCCGTGGAGGTGGGTGACCAGCTCTCGCGCTCGGACCGCACGCGCACGGTGGCGCTGGGCGCGGGCATCCTGAGCCTCTTCAACGAGGCGCGCGTGCGGGCGCAGTGGAAGCCCGGCGGCGGCGCGCTGGAGCTGTCGCCGTCGGCGGCGTACGCGATGGAGTTCTTCGAGCCCCTGGGCGGCCAGCCCCCCGTGGGCTGCACCACGCCGGAGTGTGATCCGCTCACCGCCAGCCAGTTCAACTACGGCAACCTGCGGCTGGGCGTGGAGGGCCGCTGGCGCTTCCTGCCGAAGACGGCGGTGGTGGCGGACACCGGCATCACCTACCGCGGCTACTTCAACGACACCACGACGCCGTCCGCGCTCCTGCTGCACGCGATGGCGGGCGTCGCGGGGCTCGTGTCCCCGCGCATCACGCTGACGGCGAAGGCGGGCTGGAGCCAGAACCTGGGCGAAGGCGGCGGCGGCACCGTGGTGGCGCAGGCCGAGGGCACGTACCTGTGGGGCCCGTCGCTCACCGTGAAGGGCGGCTACCTGCGCGCCTTCGAGCCCGTGGCCGCCTACGGCACCTTCCGCGATGATCGCATCTACGCGGAGGCCCGCTCGCTGATGGGCACGCGGCTGGCGTTGCACGCGGCGGGCGCGCTGGACTTCCTCTCCTTCGCGGGCACGCGCAGCGACACGCTGGTGGCGCTGGACGTGGGCCCCGAGTACCAGTTCCGCCCGTGGCTGCTGGGCGCGGTGGGCTACACGCTGAGCACCCGGTCGTCCTCCCAGGCTGCCAGCGGCCTCAACTACACCCGCCACGAAGGCTATGCGCGGGTGTCCGTCACGTACTAGGCCGTGCGCATGGGCTCTTCGCGCCGCTCCTCACGCCTGCTCCCCGCGCTGCTCGCGCTCATCGCCCTGCACGTGGCGTGTCACGCGGACACGCGCCCGCCCGCGCCTCCGCCCACCCCGGCCTCCAGCGCGGAGCGCGCGAAGACGTCCGGCGGCAGCCTGGGCCCCGGCGACGTGGTGGAGGTGCGCGTCTTCCAGGAGCCCGAGCACTCCGGCACCTGGCGCGTGTCGCCTGAAGGCACCATCGACTATCCGCTGTGCGGCAAGGTGCCGCTGTCGGGCCGCACCGCCAGCTCCGCGGCGGACGTGCTGGGCGAATGCCTGTCGCGCTACCTGCGCCGGCCCCAGGTGTCGGTGCTGGTGCGGGAGTACAACTCGCAGAAGATCTTCGTCTTCGGGGAGGTGCAGAAGCCCGGCACGTTCCCGGTGGACGGCGAGGTGTCCATCATCCAGGCGATTACGCTCGCGGGCGGCTTCACCAAGCTCGCGGCGAAGAACAACACGCTCGTCACGCGCGTGGTGGACGGCCAGGAGCGGAAGATCCGCGTGCCCGTGGAGGACATCGGCGTGGGCCGCGAGCGCAACTTCCTGCTCCAGGCCGGCGACATCGTCTTCGTGCCGGAGAGCTTCTTCTAGTCGCGCGACGTCCACTGCAGCTCGGCCAGGAAGCGCTTCGCCTGGGCCAGCAGCGTGGGCGCCAGCGCCGCACCGCTCGCGAGCACGTCGCCCTTGAGCACGTCGAAGGGCTTCCCGTCGATGTGCACGATGACGCCCCCGGCCTCCGCCACCAGCAGGCCGCCCGCGGCGATGTCCCAGGGCTTGAGGCCGAACTCGAAGTAGCCATCGAAGCGGCCGGCCGCGACGTACGCCAGGTCCAGCGCGGCGCTGCCGGTGCGGCGCATCCCCTGCGCCAGGAGGATGAGCTGGGTAAAGAGGCCCACGGGCAGGTCCGGCCGCTCGCGCACGTCGTAGGGGAAGCCCGTGCACAACAGGGCCCGCTCCAGCGTGTCCGCGGTGCTGGCCTTCAGCGGCAGCCCGTTGAGGGTGGCGCCCTCCCCCTTCGCGGCGGAGAACAGCTCGTCGCGCATGGGGTCGTAGACGGCGCCCGCGAGCGTGCCTTGCGGCCCCTCCACCGCCACGCTGACGCAGAAGTGCGGCACCTGGTGGGAGTAGTTGGTGGTGCCGTCCAGCGGATCCACCAGCCAGCGGAAGGTGTCGGTGCCCTGCCACGCGCCGCTCTCCTCCG
Source organism: Corallococcus sicarius (assembly GCF_003611735.1). Taxonomy (GTDB): domain Bacteria; phylum Myxococcota; class Myxococcia; order Myxococcales; family Myxococcaceae; genus Corallococcus; species Corallococcus sicarius. The sequence goes on along the minus strand of NZ_RAWG01000005.1, from coordinate 77,973 downwards.
CGAGGATGGCGTGGTGCGGGTGGCGCTGGCGGATGAAGTCCAGCAGCGCGGCCTCGGAGGCCCGGTCCGCGTCGGTGACCAGGTCGATGCCGCCCTTGAACTCGATGGTGCGGTGCTGCGGAAAGCGCTCCCGGAGGATGCGTCCGGCCATCCGGGCGCCGTCCTCCGCCGTGCGTCGCAGCGCGGCGGGCGTGTCGGAAGCGTCAGCCATGGGTGCATCTCCCGGGGGGCTTCAAGTCAGGGCGCGGGCTCGGAGAGCAGCGCTTCGATTTCCGTCTGGAACTTCTGGAGGAACTCCTCGGCGAAGCCCTCGTGCACGTGCCGGACGACACCGCGCCTATCAATCAGGAAGGTGGTGGGCATCAGCCGGACCTTCAGCAGGCGCTCGGACACCAGCGCGTTGGCGTCCAGGAGGATGGGCACCTCCACCTTGGCCTCCTCCAGGAAGGCCGGAATGGCGCGCACGTCCTCGTCCACGTTGAGGGCGTACGCCTTGAAGCCGCGCTTGCCGTACTCGCGCTGCAGCTGCGCGTACATGGGCAGCGCGTCCTTGCAGGGCTCGCACCACGTGGCCCACACGTCCAGGAGGACGACCTGGCCGCGGTCGCTCTTCACGTCGTAGGGGCGGTTGTCCGGGTAGTGCTTCACCTGGAAGGACAGCGGCTGGGACGACGGGCCCTCCGACGACTCCAGGGCCGCGCTGCTGGAGCGGGGGCCAGGCCCCTGCGCCTCGGTGAGCGGCGGCAGCGAGGACGGAGATGCGGCACAGCCTGCCGCGAGCCCCAGGAGTCCCAGGGCCTTGAGCGAAGTGAAGAGCGGACGGCGCATGGCCTCAGGTCCCCTTTCCGGCGCGGGCCTTCAGCGCGGTGAGCAGCTTTTCGATGAAGCCCCCGAAGGCGCCGTTGCTCATGACGAGCAGCACGTCCCCGGGCTTCGCCTCGGAGGACACGCGGTCCACCAGCGTCTGCACGTCGGTGGCGCCGTCCGCCGCGATGCCCTGGGCCTTCAGCGCGTCGATGAGCTTCGGGACGTTCAGCTCCTCGCCCTCGGGCACCTTGTCGTGGCGCTCGGGCACCTTGAGGCTCGCGCGCGTGGCGCCGGGGAAGGCGTGCGCGTAGTCCTCCTGGTGGATGTTGCGGCGGCTGGTGTTGGAGCGCGGCTCGAAGATGGCCCACAGCCGCCGGTCCGGGTAGCGGTGGTGGATGGCGGCGATGGTCTCCCGCACCGCGGTGGGGTGGTGCGCGAAGTCGTCCACCACGAGCACGCCGTCCACCTCCGCGCGCACCTCCTGCCGGCGCTTCACGCCCTGGAAGGTGGACAGGCCCTGCTGGATTTCAGCGAAGGAGAGGCCCAGCCCGCGCGCGGCGGCGATGACGGCCAGCGCGTTCTCCACGTTGTGCGCGCCGGACATCGGCAGCGTGATGGTGCCCAGTGACTGGCCGCGCTCCACCACGTCGAAGCGGGCGCCGTCCGGGCCGAAGGAGATGCCCTTGGGCGTGTAGTCCGCGTCCGCGCCCTCCTTGGCCACGTAGGTGATGACGGGCGCGGTGCCACCGTCCCGCGCGATGCGCACGGCGTTGGGGTACGCGGCGCAGACGACGAGCTGGCCGTCCTTCGGCACCAGGCGCACGAACTTCTCGAACGTGGCCTCGTAGTGGGGCAGGTCGCGGAAGATGTCCGCGTGGTCGAACTCCACGCTCGTGATGATGGCGGTGCGCGGGCGGTAGTGGAGGAACTTGGAGCCCTTGTCCCAGTAGGCGGTGTCGTACTCGTCGCCTTCGACGACGAAGTGCGGCCCCTTCCCCACGCGGTAGTTGCCCGCGTAGTTCTGGGTGACGCCGCCCACGAGGAAGGACGGATCCTTCCCGGCCGACACCAGCACGTGGGCCATGAGCGAGGACGTCGTCGTCTTGCCGTGCGTGCCGGCGACGACGACGGAGTGCGCGTGGTCGAGGAAGAGCGTGCCCAGGGCGGCGGGGAAGCTCATCTGCTTGAGGCCGCGCTCGCGCACGGCGGTGGCCTCCGGGTTCACGCGGCGGATGACGTTGCCGATGATGACGAGGTCCGGGTTCGCCGCGTCCAGGTTGGCGGGCGCGTACGGGGTGCGTACGGGGATGTCCCACGCCTTGAGCATGTCGCTCATGGGCGGGTAGACGTTCTCGTCGCTGCCGGTGACGTCGTAGCCGGCGGCCTTGAGCATGCCGGCGAAGGAGCCCATGCCGGTGCCGGCCACGCCCACCAGGTGGATGCGGCGCACGGACTTCGGGTCGAGGGTGTCGAGGACGTTGCCGTTGTCGTCAGCCATGCTGTCCCTTAGGGGGCGGTGTTGAGGTCGAGCGCCTCCACGACCAGTTCGTGGAAGGCGGGGCGGAAGTCGCGGATGCGCAGGTCCTGACGGCCCTGGGCCACGCGGTTGGTGATGAGCGCGACCACGAGCGAGCGCCGCAGGTCCACCCAGAGGCTGGTGCCGGTGAAGCCCAGGTGGCCCACCGCGCCCGGAGGCGTGTCGCCAATGAAGCGGCCCGCGCTGGAGTACCCCTTCGACGGCGAGTCGAAGCCCATGGAGCGCGTGCTGCCCGCGACCAGCGGGTCGGTGGCGAGCAACCGGTACCACAGGGGCGCGGGGGCGATGCCAGCGTGCGTGCCGGCGCAGCCTTCGAGCACGGCCTGGCCGAAGCGCGCCACGTCCACGGCGGTGCCGAAGAGGCCCGCGTGGCCCGCGACGCCGTCCAGCACCCAGGCGTTGTCGTCGTCCACCTCACCGGGGCGGGACGGGCGCGAGGGCACGTCCTTCCACAGCGACTCCTGGCCGGGCGCGGGTTCGCGCGGGCGCATGGCGCCGGTGGGCGCGGTGGTGCCGTCCACGGGGAAGTCGGTGAGGCGGTGGAAGCGGGCGGAGAGGCCCAGCGGTTCGGCGACGTGGCGCGAGTAGAGCGTGTCCAGGGGGGCGCCCGCGGCGCGCGAGAGCAGTTCGCCCAGGAGGATGAAGCCCACGTCGCTGTACGCGGACTTCGTGCGCACGGGGGCTTCGAGCGGCGTGGCGGCGGCGGCGCGCAGCACGTCCTCGCGGGCCTGGGCGCGAATGATTGAGGGGCAGCCGGCGTCGAGCAGCTCCGGCCGGGCCTTGAGTACCTCCGCGAAGAGCGGGACGAAGGGGGGCAGGCCGGAGCGGTGGTAGAGCAGGTCCGCGACGGTGGCGTTCGCGTCGCCCACGGGCGAGCCGGGGAAGTAGCGGGACACGAGCGTGTCCGGGCCCACCTTGCCTTCGGTCCAAAGGCGCAGGAAGAGCGCGGTGGTGGAGACGACCTTGGTGAGGGACGCGAGGTCGAAGCGCGTGTCGCCGGTGGCCTTGCCCGCGACGCCGCCGAACACCTGCAGGCCCTTGTGGAGCACCACGGCCTGGGCAGCGGGGAAGATGCCCAGCTCCACGCCGTCGTCGAGCACCGCCTGGAGGTTGGCGATGGGGTGGGTGCTCATCCCGGGCTCACCGCGCCTTCGAGGAAGGTGAGGCGCGCGGCATCCGCGTCCAGGCGCACCTGCGTGCCGAACGCCACGGGGTAGTTGATGGCGCCATGGCCGATGGGGAAGCCCGCGGCGCAAGGCAGCTTCGCGTCCCGCGCCAGTTCACGCAGCACATCCGCGCTGGAGTAGGCCGCGTCCTTCTCCTCACAGGCGGTGAAGTCGCCCAGGACGATGCCGCGCACGCGGGCGAAGACGCCGGCGAGGCGCAGGTGGGTCCACATGCGGTCGATGCGGTAGGGGCGCTCGGTGACGTCCTCCAGGAGGAGCACGGCGCCGTCGAGCGGCGGCATGTAGGGCGTGCCCAGGAGCCGGGAGAACACGGACAGGTTGCCGCCCACGAGGACGCCCTCGGCGGTGCCGGGCACGTAGGTGGCGTTGCCGGAGAGGGGCGGCGGGGCCTCCGAGGATTCGAGGAGGCGGAAGAGGTAGTCGTGGACCTGGGTGGACTGCCGGCCGAGCTGCGTGAGGACGGGCGCGTGGAGCGAGACGCGGCCGAGCGCCTGGAGCGCGCAGTGGATGGACGTCAGGTCGGAGAAGCCGGTGAAGGCCACGGGCCCGGCCTTGTCGAGCGGCAGTTCGGGGAGGAGCCGCGAGCTGCCGTAGCCGCCGCGGGCGCAGAAGATGGCGCGGGCGGCGCGGTCGAGGAACGCGTGGGACAGCTCCTCCCGGCGTCGGGCGTCATCCCCGGCGAGGTAGCGGTGCGAGGCACCGAGGTCGGGCCGGAGCACGGGCGTGTAGCGCTCGGAGAGGATCCGGAGGCCGGCCTCGAAGGGGGCCTGTTCAAAGGGACCCGCGGGAGCGACGACATGCACCATGTCGCGGGGGCGGAGCGGAAGGGGCTTGAGCCAACGCACGCAGCGCTTCATAGCACCGGGGGCGAAGGCGCCACGGTGATTCAGGGTGGCCCGGGCCCGAAGCGTTGAGTACCGCAGGACGGAGGAACGCGGCCCTGTGGAGGGCTCGGCTGGTTGCTCCCCGTGAAGGGAGCACCGCCCTACCCCGCCGACTCCGAGCGTTCGAGCACGGCGGCGAAGAAGCCATCCGTGCCGTGACGGTGCGGCGTGACGAGGAGGAAGCCGTCCTGGATACAGGTGTCCGGAAGCCACCCGGAGCCCGGGCGGATGGAGCGGAAGTCCGGGCGGGAGCGGAGGAAATTTGAGACGACGTCCTGGTTCTCCGCGTGGTTGACGGTGCAGGTCGCGTAGACGACCCGGCCGCCCGGGCGCACGACGTCCCCGGCCCGGGCGAGGATGTCGCGCTGGGTGGTGGTGAAGCGGGAGAGCACGTCCGGGGTGAGCCGGAAGCGGAGGTCCGGTCCCCGTCGGAGCGACCCGAGCTCGGAACAGGGAACGTCCGCGAGGACCCGGTCGGCCCCCAGGCCCGGCGCGGGGAGTGTCCGGAGAACCTGGACGCGGGTGAGGCCGGCGCGGGAGGAGCGCTGCTGGAGCCGGTCCAGCCGCTCGGCGTCCGGGTCGTAGGCCATGAGGCGGCCCTTGTCCTCCATGGCGGCCCCCAGATGGAGCGTCTTGCCCCCTGCCCCCGCGCACAGGTCCAGCACCGTCTCCCCGGGCCGGGCCTCCACGAGGAGCCCGAGGAGCTGGCTGCCCTCGTCCTGGACCTCGAAGAGGCCCTCGCGAAGGGACTCCAGGGCGTAGAGGTTCGGCCGGGGTCCATCGACGTGGAGCGCCAGGGGGCTCCAGGTGCCGGGACGAGTAGAGACGCCCTCGGAGGCAAGGCGAGCGGCCAGGGCCTCCCGGGACAGCCGGGCCGGGTTCACTCGGAGGGTGATGGGGCCTGGGACGTTGAGGTGGGCGCAGAAGTCCTCCGCCTCGGGGCCCAGTTCCCGGGCGAAGTGGTCCGCGAGCCAGTCCGGCAGCGAGGCCCGGAGCGCCAGCGAAGGGGGCTCTCCAGTGTTCAGTGGCAGGGGGGCGTCCAGGCCGGACCAGGCAGCGGCCTCCGGGGCAGGAACGCCGGCCAGCCCGTGCAGGAGCGCGAAGAGGAGCTGGGACGGGGCAGCGTCCTCCGCCCCCAGGAGGAACGCCAGGCGGCGGCGCCAGAGGCCCACGTTGAAGACGGCCTCCTTCAGCGCCTGACGTCCTTCACGGGATAGCTCGCGGTGCGAACGCAGGGTCCGGTCGAGGACACGCTCGGCGGGGTCCCCCGAGAGGATCCGGGCGAGTGCGTCCGAGACAATGGGGGCAAGCCCACCGAGCGCCGACCAGGGCTGAACGCAGAGTCGGGAGAGCGGATTGAACGGGACAGTTGACAGGGCAGGCTCGGTTCTCTAGAAATCGCGTCCGTCACGGCAACGCACCGCCGCGACGGGACATCTTCCCCGATAGCTCAGCTGGTAGAGCGGGTGACTGTTAATCACCATGTCCGTGGTTCGAGTCCACGTCGGGGAGCTAAACGAAGGGCCCTACCAACCGGTAGGGCCCTTTTGTTTTACAAGGGCCTCGCGATGCATATCGCGGGGCCTTCGTGCTTAAGCCCCTGAATCACAAGGGATTCTAGCTCGCGGTGCTGCAGAGGGCGTTCTCCGCGCTCGGCTCCGTAGAGCGAGATGACCCCTCCTCAGCCGCCAACTGGGCCCTCTGAAGCGCTCTTTCGCCCGATTTGGGGAGAGAGCGGCCGAGAGTGGTTAACAGTTTTGTTAACCACCGCGGGCGCCCGATTCTGACAATCCCTGGCTTTCGATGTCGTACCTTCCAGGGTTGCGCCATTTCCCTCTTTCAGAAGGCCAAAAACGGCCACCTGTTAACCGAGAGAGCGAAAAAGGGCTCTCCGTTACTCGGTATTCTCGATTTCTTCGCGGGGGCGCAGACTCTCCGAGAAGCCTCTCAGAAGCTCTTGGCCGAGTCCTCAGCCCGGCCCCCTGCCCCGCCTCGCGGCTCTTGCCCGCGCGCCGTCGTGGCTCCGGCTGGGCAAGGAAGGACGGCCCGAGGATGCGCCCGCGTTCGCCAGCGCCTGTGCGGAGCGGTCCCAAGGCTCGCGCAGAAGACCGCCGCCACCGGCCCGCCACGACGGCCCCGCTGAGGCGAGGCTGCGCTTCCGCCTGGCACAAGCGAGACGGACTCTCCGAGATGAACCTCAGAAGCTCGTGGCCAAGCCCGCAGCCAACACAGCTTCGTCCCTCGCTGTCCGACTCATTCCTCCTGCAGCCGGACAGGTGCTACGTGGATGTAGTCGAACCGTTTCGTGCCGTCCTCCGCGACGGCCGTTTCGACCTCTTCTCTGCTCCTGCCCGCCAGACAGGCCCATCGGCCGCGCCACATGTACTGCTCGCCGCCGTAGCTCGCATCCCGATGGTGAAACGAACACCGGATAGCGCCGACTCGGACTCCAGCGATGTCGTCTCCCACGCTGACGGACTGCACTCCGTTCACCGCCTCAAACGCGCTGACTTGCGTTATCAAGTAGTCCTTAGTTTTTCCGACGTGCCGTGTCTTGCTGTCGGCGTCCAGCGCAATCGAAGTCACCCATCGATCTGGTTGCTTCGGTAAGTCCGGAGGCCCGGGCTCGCCGCGACTGCACGACGTCGCAAGCGCCGCGACGATTCCAAGAGGGCACACAGACAGAACGGCGGCCCGCAGCCATCGGGCTCGGAACGCAAGGCGCAGCGTCGGATGACATTTCATAGCTTGTTAGGCCCATCGAAAGCAGAGCGCTGATTCGGCGGCCATTGTCCCAACCGTCGCAACTGCGGGAAAAGGTTCGGCAGCAAGGTGGCAAGAGGAGACGCTCTCCTTCGTGTCGAGATAGTCAATCCGCCCTACTCCTCCACGCGGACAACCTGCCCCCGCTGGATGAAGAAGTACCTCGTGTTGAGGACCTTCCCTCCGAAGGCATTCTTCCCGCGGAAGGAGCTCTTCACAATCCAGTAGGCATCGCGGGCAACAGGAGCCGACGTCGAGACATGCTCGTAACTGTCGGGGTCATTCATCACCTGCCGAAGGTACTGCTTCACCTCCAGCACGGAGCCATCCCAGCCTGAGTTCTTAGGCTTCTCCCCGCGCATCTCCACCATCAGCTTCTCGGCCGCGCGCTGGAGCTGGATTTTCTCCAACCCCGGCTGGATGCGCTTCCGTTGCTGGGCGGCCTGGCCCGACAGGGTGCTCCACTCCTTCGACTTGGCGACCTCGAGTCCCTCGAACCCCTTCAGGGTGGCGTCAGCAGCGTTCAACTCCGCCTCCGCCGCTTCCCATTCCTTCGCCTTGGCATGGGCCAATGCACGCGCCAGCCCAGCGGAGACTTCCGGCCCCTTGTTCTTGAAGTCCTCCTTGCCGCGCAGCTCCCTCGCGCTCGAAAGCGCGGTCGCCGCGTCTGCGTTGCCTGGAGACAAGGCACTCGCCCTCTCCAGGAGGGGCACTGCCTCTGCGAGCTTCGCGGCGGCCAGCGACTCGCGGCCCTTGGCAAGGTACGCCGCACCGCACCCGGCGCGGCTTTTCTCGGGGATGGCTCCGACGTCCCCAAAGCTGCTGCAGAGGTCGACGGCCTCCTGGGGAGCCGTCGACGCAACCAGCGCAGCAATGCGCGAGGACACGTCCTCTTCATGAGCGCGACTTGCTTCCGCCTTCTGCCGCGCCTCTTCGATGGAGGCCGTCTTCGCAGCCTCGCTGCGGGACTTCTCGTTCCCGCTCCCGATGGCGCCGAAGACGACAATGCCAGAAGCAATTGCGCTAATGACGGCAGCGCTGCGGTGCTTGGAGTCCTTCTTCCTGAAGATTGCGATGGACCCAGCGAGGGCGCCCACTCCCAGCACCGCTCCAGGGTATCCAAGCCTCATGACCCAGCCCATGAAGGCCAGCACGAAGCAGGAGGCGATGAGCATGACAAGAACGGGCATCCCCTTCGGCGGCGTCGGCTGCGAAGGAGGAGGCGAAAGCGGTTGAGAAGGAGAGGCCTGACTCATGCCGGGATGATGCCGCCTTCCCTACTCCCCTCGTCAAGCCGCTACTCCGGCTCTTGGTGAGTCTCTCTCTGAAAGCCGAAGACCGCCCCGAAGAATCGCTCCGTGCCCGCACGTCTCTGTCTCCGCCCGCGGGCAGAGACTCTACAGAAGCCGCTCGCCCACGCCTTCAGGCGCGACACGTCCGAAGGTAGAGCGCAGCCTCTTCGTCCATACCTCTCAAGGGTGAGTCCCCAACTCCTCGACGCCCCAGGGAGGGCTCGCTACTGTCCCTCGCGATGAGCGGCAGCTCCTTCATGCGAAGAGTACCCGCTGATAGTCTTGGAGGAGCGCATGCAATCTGGGCTGTTTGCAGGCGATTGGGCGCACGTACGGTGGATAGCGCACCCAACAAGTGCGTTGGGTTGTCGGGCCCTCCACTAACGTCTGTCATATTTGACGATCCAGGAAGACGGGGGACACCATGTCCGAATCGGCGCTGGGGGAGTACCAAGAAGCGAGAGAGCACCAACTCAGTCGCAATGATGCGCGACGTATCCGCACACGTGTGACCGAAGCACGAAACAAGGCGATGGACGCTGGCGGACGCTGGCCGTTCGAACTTCTTCAAAACGCGCACGACGCAGGGCCGAGGCCCGGACGTACTGGCATACGCATTCGCTTGGCGGCCAAGGAGAACGGCTTCCTCTTTGAGCATGACGGCGCCGTCTTCCAACCGCGGGATCTCGCCGCGCTTCTGAGCGGCGGTTCAAGCAAGGAGTTCGAAGGGGAGGATACCACTGGTCGCTTTGGAACCGGCTTCCTTGTCACGCATGTGCTCTCCGAACGGGCTGAGGTTAGCGGGATTCTCGCAACAAGAACCGGGTTCGAATGGTTCTCGGTTAGCCTCGACCGCGGCGGCAACGAGGATCAAATACTCGCAAACATCGACACAGCAAAAACCGCGCTCCTTTCCGCCCAGCCACTAAACGAGATTAATCGCGAGCCATCTGCGCGCTTCGTCTACCGGATGGAGGACAAGAAACAACTCGAACACGGGCTAGAAACTTTCCGAGCGGCGCTCCCTTACCTATTCGCGACCTGCCCTAAGCTTGACGAGGTCGTGCTGGAACAAGAAGAGATAACGGAGCGATGGCTTGCGAGCGCCTTCCAGCAACCTGCGATGGAGGGCCTTTCCTACCGCGAGCGCCCTGTCCAGAGGGAGTCAACCAACGGGACTCAAATATTTGTCGCCCACATTCTTTCAACACAGGCGCAGCCGGACGCCTCGGCCATCTTTGTCTCGGAAACAGAGGGTCAGAACCGGAAGCTCGTTCGATTGCCCTCATCCTTTCCCCGCGTGTTTCGTCGGTTCCCCATCCGAGAGACAACGTTTCTCCGCACGGAAGTGGTGCTAGATGGGCATTTCAATGTTGATCAGGAACGACGGGAAGTTCTGCTGAAGGACCAAGGTGGTGAACTTGTAGAGGCCGCCTTGGACTCCCTCGTTCTGGCAGCCATGGTTGCGCACAAGCTCAACATCGAAGGAGCGCACTGGCTTGCCAGAATAGGGCCCGTAGCGGAAGGCGCGCTGCAAGAGTTCGAGAGGGGCTGGTGGACCGAGCGACTGAAATCGAAAGCCGCAAATACTGCCGAAATGCCTCTCATCAACACAACAAGGGGGGCCGGGCGTGCCGTCCCGAACGTGGGCGAATGGCATGCAGATTTCTTAGGCGAGCCACAGTTGGGTCATCCGGAAAAAATTAATGTGGACGCGCTTTGGGATTTGGCATCTCGGTGCGGAAAACTCGACGTTCCCGAGAAGAAGATCAATCGGGACTGGTCTCTAATTGCACAGGAATGGAGAGCGCTCGGCGTTGAAGGCTTAAACATTATCGGGCTGGCCGATTTCCGGAAATTTGCCCTCGCCAGCGAGCCCAAACCCGGAGAGGCGCTGCCGCTTGACGCTCTCGTGGTCACGGGCAATCGGCTCGAATGGCTCGCAAACCTCTACGAACTCGCCAGCGTTGCCTCAGCCGCAGGCGCGTTTAGGCCCGAGTGGCTCGACCACTTGCTCCTGAACCAGCACAGCAAGCTTGTTATTCATTCTTGCTTGACGCGCGATCTCGGAGTGCTTGAGGGCACCAAGCTAGCCGCCGAGAAGCTAAAGCTCGACCTCCGCGCATCGTTGCTCGACCTGGAGGTGCTCAATGTTGCGCGCGAGCATAGCCTCACACGCGTTGAAGGTCTTCTGGATAAAGTCGTGACGCCAACCATTACGGAGGACGCCGCTCTCGATAGGTGCCTTTCGGCGTTGGATCAGGCCGTCCAGTCGAAGAAAAATCTCACGCCTGAGTATGTCGTGACGGCTGGAACCGCGCTCCTCGCGCATATGTGGTCGAGTCAAGCAATGGGCGCTGGCGATCTGGCGCGCAGGGTGCCACTCGCGACGACGAAGCCCAGCGAATACTATCGATGGCACCGGGACAATCCGATCATGGCGCCCGTTTCGACGTGGCCGGAGACAGCGCGTCCCTACTCCATTGTTTACCCGGCTCAGCGCGTGATGCATGTCGCCTATGACCGCGCCGATGGATTCTCCGATGCACTGAAAGGGCTCAAGGCTTGGGGCATTGCGCATACGGACCCGTTACAAGAGGACGTCTCATCTGAAATCAAGGAACGGCGTCTCGCCGCGCTCGTTCGTGGCCCAGCGAGTACCAGCGGGCTCACAGTACGCGACCAGCCCTGCTCGTCCGTTGCACTGCTATCGCGCGAAGTCCTTAACCATTGTACTGAGCCCGAGCACGTCCAGGCTCTTCTTGGGTTGATCCTCACCGATATCGTTGTCCGCGACAAACGGTGGCGCACCTTCGTGACGGTGCCGGCACGCGGGGGTGGCAGGGAACTCTCGGTTGAACTAAGGCCAGCTCTCTGGGTTGCCGACCTACTTTCACGTGCCTGGATTCCGGTGACTGACAAAGAAGGGAAACAAACCCGCTTCGAACCATCACCGGCGGTTCTTCGGGACCTGATTGATCGAGAGTGGCTGAAGGACAACCTTCAGGCGCTTGATTTTCTCGCCGAGGTTTTCGGCTTCGACCGGCTTGAGCTACGTCTCCTAGGCTGCTCGGAAGAGGAATCAAAGCGCATCCGCGACGTACTTGCGGAACTCATTGATCGGACGCAGTCGGATCCGGATGCATTGGAGCGTGCTCTCGCAGCGGCGGAGGAGCAGCGCGCGAGTGAACGCCGGGTAGCCATTGCAAAGTCTTTCGGGCTCGCGGTGCAGGAGGCCCTGCGTACGGCCTTGCAGGAACGAGGACTCGTGCTGGAACTGGTGGACCGCGGCTTCGACTATGAGACGCGCCTTGGCGAGGAATTGCTTGATGATGCGTCCTCTTACCTCGGACTGGAACGACTGCTCCTTGAGGTCAAGGCGACCACTTCAGGAGAAGTCAGGTTGACCCCAACACAGGCTGCGACCGCGTCCCGCACGCCGGACTACGTCCTCTGTGTAGTGGACCTGAGAGGAATAGCTCCAGAGCGTCTCGCTGGTCCGTGGACCCCGGAAGAAGTCGCTGCACACTCTCGATTCGTCAATACGATTTCAGGAAGTGTTGCGTCGACCTGGGAACTCGTGGAGCGCGCACAGGCTGAGCATGTTCCTATCCGCAACGAAGCTGCCCTTCGGTTTGGAGTCGCTGCCGAGCTGTGGCAGTCCGGGCACACTCTGTCGGCATGGTGCGATTGGGCCATCGCTAAGCTGCGCGATAAGGAAGTGGCTTAGTACTACTTGATCCGATGCGTGACGGCCCGCGAGGAGGAGCGCGGGCGACGAGAAGGCGGAGGCAGAGGGGCAATGGTCGATGCATCGCAGCAGCATAACCGCGCCCCTCCGCCTCGGAGATAGCAGTCCGGCACCGACTAGTACGCCGACACAGAGGTTCTGACCGGTTGAGATAGGCCCCTGCCTATCGCAGGATGGGTAGGGCCTCCGGCCGGACAAGCAGTTCGATGCTACGCGCCTGGCCGGCGCTGCGCCGGATGAGGCCCAGGCGTTCAAGCTCCAGCACCATGCGGTGCACGGTGGGGGGGCTGGTGCCGAAATGGCGTTGCATGTCGGCTTCAGCTGGCGCCCGTCGGTGGATACGCGAGTAGGCGTAAATGAAAGCCAGGTACTGGCCCTGCAGTTCCGTGAAGCGCGGTGGTTCGGAAGGAATCGACACGCGGTGCCTGTGGGTAGTCCGTCTCCACTCTTTGCTGGAGCGCTGGATGCCCACGAATGTACGCCACCGTGTGACCCTCACCGCAGAGGAGAAGCAGGAACTCAGAGCCCTGGTGGCCGGAGGCACCGCGCGCGTGCGCCACGTCAAGCGTGCCCAGGTGCTGCTGGCCGCGCACGCCCAACGCACCGACGAGGCCATCGCTCGAAGCGTGCAGGTAGGAGCCTCCACCGTCTTCCGAGTGAAGCGCCGTTTCGTGGAAGGAGGCGTCGAGCACGCGCTCCATGACAAGCAGCGCGCGGGCGCGGAGCGCAAACTGAGTGGCAAGGAGGAGGCCTTGCTGGTAGCGACCGCGTGCTCGGGGCCGCCAGCAGGACGGGCCCGCTGGACGCTTCAGTTACTCGCCGACGAGATGGTACGTCTGACCGAGCACCCGGGCCTCTCGCGCGAGACGGTGCGTCGGCGATTGGAAGAGAACGAGCTGAAGCCCTGGCAGCGGCGCATGTGGTGCATCCCCAAGGTGGATGCCGAGTACGTGGCGCGAATGGAGGACGTGCTGGAGTTGTACGCAGCACCCGCGGACAAGGCACGCCCGTTGGTGTGCTTCGACGAGACGCCCGTGCAACTCATCGGCGAAGTGCGCACGCCAGTGCCCGCGGCCCCGGGACGACCGCGCCGCTATGACTACGAATACCAGCGCAACGGCACGGCCAACCTCTTCGTGCACCTGGACGTGCACGCGGGACTGCGCCACGTGGACGTCACGCCCAGCCGCACCTCGAAGGACTTTGCCCACCAGATGCGTGCCCTCCTTGACGAGCACTACCCTGACGCGGCGCAGGTGCGGGTGGTGCTCGACAACCTCTCCACCCACAGCGCGGCGGCCCTCTACGAGACGTTTCCGCCCGAGGAGGCGCGCCGACTCCTGCGTCGGCTGGAGTTTCACTTCGTGCCCAAGCACGCCAGCTGGCTGAACATGGTGGAGATTGAAATCAGCATCCTCACGCGCCAGTGCTTGGGCCGGCGACTGGGCGACGTGAAGGCCCTCAAGCGCGAGGTCGCGCGATGGCAGCGCCAGCGCAATCTTTCTCGCGCCCGCATCCGCTGGCGCTTCAGCGTCGACTCCGCTCGACAGAAGCTGGGCAAGTCCTACCCGCTGACGGCACAGGCGGCAGCACATCAGGCCGCCGCCTGAACCATTCAGAATCCCTGTGTCGGCGTACTAGCGGCACCGCGCAAATCGGCAAGCGAGGCAGTAAGGAGCCACTAGGCGCGCCCGGCAACGCGCATCCTGGCCCCTACGACTCCCGTCTCGGCGCCCTGCCGAGCCCAGCCGCCACCGTCAGGGCCGATAGCGCTCGGCCTCCTTGAAGAACTGGGTGAGCGAATACTCCAATAGCGACTCGCGCGACTGCATGTATCGGCGCGCGCGGAGGAAGGGCAGCCAGACGCGCTTCCCAACGCGCACCTGGGACTCCTCCATCTTCGCCCTCAGCACCCACGTCCCGCCCAACCGCCGCACCAGCACGTCTCCCAGATAGACGCCTAACACTACTCGGTCAGATGAATCGGGCGCGATAGCCCCGTGTTGATGGGGCATGACGCCCGCGCAACTGCACAAGCTTGACCGAGAGCTCTCCGAGTACCTGGACACGATGACCGTAGGAATGGGGCGCACGGAGAGACGGCGCGCACTGGGCGGCTACGTCACGGGCCTCCTGCTGGACGGAGAGCGCAAGAGCATCGAGCCCATGGCGGCACGACTGGCCTCTGCCCCAGCACAGACGGAAGCCCTGCGCCAACGACTACAACAGTGCGTGTCCGGCGCGGCCTGGGATGACGCTCAGGTGCGCTGTCGGCTCACGCAGAAGTTGGAGCGGGAGCTCCCGGGCCTGGAAGCCCTCCTTGTCGACGACACGGGCTTTCCGAAGAAAGGTCTGCATTCGGTGGGTGTCGCACGCCAGTACTCGGGAACCCTGGGCCGCACAGACAATTGCCAGGTGGCCGTGAGTCTTCACGTGGCGGGCGAAAAGGGCAGCGGCTGCATTGGGATGCGCCTGTACCTTCCCGAGGAGTGGACGTCGGACAGGCGTCGCATGCGCGCAGCGGGCGTACCGAGGGAGGTCCCCTTCGAGCGCGAATGGGAGCTGGCACTCGAGCTTCTCGATGAGGCCCTTGTCTGGGGCGTGCATGAAAAGCTCGTCCTGGCCGACTCGGGCTACGGCAGTTGCCGCGATTTTCGCAAAGCGCTTCGCGCCAGAAGGCTGCACTTCCTGGTGGGAGTGCAAGGCAATCTGAACGTGTGGCCTCCGGGGGCCCGGCCACGGCTTCCTCTCCGATTGCCGCACCAAATGGGGCGCCCTCGTACGCGCTACGTCGATGACTCAGGCCACCATCCCATCCTCATCGAGCAGCTGGTGCGGACCCTCCCTCGGTCCGACTGGTGTAGCCCCCTGAAGAGTCGGACAGGCTCGTTCGGCTAGAAAGCGAGTCAGACCGATGGAGAGGACGACGAAAGAGGGCGCCCCGGCAGGAACTGGGCAGAGCAAGGGCCGCCGCCGCTACTCGGCCGAGGAGAAGCTGCGCTTGGTGGCCGAGTGCGAGACGCCGGGCAGCAGCGTGTCCCTGGTGGCCCGGAAGTACGGCATCAGCCCCAGCCTGCTGTTCCGCTGGAGGCAGCTGAAGGCCGCGGGTGGCGAGTCCGGGCTCAAGGCGGGCGAGGACGTGGTGCCCGCCTCCGAGGTGCAAGCGCTCAAGGCCCAGGTCCGTGAGCTCCAGCGACTGCTGGGCAAGAAGACGCAGGAGACGGAGATTCTGCGGGACGCGGTGGAGGTGGCCCGCGAAAAAAAACTGCTGTCGCCCGCGGCGTTGTCCTCCTTGCGAGGCATCCTGTGAGCGCCGTGGCCAGGACGTTGGGCGTGGCTCGCTCCACCCTGCACCGCCCCCTCTCCCCTGGAGAGCCCCGCCGCCCGGACGCGGAAGGGGACGCCGAGGTGCTGGCGGGCCTCAAGGCGGTGGCCCAGGAGCGCGCCACCTATGGTTACCGCCGCGCCTGTGCCCTCCTCAACCGGGAGCGCCGAAAAGAAAGTCAGCCCGCAGTTAACCACAAGCGGGCCTACCGTCTCATGCGGGATGCCGGGCTGCTCCTCCAGCGGCACACGGGCAAGCCCACGCGCACGCACGAGGGGAAAATCACCACGATGAAGAGCGACCTGCGCTGGTGCTCGGACGGCTTTGAAATTCGCTGCTGGAACGGCGAGCGGGTGCAGGTGGCCTTCTCCCTCGACTGCTGCGACCGGGAGGTCATCGCGTGCCAGGCGTCCGCTGAGTACCCCACCGCGCTCACCATCCAGGACCTGATGGTCGAGACGGTGGAGGCGCGCTTCGGTCCGGGCACGGCCAAGGTGCCGCACCCGGTGGAGTGGCTCTCGGACAACGGGCCCGTCTACACCGCCCACGACACCCGCGAGTTCGGCCGCTCCCTGGGGCTGCTGGTGTGCACCACGCCCGCGTACTCACCGGAGAGCAACGGCATGGCCGAGGCGTTCGTGAGGACGTTCAAGCGCGACTACGTGTACGTCAACGAACTGCACTCGGCGGCGCATGTCCTCGCGCGGTTGCCGGTTTGGTTCGCAGACTACAACTCGGTGCACCCGCACAAGGGTCTCAAGATGATGTCGCCGCAGGAATTTCGACGGAAGGCTGCGGGGGCCGCCTCTTGTGCACTTGAGGAGGAATGGGCGGTGCCGTCATGCTCTTGAAGCATCTCTACAGACTCAGCCTGGAAGAGCCACCTCACTGGTGCTTCTTCATTGGAGTCGGCCGAGAAACGGACAACATGCTCGACGGACTGCGCATTGAACGATTGGAGGCGTACATCCATGGCTTCAGGCGCGCGCAACGGGAACTGACCGCTGAGGACGAGGAGGCCGTAGCCTTCTTCTCCTGGCTGATTGGGGTGGGGGAATTTCCGGGCCAAGGCTGGGGCCGGAAGTATCTAGCGGATGAGGGTGGGGACGAGGCACGCGCCATCACGAAGTTCTTCGGACTGCTCCACACGTACATCCTCAAGCAGCGGCCCTCGTGGTTTCTCGCACTCAACAGTGGTCCCCAGCCCAGTCAGATTCACCGTGGCAACGGCGAGCCAGTACGCCCCGACATTCGCCTCCCCCGTCACATTGAAATCGCCCAAGCCGCGCGCTGAAGCTGTGCGCCTTGGTGCTTAACGAGAGCCGGGCATGTCCTACTTGACGGGGGCAACTCCACCGACTTTCGAGTCGTGCGCTGGCGACAGGGAAGCCGTGGTGGCCAGTCCTCACGCTTTGCCGCCATGCGAGTGCACACGGCGGAGCACCACTTCTGGCGCGAGCCGCCAGGTGAAGAGGTGTGGCTGCTGGTGGAATGGCCACGCGGCGAGGCAGTCCCGACGAAGTACCACCTTTCGTCTCTGCCCCCGGGCACAGCGCTCAAGGAGTTGGTGCGCCTGTCCAAGCTGCGCTGGCGAGTGGAACGCGACTATCAGGAGCTGAAGGGAGAGGTCGGGCTGGACCACTTCGAGGGTCGCAGCTGGCGGGGCTTCCACCACCACGCCACGCTCTGCATGGTGGCTCATGGCTTCCTCGCCCTCCATCGGGCGCTTTCCCCCCCAGAGCAAGACGCGGTGGACGCTGCCCCAAGTGCGGCGGCAGCTTCAACTCCTGCTGCTGCGCCGCATTGGCCACTGCCCGCTGTGTCTGCGTCGAGTCAACGCCAACGCTCGCGCGCCGCCTCGTGAGCCGTCACGCACGTGACCGAGTAGTATTAATCCAAGGCACCTACCGAATCGGAGCTTGCTGTGCCAATGCGGTCCCCGGCACAAAAACCTCGGAACACGACTCCAGCAACGCAGCGGTCGCGAGGCATACGTCCGCCGAACTCACAACGTTGGCACTTCGAAGCCGGGCGTACTCAGGAGCGCGCCATCTCGGGGAGGCCGCTGGCGCCCGAACCCACCGACCATCAAGCACGCCGACACGCGCCTCTCATTGAATCCAGACGCAACCTAGAGAACTCCGTGGTCGCCGCCCCACGACAAAGGTGAGCGTATCGTGGAGCGCGCAGCAAGGTTGTCGGCGAGTATCGATGGAGCATAGACTGTCGCACCATGGACGACAATCGCAACGCATTCACGCCCTACGAACCGTCAGCAGACATTGCGGCAGCGCTTGCATTCGGTGTTGCTTGGCCTGGCGCCCGAGTACTTGAGATCGGTTGCGGCCTCGGCGACGATGCATTGCTCCTTGCCGAGGCAGGCTGTCGCGTGACAGCGTTCGACCTCTCCGAAATCTGCATTGCGCATGCACGCTCCCGGCACGATTGGCTTCGGAGGTCAGATTTAATCAAGCACAAATGCATATTCTCCGTCGGCGACCACCGGACCCTATCGAAGCTGGCGCGAGCAAATAGAACGTTCGATCTGGTTTCAGACCGCCTAGTCTTCTCCAACATTGGCAACCAACGCATCAGAACGAAGTACCTTCGCGACATTGCCCACTTACTCCGAAGAGGAGGACTATTCTTCCTCCGCGTCGGGAGTTCCCCTGTTCCAAGTGCTCTCGCCGCGACTGACCTCACAAAGACCGACAAGGCAATCCTGAAAGACCTCTTTCAGCCAGCGGGCCTGCGGACAGGACGGAATGGAACAGCGACAAAGCGAGCCACACCACTATCCGGAAGATGGATGCCTATGCTTCCGAATCGCGGAGGATATACACCTGCTGCAGGGGTCTTCCTACTCGAAGCGAAAAACCTACCGCGAACGTCAGGATCGGCACGAAGCACGTGAACCATCATCACCAAATACATTGCAGCACGCCACACCATCTGTGCCTATCCAAACCGGTCGCTAGCCCATGAGAGCGTCAAGGCTGTTCTAGGGACGTGTCATTGCCAGTGAGCGAGGCGTGCGAGGGCCCTATGCTGGACGCATTGTTCGAACGGATGGCCGACGAGATAGGCAGCCATCTCTGCTTGCTGTGCGACTGAAGGGGGGGCAAATGCGTATGCGCAGCAAGCAGGGCCGCCCCTACGACTCCGGCCGTACCCATCGCCACGTGGAGCGCTTCGAGGCGTACTGCCAGCGGGCGAGGGATTGCCAGGGCCCGTGGCGCTGGCGTGTGAGGTATCCGCGCGCCTGGCGCTCCACTGTGCCGAGCCAGCGAAGGCCAGCCGCGGACGACATCGCCGGGACAGCTACGGGGCCACGCAGGCAGACGGTTCGCACCGGCAGGCCCTCATGGGCCTCGCCTCGACGCGCCTCTTCGATTCCGAGCCGAGTGCCCTCGGCCTCCAAGAGCAACCCGAAGATGACGGCGTAGCGCGCGGCCTCCCGTGCCCAGGCAGCGTGCGGCGGCGCGTGGCCCTCGTCGATGACCGGGGAGCGCTCCCGGCGGGAGCCCTCTTCCAGGTCCTCGCCCGTCCACCGGGGCCGCCAGGGCGCGAGGACGGAATGCCCGTCCCCGAGCAACCCGAGCAGGTACATGGTGCCGTCCAGGGTGTACCCGGACAGAGAGAGGGTGTCGCCGAAGATGCGGGCTCCCCCGTCAGGGTGCAGTACCGCGACCAGCCAGGGCTGGCGCAGCAGGGAGGGTGGCGTGTCGGGGAGCGAGTGGAGATCGACCACCTCAGCGTGCTGTGACGCCACGCCTTATTGCCAATGGCGAGGGTGCGCCCGCCCACGAAGAACTTCTACTCGATGAGGGAGTGCGGGTCGTACTCACAGCCCAAGTCCTAAACCGTCGGAGCCAAGTGCTTCCGACGCGTACCGGCATCGTTCATCGTCAGCCTCGCTTCAGCGTCGGAGCACTGGGTTTCGATGGGGGATACTTGGGTACTCCTGGGCCGTGCGCCTTCGACGCCGTCCACGAATCGAGGGCCGGGTGACGGAATCGCCACTGCTCGTGAACCTCGAGGGACGGCAGCTCGGACTTCTGCGCCATCGTGAATATCGTCCTCTCGGCCGTCGGCAGGAGAGCTGCGACCGCGGTGACGGACAGAATCTCGTTGCCCCTGACGACCGCCTCCTGCGGCAAGGAGTGGGAACGCATTCCAACCGTTGACCTCGTGTGGTATCGGGTGCACGTGCCACAAGAGAGCCTCGTGCTGCGGTTTTCCCTGGGTGAAGGACCTATTACCGTGCACGCTACGTCGATTGCCGACCCGCTGATCACGTACCGACCCGAGTGGCGCATGGCGGCTGGTCGTGGGCACGGGGGCGGAGGTCGTCATGGGTAAGGCGTTCGCGAGCGAGCTAGCGGCCCTGTCGGACACGCTTGCGTGGGCGTTGACCTGCGACGTTGCGGGCCTCCAGAAGTTCGTTGCTGACGTTGCCGACCGACCTCTCGTCGCGATAGGGTCTGGAGGCTCCGCGACAGCTTGTCACCTCGCATCACTCCTACACCGCACACGTCATCGCCGGCCCGCGCACTTCACGACGCCGCTCGACGTGCTGTCGATCCCCGCCGGGTTACACCGTGCTGGCGTGTTTCTCGCTTCGGCCTCCGGTAAGAACAAGGACGTCCTCGCAGCGTTCGACGCGTGCATCGCCGATGAAGCTCCCGCAGTTGCCGCTATCACTCTGCGTGCAGAGAACCCCCTAAAGGATGCTGCGTCGCCTTTTGCGCGGGCTCGCGTGTTCGCCGCAGACGCTCCAGCGGGCAAGGACGGCTTCCTCGCGACTAATAGCTTGGTTGCCACCTGCGCGCTCATCGCGCGCGCCTATGGCTTCGAGGTCGCACTGCCGAAGACACGACGCAGGCCGTTAATCGAAGCACTCTTCGAGAATCGGCACATGGTGCAGATCCTCCACGGAGGCTGGGGCTCGCCAGTCGCCACCGACCTCGAGTCTAAGCTGAACGAGTCCGCTCTCGCGGCCGCCCAGCTCGCTGACTACCGGAACTTCGGCCATGGGAGACATCTGTGGCTCGCCAACCGGTCTGCCGAGACGGTGGTAGTTGCTCTCGTGACGCCGGGGACCGCCGCAATCGCGGATTCTACTCTACGGCTTTTTCCGAAGAGCATCCCGGTCGTACGGCTGGACACCACCCTTGATGGCCCATCCGGGACGATCGACCTCCTCGTGCAAGCGTTCCATCTCGTCGCCCGCATCGGAGAGACACGCGCCCAAGACCCTGGGCGCCCGCACGTGCCCGAGTTCGGCCGAAAGCTGTACCGCCTAACCCCGCCTCGCGTCCGACCGACCATCGGTGCGCCAATTGAGCGTAAGCTCTGGGCGTCGCCCGAGGGCGTTGCGGACGTCAAGGCGTTCCAACAAGGCCTTAAGCAATTCCTGGCCCGTGCTCGCACGACAGCGATCGGCGCCCTCGCCCTCGACTACGACGGAACACTCTGCACCAAGGATGGTCGCTTCGAGGGCCTTCGCGAAGATGTCGTGACTGAGTGCTCGCGGCTACTCAAGGCAGGCATTCACCTCGGTATCGCCACTGGCCGAGGGAAGTCGGTCCGTGAGGAACTCCAGAAGGCTCTCGACCGAAAGCTCTGGGCCCGTGTCCACATCGGCTACTACAACGGGACGGATATCGGTGCCCTTGGCGACAACAACTTGCCCGCCCGGGACGAACCGAACGACGCGGTGTTGAAGCGTGCGCAGGCATTATTGTCGGCCGATGGTTGGCTCGCTGCCGCCGCCAAGGTCGACCCTCGGCCTCGACAGATCACGGTCGAACCCAGGGGCGCGACGAGGACCGACGCGCTCGCGGCTCACGTGATGGCGCGCCTCGCACCGCTCGATGGCGAAGGCGTGCGCGTCGTCGTCTCTTCGCACTCGCTCGATGTGCTTGGCCTAACGCGAGGCAAGGGCTCGCTGGTGTCCTGGTTACGCGAGCAGATCGGCGACGGCCGCGACGTACTCTGTATCGGCGACCGCGGCGCGTGGCCGGGCAACGACTACTCGCTCCTCGCCGAGCCGATGTCGCTGAGCGTCGACGAGGTCTCGAGCTTGAACGACGCGTGCTGGAACCTTGCGCCTCGTGGCATCTCAGGACCTGACGCGACGCTGCTCTACCTCCGCGCCGTCAAGGCCCGCGGCGGTATCGGAACGTTCTCCTGGAAAGAGAGTTCGGTGCTATGAGAGACGCACTCGCCGAACGCCTGCTTGGCAACGTGATGGAGTGGACAAACGAGGACATCGCCCGGCAGCGGCCTGTCCTTCAAGCCCTCGCTGCGCTCAAGTACGACGAATACCAACAATTCAGCCCCGGCATGCGTTTCGTCGAGAGCCTTGCTCTATGGCTCGAACAGTTTAGCACGCTCGCAGAACGGAAGACCGCCTACGAATTCGTCGTTAGTAGGCTCGTCTTCTTGTCGCATGCCGAGATGGCCCACTTCGCCGCCATCGCGTACCCAGACGTGATTCGCCCCTTGTTCATCGAGAAGGCCGCGACGGATGCAAACCTTCCTCCATTTCGTGTCAGCCAAGTCCTTGCGACCGGCGCGTTCAAACAACTCGAAGCTGCAAGCCTGTTCTTCGGATTGAGCGACGGGGCGCGGATCGACCTGTTCCGCCGCAGCAACAAGGAACTGAGCCACGAGCAGATCTTCAGCAGCTATGAGATCTCTAAGGAGAAGGTCCGCGAGATCCGAACGTGGCTCAACGAGAAGCGTGGACACACGGATGTCGCGCCGACGCTCGTTCTGCTCGACGACTTCACGGCTAGTGGAACAAGCTGCCTAACGGCGGATGGCCAACAAGCCAAGGGCAAGCTCGCAAAGTTCGTCAAGCGGCTACAAGAGAGCGAGGATAGCGCGGAATGGAGGACCGTCGTCTCATTCCCGAAAACTCGGCTAGTAGTCGTATTCTACGTCGCCACGGCGCAAGCTCTGGTCAACATTGAGAGAGGCGCGGACGTCCTCAGAAAGACGCATGGAATCGATATTACGGTGCTGTGTGTTCAGCGCATCGAAAATAGCATCTCACTCCAGGCATCACACACTGAGCCAGTGATCGAGTTGATCAATAAGTACTACGACCCTCGAGCAAAGGACAAGCACCCTGAATGGGAGGGCGATGTACCGTTTGGATACAAGAACGGAGGGCTGCCGCTCGTCATCCATCATAACACCCCAAACAACTCCATCTTTGTGCTGTGGGCCGAGGATAGCGACACCGTGCGTCCCCTGTTCCCTCGCGTGAGTCGTCACCGGAGGGAGTCATGAAGGACGTACGCAACCCCTTTCGCCTGCAAACGGCCGAGAGCATCGATTCTGACGCAGACTTTCTGCGACTGTTCGGCCATGGAGTGCTCGAGCTGTTGCCCGAGGATGCGCTCAGCGGTCGCCCTCTGTTCATCCGCAGCGCGCCAGGTGGAGGGAAGACCTCTCTGCTGAAATTGTTTACGCCATCAGTGCTACAGCATCTGGTGGCGATGAAAACCAACGACGCGACCAAGGACCTCTTCGGCAAGCTTAAGGCTCTAGGCGCAGTGTCGGATCACGGCGCGAATATCTTGTCCGTCATGCTTCCCTGCGCACGAACGTACCCAGCACTCGCTGACGTCGGATTGAACCCAGCGCGCGCGAAGCGGCTACTTCTCGCACTCATCGATGCGCGGGTCATCCTGGGGGCTCTTCGCGCAATCCTCGTCATCCGCGGGCTTCGATTCCCCGATGACCTAGGTCGACTCAGCCTCGTTGCGCCACCAGACGACATTATCCCTGGTCTCACCTTTCCCGCCGAAGGCGTCACCGTTCAGCGCTGGGCTGAATTGATTGAGCAACGCGTCGCCGACCTCATCGACACCCTGATGTCCCCCGACGGCTCTGGTCCGTCTGGGCACGACGCACTCCTCTCGTTGCGCCTACTCGATGCTAACTGCATCCACCTCGACGGAAAGCCCTTCGAGACTCGCTGGCTCATCACTTTTGATGACATGCAGAAGCTGGCACCTTCGCAACGCTCTGCACTGCTCGAAGTTGTCGTCGACCAGCGGGCGCGTTCAACTGTGTGGCTTGCCGAGCGCTTCGAGGCGCTGGCCAACGAGGAACTCCTGGCGAACGGCGTGTTGAGTGGCCGCGACCATCTCGTGATAGCGCTCGAGCGAGAATGGAAGAAAGGCAAGTTCGAGCCTGCGGTGAAGCTCATCGCCGAACGACGGGCCCGCATGGCGGCTGAATCGGCAGGAACCAACGCGCCCGACGCATTTGCTCCCACCATTGAAGCAGATCTCGAGGCTCCAGCTTGGCATGAAAAGACGCAGGCCGCGCTGACTGTTGTTCGCAAACGCGTCGAAGCGCTCGCTGTCGCAAAGCCTCAGTACGCCGACTGGGTGAAATCTCGCACCGAAATAGACGGCAGTATCCGCCATCAACTCATCAAGTGGCGAACGCTTGAGATTCTAATCGCACGACACGCGGGGAAGCCCCAGCAGAGCCTATTCCCCGAGTTGCTCAGTGCGAGCGAGCTCGACGACAAAGAAGAAGCGTCCGAGCGCAATGCTGCCGAACTCTTCTTGAGCAAAGAGTTCGGCTTCCCCTACTACTTCGGACTCAGTAGGCTTGCCAGCCTTGGCTCTTTCAACGTGGAGCAGTTCATTCGTCTTGCTGGCGACCTGTTCGAGGAGTCCTTGGCGGCTGCGGTGATGCGCCGCCCTACGAGCCTGTCACCGCAACGCCAAGAACGCATCATCAAGGATGCGTTCGACGAGCGCATGAAGGACCTTCCACGTCGAGCACGGAATGGTCGGGCGGCGCTCAACTTCCTCGACGCCATCGGGCAATTCTGCCGCGAGGAGACTTACCAGCCGAACGCCCCCTATGCGCCGGGTGTGACCGGCTTCTCACTGTCGATGGCAGACTGCAGTTCATTGTACGACCCCGAAACGCGAAAGACGCGCCCCGATTTCGCAGCCTTCGGAGACGTCCTCTCGACGGCGTTGCAATACAACCTCCTGCTTCCCGACGTTGATCGCCCGCGGCCGTCGGGGCGTGTGGTTGTCCTGTACCTGAACCGCCTCGTGTGTGCGAAGTACGACCTTCCGTTGCATTACGGTGGCTTCCGCGAGAAGCGCCTTCAAGATGTTATGACGTGGCCGACGCTTGGATTTCGCCCATCGCGACAGGAGCGGCTCTTGCTATGACCACTGACAGCCTTCGCTGGCGTGACTACTTCCTTCGTGAGGGGCGGCACTTCAACGAGTTCTGGCAGATGTTCTTGGCCGAACGAAAAAGGAACGTGTTATTCGTGCTCGGGCATGGGTTCGATTCGCGCATGTGCGACGGCATCGAACAAATTCTGAGCCTCGGCGGCCAAGGTGCGCGTGATGTAACTCTGCTCGCATTCCAAGAGGGTGCTGAGTCGGCATCTCATGCCCGCGTGGACCAGCGCAAGGCGAATGGTGACCGGCTCGCCGAACTCGTCAGAGGACGTGGTCAAATCGGGCACCGAGACATTACGATGTTCTCGGAAGAAGGACGGCGGATTAGTGCTCGGAGCATTGCGAAGGAATTTGCATCGTCGGCCGAATTCAGGTCTTACACCGACGTTGTTGTCGACATCAGCGCTTTGCCCCGCGGGCTCTACTTGCCGCTGCTGGCGAAGTTCTTAGCGCTCTTCGACGTAGAGCAAGAGGATGGCGAGAAGCGTAATCTGCATGTAATCGTCTCGCACTCACCGACTTCGGATAACGCTATTGTCGACGAAGGCTTGGAGGAGAGTGCGAACTACCTCTTCGGCTTCGCGGCGGCCGCTCTTGAGAGCGAATCCACCAGTAGCCAGCCAAAGATTTGGATTCCGGTCCTTGGAAAGCGTCAGCAAGCCCAATTGGAACGCATTCACACTCTTGTCATGCCTGACGAGATTTGCCCGCTGCTTCCCTCGCCGGCGCAAGACCCACGCGAGGGGGACTCCATCATGATCGAATACCGGAAGCTGCTTTTCGACCAGCTCCGTGTCGAGCCACGCAACATTATTTACGCCGCCGAATCCAATCCCTTTGAGGTGTACCGGCAGCTTATGCGGTCCATCCTCCACTACGACCGCGCTCTCAAACCGCTGGGAGGATGCAAGGTCGCACTCTCAGCCATGTCCTCTAAGCTCGCGTCGATCGGCGTACTGCTTGCTGCTTACGAGCTCGGCCGACGAGATCCGAAGGTGCTTGTGGGCGTTGCCCACGTCGAGTCGCAGGGGTACCACGTTGATGAATCGGTCGGCCCGGCGCCTTTGCCGACGCTGTTCACGATGTGGCTCTCTGGGGAATGCTATGCCGCGTGAAGCCCATCAGTACAGTTGTGTGGGAACAGGATTCATCGTCCTCGACGTCATCCGAAATTCTGTCGGGGCCACCGCCACCGAGAAGCGCTTCGCGGGAGGGTCGTGCGGCAACGTTCTCACGATCCTGGCGTATTTCGGTTGGAATGCGAACGCCGTTGGACGCATCGGCGACGATCATGTCGGCCGCGAACTCGTCGACGATCTCTCGAAGTGGCACGTCAACACCAAGCTCCTGCAAGTCGAGACTGGTCGAGGAACGCCGATTATCGTCCAAGAAAACTACCTGGACGCGAGGGGGCGCCCGCGCCACCGATTCTCCCGGGCATGCCCGGTATGCGGAGCGACGCTCCCGGCATACCGACCGCTGCTGACTAGCGAGGCGGCGACCATCTCAGCAAAGCTTCCCTCTCATTCGGTATTCTACTTCGACCGCGTCGCACCGGGCACACTCGAGCTCGCGCAGAAGAGCCGGGCGAACGGAGCACTCGTCGTGTTCGAGCCCTCGGGCATCAAGGACGAGCGACTCTTCGCTGAGTGCCTAAAGGCGGCTCACGTTGTGAAGTACGCGAACGATCGAATCGAGGGCGTCCACGACGTCGTCGCCAAAACCAAGGTGCCGGTCGAGGTCGAAACGTTCGGAGCGAAGGGGCTGCGGCTCCGCGTGCGCGCCAACGGTCGTGCGGGGGCATGGAAGGACCTTCCCGCCTTCTCTGCTCCAGAACTGCGCGATGCCGCTGGCGCTGGCGACTGGACCACGGCAGGGTTCATCCACGGACTGATGCGCAAGCGAGCATCCCCGGACGAGGCAGTGGCCGACTTCGATGCCATCGTATTC
Source organism: Corallococcus sicarius (assembly GCF_003611735.1). Taxonomy (GTDB): domain Bacteria; phylum Myxococcota; class Myxococcia; order Myxococcales; family Myxococcaceae; genus Corallococcus; species Corallococcus sicarius. Next base: position 51,238 of record NZ_RAWG01000005.1, on the reverse strand, counting down.
GCGATCCAGCAGGGACAAGCGCTGGCCGCGCTCAACTGCGGCTTCGAGGGGGCTCGGGGCCTTATGTACATCGCCGACGCGAATCGCGTCCTCGAGCTCTCCGCTGCCATCGTCAAGGGCACGAAGAAACCGAGCGTTGCGGAGGTTCAGTCGAAGAAGCGCGTAAACGGGCACAGCAACAACAAGGAGTGCCTCACTTGCTCGGGGGCTCGGTCGCTCCACGCGTAGTTAGCGCGGCCCACGCCCGTGCTTACCCAGAATTCGGTCGCTGCGTCATGAGTGCGACAAGCAGCGCATCAATGCGAGTAACCGAGGCGCGCGGAGGTCACCGTCAGCGCAGCCATCCTCCGGGGTGAAACGTCCTTGCCCCAGGTGGATGAAAGGCCCTCCTCCTCAGGATGGAGGAGGGCCTTCATTCCGACGCGGAGGCCACCGGCTTACTGGTGTCCTCGGTAGCACCCGATTGTGCGGCCTCAGCGACGGTGAGCTGCTGCTTCAGTTTGGCGGATTCCGCGGCGACGACCTCGGCCTGCTTTTTCTGCTTCGCCGCCTCCGCCTCTGCCTGCTCTGCGCGCATACGCTGCGCCTGCTCGCGCTCGGTAACCGTCCGGTCAGCGACGTGACGGTTTTCCCAAAGCGGCTCCACCGTCTCGACCAGACAACTCCAAGTCCTTCCTCCTTTGGATAGCCCCTCTTCCGCTCTGAACCAACACCCCACCCTCCCCCATAGCGGACACATGCGCCCTGAATGTTCTTCTTCCCTCTCCATCCCGTCGCACACCCCAACGAATTTCCCGAGTGGTTGTGTGACAGAAAACCTAGGTTGAACGCAGCAATGAGCTCTCGGCTGCTTTAGCTATCGGAATCTTCGTCCTCCCACTCGGACGGCTCAAAGTGCTCAAGAGCGGCGACGTCGACCGTTCCAACACCTCGGCAAAACCTACACTCCCACTCGTTGTGACTCCCGCTCCCCTTGCAAACCGGGCATTTCGTTTGCTGATAGGGACTCAGGTCTATGTCCGTGAGCGCTACTGCATCGACCTTTCCGACGCCTCGGCAGATGGGGCATTCCCAGTTGTTGTGAGTCCCGCGTCCCTTGCAGAGAAGGCACTTCGCCTGCTCGTAATCGCTCGGGTCGAAGTGTTCCAATTTGCCTTCGTCGACACTCCCGGTTCCGCGACAAAACGCACACTCCCAGTTATTGTGGCTCCCACTCCCCTCGCACAGCGGGCACTCGGCTTGCTTGTAGCCACTAAGATCAATCTCGTTGACTGAGTACGCATCAACAGTGCCAATGCCACGACAAACAGGGCACTCCCAGTTATTGTGGTTGCCACTTCCGTTACAGAGAGGGCATTCCTCCTGACGGTACGGCTCCAGATCGATCTCGCCGACCAAATTCTCCGCGACCGTTCCTTCGCCTCGGCAAGCGGGGCACTCCCAATTGTTGTGACTGCCGGAGCCATCGCACAGCGGACAGTCTACAAGTCCCGTTTCCTCGAGAAACTTGGCACGTTCGTCGATAACCTTCTCGACAGGAGCAGCATTGTCGCCAAGCGCAACCTCAAGCTTCTTTGCAAACTCCGGCGCTGTCTTCTTTAGGCCGGGAGCGAGTGCATGAGCCTTGATGTGCTTGAGCAACTCGTCCTTGACTGCATCCAACGCCGGAAAGTGCTCTTTCTGGGTCGCGACGTTTACCGCTTGAAGCTGCTTAATCAGCGCAAGAATTTCATCAAGGAGCCCCGCGTGAGCCCGCCATATGGCTGTTCGAGCATCAAGAACCTGCCTCTTCGTTCTTTCAACGTCGGACTTCGAAATCAGCTTCTGTCTATCAAACTCATCGTGATGATTTGGGCAGAGGTAGATCAGATTATGTGGGTGGTTGTTTTTGCTGTTATGAACTGGATCAATGTGAGCAAACTCACCCTTGGGGCGACTACAGATCACGCACCCGAATGATGCTTCTTCTTGAATTTCTTGCTCGATGCCAGATGGAACATTCGGACGTTTTCCCTGCTCTGCAGGCCATGGCTCTGCAAGGTAGGCCGAAAAGCTCTTGAGCGCTTCCGCATCAAAAAGCAACTCGCCATCGGGGCCCTTTACACACTCAAGCTTTCGCGAATGTCCGGACTTGGCCGCGTACTTCGTAAGCCACTCCAGCAACTGGGGTGACATCTTCACGAGGGCGGCCGCTTTGTACTTGTTGACCGGAGAGGAGTGCTCCTGGTGCGCCTTCGCTTCTGCGTTCTTGGCCGACATAGCTCCACCCCTTGCTCACGATTAGCCTCATTACTGCGCACATAACCTGTGCCTACCCAATAATCGGTCGCTACGTCATGGGTGCGTCAAGTCTAGTCCGCCAGAGGGTAAAGGTCAGTGAGCGCGGCGCACGACACCATCGAATTCCTATGCCGGCGGAGGGAGCCGGAACACCGGCACACTGCCCCTCTTTAAGGTTCGAGATCCGGCCCCCCCGCCTGGTTGAACGTCCGAGGCTTCGAGGAAGAGGAGGAGATGAGCGACTGGCCGAACTGGTCGCCTGCCCCTGTCGAGGGACTGCATCCCAAACCGCGCCAGATCGTCCTCACCGCGGCGGAGTGGCAGCCTCGACCTGTGCTGTTGGACAAAGAGCCCGCGTGCACCCCAGAGGTGCTGCTCGCCATGCACAGTCCCGAGCACGACGCTGTCGGCAACCGCCACCCAGCGTCAGCGCCACCTTCACGGAGGTTTTCCGGCTCAGCCACAATGGAACGGCCCGCGCTACCGCCGCTGTAGGCAGGGCGTTCCTCACGAGGTAACCAGCGCACGGCCTCGAGCAGCCTCCCACCTGAATGAGGGGCCGGCATCGCATCAGGCAGGGCGCTCACTGGAAGAGCGGACACGCAGGAGTTGGTGGCGCCGCCCCACGGCGCCGCGTGAAGCCCCACATAGACTACCCCATGAGACACCTCCCCACATCTCCTTCTACTGAAGGTTTCTGGACGCCATCCCCAATCCGCGCTACTCGGGGAAACATCCGCAGGGAAGTTTGCGGACACTCAAGCGGGCCCCGAATTTTCCGGACTTCACCTAACCCCATGATGTCTCTCGTGTTTTCCGTCGCAGTCTCTAGAGAAACGCCGAGAACGGGTTCGCAGAAGCCTTCGTTCGGGGAGCAAAAAAGAAGGCCCTGCCCCAACCCGGCAGGGCCTTTTTGCTTTTCCACGGGCCTCGCGATGAACATCGCGGGCCCTCGTGCTTGAGCCGCTGAATCCCAAGGGATTCTGGCTCGAGGTGCTGAAGAGGGCGTTCTCGGCTTTCGCCCCCGCAGAGCGAGTGCCCCCTCTTCTCTGCCGCCGATTGGGCTCTCTGGAGCACTCTTTCGCCCATTTTGGGGAGCTCCGAGACGGCTCTCAGACTCTCCTTCAACGAGGAGTTGCGGAAGGTCGGCGTGCTGCTCGATCTCGGCGGCCTCACGCCGATGAGCCGCGGCGCGCTCGTGCGGTACAGCAGGAGCCAGTGCAAGGTGATTGATGGCCCGTTCGCCGAAGCCAAGGAGCTGATCGCCGGCTACAGCCTGCTCGAAGTCAAGACGTTCGCCGAGGCAATCGAGTGGGCAAGGCGCGCGCCGTTCGGCCTCCTCGTGCAAGACGGCGAAGAGTGGGAGGTCGAGCTCCGGCCGCTGTTCGACCCGACGGAGTTCGACGTGCCGGGCGAGGCCGAGAAACGAGCCAGGCGGCTCGGCGAAAAGCCCGGCAAGGCGTAGCCGCGGCGCGGCGCGGGGGGCTCGCGGCGAGTGTTCGCCCCACACACCGCGAGCGCCGCCGTGTTTCGCATCGAGTTCCCGCTGTGCCTCCCCAAGATGCTGGAGCCCACCTGCGCAAGCTGCGCCGCGCATTCGGGCACCCGGTAGAACACAACGCTATTTCTTGCAGGTCGTCACCGGATCGACCTTGGCCACGTCGGCGCCCCACAGGCAGACGACGCGGTCCAATGCCAGCCCGCTGCGGGAGTTGCTGAAGAAGACGATGCCGTCGCCGGAGTGCGGACGCATCAAGAACTTGGCGCGGAAGCCGGCCTGGTTGCGTCCGTCGTGACCGACGGCGGTACTGCCGTCGCCAAGGCGTTCGATGAAGTGGCCCAGGCCGTAGACCGCCTCATCGGGCGCACGCGGCGTGCTCAGTTCCGCCGGTGTGTACATCTGGGCCAGTTGCGCCTGGGTCAGTGGATGCGCGCCGGCGGTCCTCGCCATGCCGGCAATCATCCAGCGGGCGAAGTCGCGGACGGTGGTGGTCAGGGTCGAAGGCGCCTGCTCGACGTAGTAACGCATCGGCACCGGCCTGCCATCGTCGCCGTGTCCCTGCGCTGCGCCGGCCAGCACCTCCGGCGTCAAGAGGACGCTGCTGTGTTTCATGCCCAGCGGCCGGAACACCAGCTCGCGCGCCAGGTCCGAATACTTGCGCTGCGTGGCCCGCTCAATGGCCAGTTGCATCAGCGTATAGCCGCCGCCGGAGTACTGGAATTTCACACCGACCGGCGCGAACAGTTCCACCGCGCCGCGTCCATTGGTTTTGCCGGCCAGCGACTCCTCCAGGCTCGGCAGCTCCTTGTAATCGAGCCAGCCCTGATACCCGCCCAAGGTCGTGCCCGCGGTGTGCGACAGCAGGCGGCGGATCGTGAACAGGCGAGGGTTGAACGGGCTCTGCGCCAGGGGCCACGGCGACAGCACATCGGCCACCGGCTTATCCAACTGCACGCGCCCCTGCTCGGCCAAACGCATCGTCACCCAGCTGGCGATCGGCTTGGCCAGCGAGGCAGCGACGAACACCGTGTCGGGCGTCACTGGCACCTTGCCCGCGTGGTCCGCGAAGCCGAAGCCCTTGGCGTAGACCAGCCTGCCTCCGACAATCAGCCCCACGGCCGCGCCTTGGATACGGGCCTCTTTCATGAGGGCCGGCACTTCGTGCTCAATGACTTGGATGAACGGCGGTGGCGCGACAGCGGGCACGGTGAGGGTGCCCAGCTCGGCCTGGGCGGGGGACAGCGGAAGGATAAGGCAGAGCAGGAGCACGGCACGCATGGGCGTTCCTCCGAAGGGGCATTACCGAGAAGAGGATTCGGTGGCCGGCGCGGCGCGTGGGGTGCCGGTCGCCCAACGTCTCGCAGCGTCGCCGGAGTGCGCGAGGGGCGGCGCCGCGCTGCCGTACACGGATGGATTCAAGTCCCAGGTGGTGAAGCGGAGTTACGCGCGGCCCTGAGTCACGCCGCCCAATCTCAGCGGAGGGCCTTCTCCAGCTCCTCGCGGCTGAAGTCCCTCGAGAGGTTGTTCGGGTCCCAGAGGGCGGCCAGCTCGACGATGGCCGGCAGCAGGGCCTGGATGCGGTCCTTGAGCCTGGCGCGCACGTGCTCCTTGAACCGCTGGTTCTTCATGCGGGCCAGCTCGCGCACCTCTTCCGGGACGCGGTTGACCAGGTCGTCGAGGGGGCGCAGGCCCCGCTCGAGCGCGCTGTCGACCTCGCTCTGGAGGTTGCCCGGCAAGGCCTTGAGCTTGCCGGCGGCGTCCTTGCGAGTGATTTCCTCGATGTGCTGACGGAAGAGGTAGGACTCCGCGAGCTGCTCGAGGGTCTCGCTGCCCAGGGACTGGATGAAGATGCCCTTGAACTTGTCGCGGAACTTGGTGTCGAGCTCCTCGGTGAGCCTCCAGTCGGTGTCGATGGCCGAGCACACCTTGTCCTTGAAGCTGGAGGCCTCGCTTCGCTGGGCCGAGCTGGGCACGCGTGAGGCCCAGTCGGAGAGGTAGCCCTTGGCCTGGTCGAGCATGACCTTGGCCTTCCCCAGGTCGTTCTTGTCACGGTACGTGTCGACCTCCGCCCGCGTCGCGTTGAAGAGCAGCAGGACGCTGCCCTTCTCCGCCTGCACCAGGCTTTGGTAGGCCGACACCAGGTTGCGGTAGTGGCCCGTCTGCACCTGGTAGACTTCGGAGCCACCCTGCACGGCGTCCAGCAGGTTGCGGTCGATTTCGTCGGGGATGTCGACATCGAACATCGAGGCGACGAACTTGGCCAGATCCACGCCCTTGCCGCCCAGGAGCTTGTCATCGAGCTTGAGGGCCACGTCGAGCGACTTCGCGGTGGCGCGCGAGACGCCCTCGCTGGTGCGCTTGAGCACGCCCGGGGCGAGCTCGTCGACGATGGACTGCGCCATCCGTGAGACCTGCTGCACCACCTGACGCTGGTCGTTCTCGAAGATGACGTCCTTGGACAGCAGGAAGGTCCACTTGTCCCACAGCTCGCCCAGCATCTTGTTGAGCAGGTCCTGGTGGACGAGCAGGTCGTCGTGGAGCTGGGGCGTCTGCACCGCGGCCAGGGAGCCGAAGAAGGCCATCTCGTGCTCCAGCGCCTGGTACCAGAAGAGCTGGAGGGCGGGCGAGAGCATGTGGTCCTTGGCGGCATCGCCAAAGGCGCGGCTGATGTCGGCCGTGGCCGTGGCGCAGCGCTCCTGCCACTTGCGCTGCGTCCCCAGATTGCCGGCGCTGGTGCGCTCGCTGGCGTCGAGCATGGCCGAGAGGGCTTGATCGGCCGCGTTTCCAACCTTCACGATGGCGTCGCTCAAAGCGCGCTTCACCGTGTCGGGTGCGCCCTCCGAGGCGCGGTTCAACTGGTCGTTGAGTTCAGAGACGCGGCTTGAGTACCAGCCCATGGAGTGCTCCTTACAGGCTCTGCTCGCTGGTGATGCGCCAGGGGCCACCGTTGCGGCGTTGGACCGTCCAGCGCCGACGCACGTCGACTGAGTTGAAGGTGCGGGTCTGGCCCTCGAAGAGGCCGACGTGGTCCAGCTCCAACTCGACCTCCTCGACGCGCGGCAGGCCCGGGGCCTCGTCGCCCCGGATGACGACCCGCACCTCACCCATCCAGCGCACCCGCGCGTCGAGCACCTTGTCGAGGATGAGGCGCCGCGCGCGCACCCAGTCGCTGTCGCGGCCGTTCCAGGTCCAGACCGGGTAGTAGATGGGCCGGTCGGCGTCTGGCACGGCGCGCCAGTCCGCGAAGAGGCCGTTCCAGGTCTCCTGGTCACCGCGCTTCACGGCCGAAATCATCGCGGTGAGGACCTCGCGCGGGCTCGCGTCGTCGGCCGGAGCGCCGAAGCTCTCCTGGCTGAGCGTCTCCTCTCCGGCGAAGCGCGGTCCGCCCTCGCTCGGGTCGCTGACATCGACGCAGACCACGCCGCCGACCAGAGCGGCGACGGGCTCCACCTCCAGGCCGGCCGCGGTGCGGCCCGAGCCCGCGAGCAGGCGGGGATCCGGAAGGATGCGGCCGAGCACGGCGATGTCGAGCCTCACCGACGGGGCAACGCGCTTCTGGTAGCGCTGCATGGCGGAGAAGACCTTGTTCATGGCCGGGGTGTTGGCGGGGCAGAAGACCCAGGCGCCGGACTGGTTCCAGGCCAGGTAGCCCTTGCCCATGTCGACCAGCCACTCCCGTTGCGTCAGCGTCGGCAGCGAGACCAGCTTGCCGGTCACCGCCGAGCGGTCACCCCGGAAGGGGTCGACGACGGGGAAGGCGCCGAGCGTCTCCCCTGCACGCGCCTCCAGCAGGACCTTCCACGCCGCCGCGGCCTGGAGGCCGATGGCCTTCACCTGCTCCTCGCCCCGGGTGCGGAACTCAAGGGCATCCGCCGGGAGCGTGACGAGGTCTCCATCGAGACAGGCACGCACCGTCTCCCAGTCCTCGCGCATCGCCGTCGCGAAGGGGCCGGGATGATGCTCGACGAGGAAGTCGACGCGGGCCTTGTGTCCGAGGTGATTCGCGAGTTCCGCGCGCGTCCCTCGCGAGGTGCGCCAGGCGCCGAAGGTGCTGTCGAGCAGGCGCTCCCAGTCGAAGACGCGCTTCTCGAGCCATGACATCCAGGTCGCGTCGAAGCCGTCGCGACCCATGCGTTCGGGTCCTCCCGGTCCGATGAGCTGCCGCGTCGTATCGGCGATGCTCCAGGTGCGTTCATGGAGCAGGGCGCCGCTGAACTCGTGCTCCTCCCAGCCATCGCCGGGCTCGCGCCGGCGAACGATTCGCACCTGGACCTTGTCACCCTCCTTTCGCCCCTGTTTGTCCCAGGTCTGGCTCTCGGCGTACTGGCCGAGCATGGAGGGCACGGTGCGCTGCGTGGTGGCCAGGTCGGGTGGCTTGACGACGGGCTGACCGTCGATGGCGATGACCCGGTCGCCCACGCGCAGTCCCGAACCGCGGAAGCCGCTGTCCCAGGAGATCCACGCCACGTGGAGGTGGGGCGTCAGGGCGTCGAAGCGCGCGTCGAGCTTGAGGCCGCTGCGCAGGCCATCTTGAAGGTATTCCTTCTCGGCGCCACGTGGGTTCATGAAGGCGTCCCTGCCCTGAATCCCCGCCCCCTGCGGAGATGAGGCGTCGTTCTCTACCTCGCAGGCCTTGGCGCTTCAAGGAAGGGGGACGCCGGAGCACCTTCGCCCGCGTCTCGACATCGGTGTCTGAAAGGAGAGCGCCCCGTCATCGGCGCCCGCGGCTGCAAGGACGTGGTGCACACGTTTGCCTCGGCCAACGTCACCACTGGCGAGGTGACGGGCCGACTGTAAGGCAGCCGCACCCAGAAACGCCGCAAGGATGGGCTGTCGTGACCGCAGACGCCTGACGCGTTGGGGAGAGAGGACTGGCTGCCCGCTCACCCTGCGGCGGTGCCTGGCGGTGGCCAAGGTGGCAGCGGGCCAGTCGCAAGCCCAGGCGGCGCGGGAGTTGCTGTGCGCCCCCTCCACCGTGGTGTCCGCCGTGCTAGGGCAGCATGGTGATGCGATTGAGCGCGGGGGCGGGCAAGGGGCTCGCCATGCTGCTGTGCGCCTTCAGGTATGCCTCCAGCGCGTCGCTGTCCACGGCGCCACCCAGCCGGTTCGTTCCCTCGGCGAACACCGGGAAGCCATCACTCCCACTCGCGAGGTAGTTGTTCGCGGTGACGCGGTACTCCGCCGTCAGGCTCACTGGCACGCCGTTGATCCGGATGGACGCCGGGTCGACGCGGCTTCCGATGGGCGCCGACGCGCTGAACGCATAGGTGAAGTCCGCCGACGGAAGCAGCATGAGGGTGGCTCCCGACGGCCGCCACTGCCGCTCCAGCAGTTGCTCGATTTGCGCGCCCGTCAGCGTCAGGGTGACCAGGCTGTTGCCGAACGGCTGCGTGGTGAAGGCCTCGCCGTAGGTGACCTCGCCCTGGGCGATGCCCGCGCGCATGCCGCCCGGGTTCATGAAGGCCACCTGCGCCCCACCCAGGTTCGCGGGCTTCGTCGCCTCCAGATGCGAGTCCGCGATGACGAAGCCCAGGGTGGACTGGCCCGCGGAGTCCGTCTGTGTCCTGAGCGTCTGCGACACCCATCCGATGACCCGGTTGGCCCTCGGCGCGACGAGCTCCTGGTACTTCGTCACCAGCTCCTTCACCGCGCCGACCTCCTGCACGTCGCGAGTGACGATGACGTTGTTCGCTCGCGCCTCCACGACGTCGCCCGTCGCCTTGCTCAACGTCAGGTCGATGTCCGTGACGAGCTGCCCCATCGACGAGGCGCTCGTGACGACCTTGCCATCGATGACGCAGTTGTAGGCCTGATGCGTGTGGCCGCTGACGATGACATCCACCGCGTCGTTGAGGCCCTTGGCCATGCCCACGATGGCACCTGAGATGAGGCCGTCCGCACCCGCGCCCTTGCATTCGTTCACCAGCGAGCCCGAGGTCGGAATTCCGCCCTGGTGCACCACCACGATGATGGCTTCGACGCCCTGCCGCCGCAGCTCCGGCACCAGCGCGTTCACCGTCTGCACTTCGTCCTTGAAGGTGAGCCCCGCCACTCCCGTGGGTATGACGCTTTCCGGCGTGTCCTCCAACGTCATGCCGATGAAGGCCACCTTCACGCCCTCGAACTCGCGCACGTCGTAGCGGGGGAACAGCGTGCGGTCCACGCCCGTGGCCACGTTGGCCGCCAGGAACTTGAACTTCGCGCCCGGGAAGCCATCCCCGTCCAGGCAGCCATCCACCGGGTGGCAGCCGCCCGACTGCATGCGCAACAGCTCCGTGCTGCCCTCGTCGAACTCGTGGTTGCCCACCGCGACCAGGTCCAGGCCCATCAGGTTCATCGCCTCGACGGTGGGCTCGTCGTGGAAGAGCCCCGACAGCAGCGGGGAGCCGCCGATGAGGTCTCCCGCCGCTACCACCACCGTGTTCGGATGGGTGGCCCGCAGGGCCGCGATGTGCCGGGCGAAGTACGTCACGCCGCCCGCGCTCACCCGCACCGGTCCACCGTCGGGGGCCACGCCCGTCAGAATCTGGCCCGCGGGCTCCTCGAGCTGCCCGTGGAAGTCATTGAACGCGAGCACCTGCACGCTCACCGTGGTGGGACCCGAGTCGGAAGTCCCCGCGTCGGGCGTCCCCGCGTCGGGCGTCCCCGCGTCCGTGCCGGAATCCGGGGGCGGCACCTGGACGGAATGCTGCTCACAGCGCTTGTCCTCGCAGACCCACTCCGTGTTCGAAGCCGGCGGTCCCTTGTCTTCACGGCAGTCGGCGGCGTCCTGGCACTCGTCACCTCCGCAGCCGCCCTGGGCGAAGAGGAACATGCCGGTGACGAACGCTCCGGCGAGCAGGAAGACGCTGGGACGCGCTCCCAGAAGTGACGAGCGCGGTGTGGCTTGTGGCATCGACGGAACTCCAACGAACAGGGAGGGGGAACCTACTCTGGTTCGTGGACGATGGCGCGACTTCATGGCGGCACGGTGAAGCTCGCGCCCCGACTTCGTCTCGACACGGGTCTGCGGCTGCCGCCCGTACTCATGGCGCGGATGGCGGCGCTTCGTTGCCACACAGCAGCAACTCCGCGGGACCTCCGGTGCGACCCACCAGGACGGCCACCTGACCGTGCGCGCGACCGAAGCGCTCCGCCTCTCCGCGCCAGGCGAAGCCAGTCTCGGACGACACCGCCGGGACAGCTACGGGGCCACGCAGGTAGACGGTGCGCACCGGCAGGCCCTCATGGGCCTCGCGTTGACCTGCCTCTTCGATTCCGACCCGTGAGCCCTCGGCCTCCCTGCTCCACATGCTCTCCGACGACTTGTCGAGCTGAGAGAAGTCTGCGGGGGCTCGACGCGTACTCACTCCCTGTTGTTCGCCGTGCTAGCGACCCTGCATGGATTCGACCCTGTCAAAGAGGGGCGCCAGCGCGCGTTCCATGGCGTTAGCGGTCGCATCGCCGCTCTGGTTGGTGATGATGAACACCCCCAACTGATACTTCGGCACGAGGTAGAGATAGCATTGCGCGCGAGGCACGCCGCCGTGATGCACGTAGTGGGTGCCCAACTGGCTGCTCTGGCCGATGTTCCAGAAATAGCCAATGCTGAAGTCCTCCGCGAAGCGCACCAGCGGCTTGTGTGACTCTGTCACCGCAGGATGGTTGCTCAACTGCAAGCGCAAGTACTTCACCATCTCCGGCATCGTCGCCTTCAAGGCTCCCGCCGCGCCCCAGGGCAGGAGTGGCATCGGCGTGGTACCGACCGGGTTGTCGCTGTGGTAGCCAGGAGCCAAGCGGTTGGCGTCCTGGGCACGCAGGCGCAGCCACATGTCGTGCATACCGGCTTCCCGCGCCAGGAACTCCGCGAGCAACGACTCGTAGGGAGCCCCGTGGATCTTCTCAAGGGTGTGCGCGACCAACTCGGTGCCGGCGCTCGAGTAAGCATAGTCCTTGCCGAGCGGGCCCTTGATGCTGACGGTGTGCAGGTCCTGCCAGAACTGCGGCCGCCCGTAGTCCGCATAGGCAGCATTGAGCTTTGCCGGGGTGGCATGCGCAGCGAAGTCCCTCAACACCTCATTCACTTGCAGTGGCAACATCCCCGGCATGCCGCTGGTGTGTGTGACCAGATGGCGCAGACGGATCGGCCCGCCGTCTGACTGAAGGTTCGGATAGGCGGACGGCAGATACTTTTGTATCGGGTCGTCGAGGGTCGCCTTACCTTCGAGGACAGCGTTTGCCAACAGCAGGCCGACGAAGGTCTTGCTGACCGACCCTATCTCATAGAGGGTCGAATCATCGGGCGGATTGGACTTGCCGGTCTCCAGCTCACCCCGATGCAGGATGAACTCCTCGCCGCGATAGACCACTGCGATCGACGTTGCGTGCAGCAGTCGTGACTGCAGCAGGGTCGTCGCGGCCTGGTTCATGGCCGTGGGGATATCGCGGGCGGGTGCAGGGCCCGTCGTCTTGCAAGCGGCCAGCACCAGCATCATTTCAGCAATGGCTACGGAGAGTTTGTTCATCAGGCGCATAAAGGGGATGGGCACTCTCGCACGCCCCCCAGGTCGGAGCCAGACGCGCGAGGCCCCATGCCCAACAGCCGGGCCACTTCGCGCGCACCCGTCCCCATTCGGCGCAACCGCACCAACTCTCTCCCAGCCGCGTTTCTTCCAACTGTCTTCAGCGTGGAACGGACCGCCGTCCCGATTGCTCCAGCTCAAGGTCCGCTTGGCCGCCCCCAGGGCGATCCGCTTGGCCGACCCCGCTACGAACAGCTTGGGTGACCCGCCTGCGATCCATTACCCCGGTCCGTTACAGCCGCTGGCGGCGCTTCCTGTCGGACCGCCTGTGCCTACCCAGACTTCGGTCGCGGAGTCATGCGTACGTCAAAAGCGAGTGAGCGCGACGCATAGGGGACCGGCCATCGAGCGCCTGTAGCGGCGAAGGGAGAGGTGGAGCACCGGGGGGCGGCAGCGGGGCGTACCAGTCTGCTGCTGCGCGCGGCCTGGCTCGACACCGCCTACGAAGGCCTGCCCTCGCAGGCCGTGGACCGCTGCCGGGCGGGCCGCGATTGACCACGGGAGCTCCAGGCCAAGGCCCTCGCGCATCCCAGGTCCCGCGCTCGCCTCGAAGCATGCGACTTCCACCTACCTCAGCGCGTCGCCCGCGAGCTCACGCGCGTCGCCGCCACACACTCCTTGTGAATCGGGCGTCGCGAGGATCAACACCATGGGCGGGAGGTCACCCACCGTGTAGTTTGCGGACATTCAATCGGCCCCCGATGGAAGGGCTTGCCCCTACCCCTCTTTGAGAACACTGGATATCATTCGGTTTTCGGCCCGCAGAGAGTTTGAGTCCTCTCAGAGAAACACAGAGAACGAGTTCGCGCAGGGCTTCACTCGGGGAGCAAAAAAGAAGGCCCTGCCCTGACCCGGCGGGGCCTTTTTGCTTCGGATCCACGCTCGTCATGAGCGGACTGGATTTGACCCGAGGAACCCGTGGCGGGTTCCCGGGCAAGACGTGGCGCCTCCTATCCAGGACGGTATGGACCGCCCGGAACACCCCACCCCCAGACAGGCATGGGCGCCTCCAGGTCCACGCTCACGCCTTCTCGGGAGTTGATGACCGCGAGCCTCGACCCCCACTCGACATAGGCGACAAACGCCGACCGGAACTCGGGGTCCTCCGGCAGCTTCACCTCGTCGGCGCAATCGAGCAGCAGCTCCGTCCAGCGTCGTCGCTGCGCCTCCGTCAGGTGTCGCCCGAGGTGATGGCGAACCATCTCGGGATGCCCTCCTCTCTCGCCGCTGTAGCGGGGAGGCCCTCCCAGGACCTCGCCCAGGAAATGGGCGACGTGGGTCGGGTGTGCCGCGGACATCCGCTCGAAGACAGGGCCCAACAGCGCGTCCGCGCGCACGCGTTCGTAAAACCGCTCCGTCAATCGCGCGAGGGCCTCGGCCCCTCCCGCCCACACGTACAACGATGGCACGGAGCTGGAGTCCCCGCGTCCATCCGGAAGGGACGGCTCGCTCACGGGCGGCTCCAGGCACTCTCGACGCGGTAGTGCTTCATCTCCTGGATATCGGAGACGAAGGGCTTGATGAGCGCGAAGAACTTCCGGAACTCGGGGCTCCGGCGAAACCCCTGAAGGTGGCCCTCCTCGGAGTCCCACTCGATGCGGACAACGAAGTGGTGCGGCTCCTCCACGCCCCGGCTCACTTCATAGCGCAGACAGTGAGACGAGGCGCGCAGGTGCTCACCCGCGAGCTGATACGCCTCGAGAAACGCCCCCGCCCGCTCGGCGGGAACGTCATAACGGATGTACTCCACGACCATGGTCGGACCCTTCTTCGAAACGGGTTGAGGCGGCGCGGCGACTCCCACGCCTGCCATGACAGTGACAAGAAGAAACAAGGCCGCTCGACGAACCTTCATGGACACCAATGAACTCCCGGGCGAGTGGGAATGGGAATCCGGGCGTGGACTCCCGCTCGACTCTGAACGTGTAGAACCCAGCGAGGAGACCTGCTTGGCCGCCCGTTCCAATTCCCGTGCCCGGCGTCCCGGAAGGATGAAATGAGGATGGAGCCCCTCTCGGCGGTACTTCGCGGGATGCGCCTGAAAGGAAGCATCTATGCCGCATGGGAGCTGCGCGCCCCCTGGGGCATGGACCTGCCGGAAGGCCCCTTCGCGTCGTTTCACCTGGTGGAGCGAGGACGGTGCGTGGTGCGCACCTCACGCGAGGTCCTCCACCTGGAGGCCGGTGAGCTGGTCGTCCTCTTCGACGGTCAGGCGCACGTGCTGCTGTCCTCACGGGAAGCACCGGTCGTTCCCCTGGCACAGCTCGTCGCGCGGCATTCCCCGGTGGAAGGCGTTCATCATGCGGGCGGAGCGGGCGAGTCCTCCCGTCTGGTCTGCGGCAAGTTCGCCGCCGAGGGAGCGCAGGGACTCCGCATGCTGCGCGGGCTCCCCCGCGTCGTCCACCTGGGACGCACGAAGCTGGCCTCCCTTCCCGCGCTCCGCGCACTGCTGGAATCCCTCGCACACGAAGCAGCCTCCTCTGCTCCCGGTGCGGCCACGGCCGCCGCCCGAATCACGGAGGCACTCTTCGTCCAGGTGCTGCGTGCCCTGCTCCTCGACACGGAGGAGACGCCCCCGGGATGGTTGGCGGGCCTGCGCGAGCCTCGACTGGCAGAGGCCCTCCATCAGCTCCACATGGACCCCGCTCGACCCTGGTCCGTCGCAGAACTGGCCGCGCGAGCCGGAATGTCCCGCACCCGGTTCGCCCTGCTCTTCCAGAAACGCATCGGACATCCTCCCATGACCTATCTCATGAACCTCCGGCTGGACCTGGTCGCGCAGCGGCTGCGGGACGGAGACGACTCCATTGGCGAAATCGCGCATGCGGCGGGGTTCGCCAGTCAGTCCGGACTGAACCGCGCGTTCCATCGGCACTTCGGCCAGACGCCCTCGGCCTTCCGCAGGGCTGCGAGCGCTTCCGTGAAGGCATCGAGTCCGTGAGCGACAAAAGGAGGAGCGGGTCCGCGCGTTCTTCGCGCGGATGGCCTCTTCCATGCTGGCAGCGGTTGAAGGGCAGTACCCCGCATCGCCCACCAATCCCAGGCCCCCGCGGACTCAGGCCCCCGTCGCCGGGGCCGGCGTCTCCCCGCGCGGCAGGACGCCCTGCATCACCAGGCTCAGCACCATCACCAGCGCACAGCCGATGACATTGAACCAGAGGTAACCCACGTCGGAGAGGAAGTAGAGGGCAATCACCGTCGCCTGGGAGATGACGGCCGCCGCGAACACGGCATGGCCTCGCACGCGCTTCACGAAGAAGGCCACCAGGAAGATGCCCAGCACCGTGCCGTAGAAGATGGAGCCCAGGATGTTGATGGCCTGGATGAGGTTGTCCAACAGCGAAGCGAAGGTCGCGAAGGCCACCGCGACCAGCCCCCAGAACACGGTGAACAGCTTGGACGCCACCAGCACGTGCCGGTCCGAGGCGCCGGGCTTGAACACCCGCCGGTAGAAGTCCACCGTCGTGGTGGTCCCCAACGCCGACAGCTCGCTGGAGATGGAGCTCATGGCCGCGGACAAGATGACGGCGATGAGCAACCCGAACAGCCCGCTTGGCAACCAGCGCTTCACGAAGGTGATGAAGATGTAGTCCGAGTCCTTCGTCTCCGCGCCCGGAAGCGCGCGCGCCACCATGGCCTTCGCCTCCTTGCGGACCGCGCTCGCCTGCTGCTGCGCGCCCTGGAGCAGCGCCCGTGACGCCTCGCCGGCCGCCACGTCGCCCGACTCGACGGCCGACAGGTAGCGCTCCACCTCCGCGCGCTTGCCGGACTGGACCTGCTCCCACTTCGCTTCCAGCTCGGCGTACTCGGTCGCCTGCGGCGTGCCCTGCACGCGGGTGCGCAGCGCCTCGTTGAAGAGCAGCGGCGGCGTGCTGAACTGGTAGAAGACGAAGACCAGAATCCCAACGAAGAGGATGAAGAACTGCATCGGGATCTTCAGCACGCCGTTGAAGAGCAGCCCCAGCCGGCTCTCGGAGATGGAGCGGCCCGTCAGGTAGCGGCCCACCTGGGACTGGTCCGTGCCGAAGTACGACAATGACAGGAACAGCCCTCCCGTGATGCCGGACCAGAAGTTGTAACGGTCCTGCATGTCGAAGTCGAAGCTCACCACGTTCATCCGGCCGAACGCGCCAGCGACGTCCACCGCCTTGCCGAACGACACGTTCGCCGGCAAGCGCCAGAGGATGACCACGGCGGCCACCACCATGCCGCCCATCATCACCACCATCTGCTGCTTCTGCGTCTGGCTCACCGCCCTGGAGCCTCCCGTCACCGTGTAGAGGATGACGAGCGCACCCATGACGATGACCGTGGGCTCCAGCGGCCAACCGAGGATGGTGGAGAGGATGATGGCCGGCGCGTAGATCGTAATGCCCGCGGCCAGGCCGCGCTGGATGAGGAAGAGGAAGGCGCCCAGCAGCCGCGTCTTCAGGTCGAATCTCGACTCCAGGTACTCGTACGCGGTGATGACGTTCAGCCGGTAGTAGATGGGCACGAAGACAGCGCTGATGATGACCATCGCGATCGGCAGTCCGAAGTAGAACTGCACGAAGCGCATCCCGTCCTCGTAGGCCTGCCCGGGGACGGAGAGGAAGGTGACGGCGCTGGCCTGCGTGGCCATGACGGCCAGGCCAATGGTGGGCCACTTCAGCTCACGGCCTCCACGCATGTACTCGTCGCTGGTGGCCTGCCCCCGGGACTTCCAGAGGCCCCACGCCACGATGGACGCAATCGTCGCGCCCAGGACCAGCCAGTCGAGCCCCGTCACGCGTACGCCTCGGTGAGCACCCAGAACACGGCGACGAACAGCACGAAGATGCCCAGCACCACGATGTAGATGTTGCGCCAGGAGCCCAGCAGCGGCGGCGCGTCATCCATCTCGGGCCGGTGCGCGGGGGCGGCGCCGGCGGGCTCACGGGGGGACAGGTTGGGAGCGGTGCTCATGGAGACAGGATGTTGGCCAACAGGCGGTAGGCGCCGGGAACCCCGGCGGGGAGCTGACGGAAGAAGGCGAGGCCCGTGTAGATGAAGGTGCCCTTGCCATGACGCGCGACCAGCAGCGCGCCCTGGAGCGGCGCCTCGCCGGCATCGTGCATGGCGAACACGGGCTGATAGCGAGCGTCCCACGACGACGCGAAGTAGAGGCCCCGCTCCTGCACCCAGCCCTCGAAGTCCGCGGCCGTCAGCGCATTGGGCGCGCGCAGCAGCGGCTCATTGGCGCGCAGCGGCGTCATCGCCGCCGTCTCATCCGTCACCCGGTCGCGACCAATCTCCATCGGATAGGGCCCGACGAAGGACGTGAGCGGCCCCACGCGGCTGTTGGTGTTGTACTGCACCACCAGCCGCCCGCCGCCTTCCACGTACTGGAGCAGCCGCTCCCGGTGGACGGTCAGGTGCGTGTCGGCGTTGAAGGCGCGTACGCCCACGAGGATGGCGTCGAAGCGCTCCAGCGGCTCCCGGGCCAGCCGCTCCCCGGGAAGCAGCGTCACGTCGTAGCCCACCGCGCTCAGGCTCTCCGCGACGCGGTCGCCCGGACCCGGGATGTAGCCGATGCGCTTGCCCTTCATGGCCAGGGAGAACGGCACCACCTTGGCCGTGGAGGGCTGGCGCACCGTCAACGGCGGGAGGTGGGGATACGACACGGAACGGGCACGCCACGACCAGGCGCGGTCCCCCACGTCGACATCCACGGAGAGGACTCCCTCCTGCGTCGAGCCCCGGGGCGGCGTGACCTGGAAGATGAGGGTGCGCTCGTCTCCGCGCGCCGCGAGCTTGAACTCGACCGACGCGGGCTCCACGCGCCAGCCGGGCGGCGCCATCATCCGCACCGTGCCCGGCACCTGATCCATCCCCGCGGCCAGCACCACCGGCACGGCGCGGGACTCGCCGTTGGGGAACATGAGCACGTCCTGCGCCAGCGTGGCGGTGACGGGCGGGACGACCTCGAAGTCACGGTAGAGCTCGCCGCGCACCGGATCCGTCCAGGCGTAGAGCACCGGACGCACCGCGCGGAAGCGCCGGCCCGCGACCGTGTACTCGAACGCCACCGACAGCGCGGGAGCGCCCTCCGGCTGGCCGGTGAGCGCGCGGTCCTCGCCCTTGAGCGTGTAGAGCCCTCCGGTGACAGGCTCCCGGAGCCAGTAGGGCGTGGAGATGGGCGCCGTCGTCGGCAGCGTCACCGTGCGCGACAGCTTCAGGGGCACGTTCGCGCCCAGCACCTTCCCCACGGCCTCGGGTTTCTCGCCGGGCAGCGTCAGCCCCACCCACTCGACGGCGGCGGGCGAGCGGTTCAGCGCCACCACGTCCAACGCCACGGGCAGCCCCGGGATGCCCGTGGGCGCGGCGGCACGCACCTCCAGGAACAGCCCCGCGCAAGCGGCGATGAGCGCCTCCGTCTCACGCAGCTTGGGCGCCTTCCATGGGTGGGTGTCCGGCAGCGCGCTCAGCGCCTCGTGCACGCGGACGAGCGCGGGCAGGGAGTGGTGAGGGGCGCGCGCATCGTACGCCTTCGTCACAGCGGCCACCGCGCGGGCCACGGCCTCCGAGCCCTTCCAACGCTTCCAGGAGAAGTCGAGCCCCTCGAACACGTCGCGCTTCGGAAGCGTCCCCGCCAGCGGCGTGAAGTACTCGGCGCTGGGGCCCCGCTCCGGGGCCTGACCGAAGCCCTGGCTCTTGTGCTGGCTGCGGCTCTCCGCGGCCACCTCGCCCCATGAACGCCCGAGCAACGCGTCGTAGCCGCCCACCTCCAGCTTCACGTAGCGGGACAGGTCCTCACCGGGCTTGAACGACCACGAGGACGCGTTCTGCAGCAGGCGGTCCGCCTTCCACGGCGTCACCTCGGACAACTGCTCAGGAAAGCGCTTCGGGTCGGCGGCGGCGATGAAGGCCTCCGCCGCCAGCAGCGCGGAGGCCGTGTGGTGGCCGTGGTTCGGCGGCGCCGTGCTGAAGCGGGTGATGATGACGTCCGGCTGGAAGCGCCGGATGGCGAGCACCACGTCCGCCAGCACCGCTTCATGTCCCCAGATGCGCAGCGCCTCTTCCGCGCTCTTCGAATAACCGAAGTCCCGCGCCCGCGTGAAGAACTGCTCCGCGCCGTCCACGCTCCGCGCGGCGAGCAACTCATGCGTGCGGATGAGCCCGAGCAGGGCGTCCTGTTCGGTGCCGATGAGGTTCTGCCCACCATCACCGCGCGTCACGGACAGGTAACCCGCGCGCAGGCCGCGCTCGCCCACCAGCCACGCGAGCAAGCGCGTGTTCTCGTCGTCCGGGTGGGCCGCGACATAGAGCACACTGCCCGTCACACCGAGCCGCTTCAGGCCCGCCGCGACTTCACCTGCGTGGAGCTGCCGAGCAGGCCGCGCCACCGCCGTCGACCCGATTCCGAGGCTCATGGCCAGCATCATTCCGAGGAGCAGGTTCCGCATTCGGGCGGACCCTACAACAGGCCCCTTCCCTGCGCGCGGCCCGCATTGCTTCCGGGATGACGCCCGCCGCCACGACCGTGCGCGCATGCACTTCCGGTGGCGCGCCCGCCGCGACCTGTTAGTACGGCATGCCGTGACGTCCTCGTTCTCGGCCGCGTGGCTTCGCGGAGATGCGTCCGCGCTCTCCTTCCTTTCCGACGACTATCGGCACCGTGAAACGCGCGCCCGGGCCGTGGCCGCCGCCGCGTCGCGCACGGTGTCGCCCGCGCTGCTGGACGTCCTTGCCGCGCAGAACGCGCGCCTCGCACCGAGTCCTGCTCGGGAGCGAAACCTCGCGCTGCTCGCGCGGCCCGGCACCGTGGCGGTGGTGACGGGACAGCAGATGGGCCTCTTCCTGGGCCCGCTGTACACGCTCTACAAAGCCGCGTCCGCCATCGTCACGGCGCGCGCACTGGGGGAAGAAACCGGCCGGCCCTGTGTTCCCGTCTTCTGGCTCCAGACGGAGGACCACGACCTTCCGGAGATTGATCACTGTGTCATCCCACGTCCGGGCGGAGGGCCCTGTCGCCTGGCGCTCGAGCTTCCGGGTGCAGCAACGTCTCGAGCGCCCATCGCCCACCGCCACCTGGGCCCGAGCGTCCTCCCCGCCCTGGCCACCCTCCGCGCCCAGTTGGAAGCAGAACCCCACGCGGAGGAGTTCCTCTGCCTGCTGGAGCAGGCCTACCGTCCCGAAGCCACGCTCGCGCAAGCCTTCACCGACGTGCTGTCGTCCCTCTTCGCCGACGAGGGCCTTGTCTTCCTCGACCCGAGAGACGCACGGCTGGCGCCACTGGCCGCCCCCGTGCATCGCTTCGCCCTCCAGGAAGCGGGGACACTCTGCGCGGTGCTCGAGGCCCGTGCGGAGGCGCTCACCCGCGCGGGCTACGCGGTGCAGGTCCATGTCCGCCCAGGCTCGCCGCTCAGCTTCTTCTCACCGGAGGCGCTCGATGGCCCGCGCTACCGGCTGGATCCGGCGGAAGCGGGCGCCTGGAGTCTGGTGGGCCACCCGGAAGGCAGCACCATCACCCAGGACGCGCTGCACGCCGCCCTGGAGCGCGAACCGCTGCGCTTCACCACGTCCGCGCTGCTGCGCCCCCTCCTCCAGGACACCCTGCTCCCCACGGCGGCGTATGTCGGCGGCCCGGGCGAGCTGGCCTACTTCGCGCAACTGGCGCCGCTCTACGCCCACGCGGGCCAGCCGATGCCGCTCGCCATTCCCCGGGCCCGCTTCCGCGTGCTCGATGACCGCGCGCGCCGGTGGCTGGGCAAGGTGGGGCTCCAGCCGGATGAGGTGAACGTGCCGCGCGACACGCTGCTCACGCGGCTGGCCACGCGGGATGCCCCGGAGTCGCTGGAGACGCCCGAGGCCCTGGAGGCCCGCCTCTTGGGCGCCTTCGCCTCCGAGCTGGAGCGCGTCGCCGGACAGGTGTCGGCGGTGGACGCGAACCTCCAGGACGCGCTGCGCCGCACCGAAGGCACGGTGCGGGTCGCGGTGTCCCGGCTGACGGGCCGCTACCGCCGCGCGCTCGCCCGGCGCGATGCCACGGCGGCCGAACAGGTGGACCGCCTGCGCACGTTCCTCTTCCCGGAGGACGCGCCCCAGGAGCGTGTCCTCGGGCTGCCCTACTTCGCCTGCCGCATCGGGGCGCGTGCCTTCACGAAGACGGTGCTGGACGCGTGTGTCCCCTTCCGCGGTGACTCGAAGGACCTGACGCCATGAGCGCGACCGGCACCGACTACGGCATCGACGTCCTCGCCTTTGGCCCCCACCCGGATGACGTGGAGCTGTTCTGCGGTGGGCTGATGGCGAGCATGGCCACCCGCGGCTACCGCACCGGCATCGTCGACCTGACTCGCGGCGAGAAGAGTTCGCGCGGCACGCTGCAGTCCCGCGCGGAGGAGACGCAAGCCGCCACCCGCGCGCTGGGGCTGGCCCACCGGGAGAACCTGGAGCTGCCCGACGGATGGCTCCACCCGTGGGCGGGCTTCGACACGCCCGAGCCCGAGCGCGCCCGCACCGCCGCCGTGGCCCGCGTGGTGGAGGCGCTGCGCCGCCTGCGTCCGGAGCTGGTCGTCGTGCCCTGGGAGCAGGAGCGACACCCGGACCACGAGGCGGCCAGTGCGCTGGTGACGCGCGCCCTCTTCTTCGCGGGCGTGCGCAAGTTCGACGCGGAGCCCGCCGCGGAGCCCTTCACGCCGCGGCAGGTGCTCTACTACCCGCTGCGGCATCTGGCCGAGCCTGGCGTCATCGTGGACGTCTCCGCCGTCTACGAGCGCAAGCTGGCCGCGGTGCACTGCTACGCCAGCCAGGTGATGCCCCGCCCGGACGCGCCGCCCACGCTGGTGGGCTCACCGCTGTCGCTGTCCTCGCTGGAGGCCCGGGACCGCTTCTATGGCGCGCAGATTGGCGTCACCCACGGCGAGCCCTACGTCCTGCGCGAGGCGCTGGGACTGGCCGACCCGCTCGACCACTTCCGCAGGAATGGCTTCGCCCGGCCCCTGTTCTTCCCGGCACGCACATGAACGCTCCTCTCAACGTGGCCATCACCTGCTTTCCGACCTTCGGTGGCAGCGGCATGGTCGCCACGGAGATTGGCCTCGCGATGGCGGACCGGGGCCACCGCGTCCACTTCATCGCCCGGGACCTGCCGGTCCGTCTCCACGGCACGAACCGGAAGGTCGTCTTCCACGAGGTGACGGAGAGCGACTACCCGGCGCTCCAGCAGTCCAGCACCTATCCCATCGCGCTGGCCTCCAAGATGATCGAGGTCGCCAGCTACGAGCGCCTGGACATCCTGCACGTCCACTACGCGGTGCCGCACGCCACCGCCGCGTGGATGGCGCGCGAGGTGCTGGGCCCCAGGGCGCCGCGCGTCGTCACCACGCTGCACGGGACGGACACCACGCTGGTGGGAATCGACCCCAGCTACCTGCCGATCACCCGCTTCTCCATCCTGCGCAGCGACGCGGTGACGGTGCCGTCGGCCTACCTGCGCCGCGCGACGTGGCAGGGCTTCGACATCCCGGAGAGCGTCCCCATCGACGTCATCACCAACTTCGCGGACACCGAGCGCTACGCCCCGGTGCGCGACCGCGCCTGCCTGCGCGCGCTCTTCCCGGCCCTGTATGACGACGAGCCGGTGCTCATCCACGTCTCCAACTTCCGGCCGGTGAAGCGCATCGTCGACGTGGTCGCCATCTTCACCGAGGTCCACCGCCACCGTCCCTGCCGGTTGGTGATGGTGGGAGATGGTCCGGAGCGCTCGCACGCGGAGCGGATGCTGCGGGAGAAGGGCCTGGAGGACCGCGTCGCGTTCCTCGGCAAGCAGGACCGCTTCGAGGAGCTGGTCGCCGCCTCCGACGTCTTCCTGCTCCCCAGCGAGCAGGAGAGCTTCGGGCTCGCCGCGCTGGAGGCGCTGAGCTGCGGCGTTCCCGTGGTGGCCAGCGACCTGGGCGGAATCCCAGAGCTCGTCACGCACGGAGAGACGGGCTTCCTGGCGCCGCTGGGGGATGTCCCCGCCATGGCCCGGCACGTGCTCACGCTGGTCGAGGACGCGGAGCGCTGGCAGGGCTTCTCACGCCGCGCGCGGGCGCGGGTCCTGGAGCGCTTCCAGAAGGAACCCGCCATCGACCGCTACGAGGCGCTCTACCGCCGGCTCCTGACGGGGCCCCTCCGTCGCTGAGGGGCCCCGGGAGCGTTGGCGGGCTACTTCTTGTTCTTCCACTCCGCCAGCGCCTGGGCGACCTGCTCACGGGCGAAGAAGTTCTTGTCCTTCTGCCCCAGGTCCCACGCGGTCTGCGCGGCCTTGCGGGCCTCGGCGTACTTGCCCATCTGCGACAGGACGTCCGCCCGATTCCAGTGGGCGTACCAGGTGGGGGTGGCGGCCACGGCCGCGTCGGCGTGCTTCAGCGCGGCGGCATGGTCCTTGGTGTCCGACAGGTAGCTGGCCGCGCTCATGTGCATGCTGGCCGCGTTCTTCTCCGCCTGCGCGATGTTGGCCTTTACGAAGGCGGCGGTGTCCACGGTGATGGGCACGGAGACGCGCAGCTTCTCCCACTCCAGGTCCAGCCGCGTGCCGGTGTCCGTGGTGTCGGAGAAGAGGTACGCCAGGCGCTCGCGCGCCGGAATCGCCGTGGTGGTGGCGCTCACCGAGGCCACGTCCTTGGAGGTGTCATAGGGCGCGCCGCCCCGCCACAGGCCCAGGTCCGTGTTCAGCATCACCTTCCAGCCCTTCTGCGAGGGCAGGCTGACGATGGCGTAGGAACCGGCCGGGACGGCCTTGTCGCCGAAGGTGACAGGGTGGCTGAAGGTGATCTTCGTCGCCACGTTGGCGCCGCTGCGCCACGCCTTGTCGTTGGGGACCAGCTCGCCCCAGATCTTCCGGCCCTTCACCGCGGGGCTGGAATATTCGACGGAGATTTCGGAGACACCCACCGCCTGCGACACCTTCGCCGCGGGGCTGGGGGCCGGCAGTTGGAGCTGAGCCAGCGCGGGCATCGCCGTCAGGGTCATGAGCGCGGAGGCCAGACAGCCGAAAAGCGGGTTCTTCATCGTCTTCACTTCGTCCTTTCGGACCCGGGAAGGGTCGCGGAGCCAGCGGAGTGTAATAGACGAGGTCTCGCTCCACCTCACGTTCCACCTTCGTCGGCCAGATTGGCGCTCCGGAGCGCGGTCCCCAGCCAATCCGCCCAATACAGCCGCCCGGCCGTGACATCCATGGCAATCCCAGACACCGTGGTCTGGTGGGTCACCAGGGCGGTGGGGCTGGAGTGGGTGCCAGCGCATGGATATGGGAAAGAGGTGGCCGCCATTCACGAAGAACGCGATGCTCCCTCCCCTTCCCCCTCTGGAGTGAGCCGCATGCGCATCCTTTCAATGCCCCTCATCGTTGCCACCCTCCTGGTCGGTTGCCGGGAGGATCCAGAACCCACGCCACCGGACTCGGGCGTCTCGCTGCAGGACGCTGGCGTTCCACCACAGGACTCTGGCGTCCCTGACGACGACGCGGGCGTTCCAGAGGATCCGCTCCCCAGCGGTCCCCCGGTTCCACAGGGCCCGCCCAACGTACCCGAGTTCAAGCCGGCCTTCCCCGGGCAGACGCGCGTCCCCGCCATCCAGACGAAGACACCCATCCAGGTCACTGAGATTGCCTCGGGCTTCAGGAACCCCTGGGCCATCGCCTTCCTGCCTGACCAGCGCATGCTGGTGACGGAGAAGGCCACCGGCTCGCTCTACATCGTCACGCAGCAGGGCGCGAAGTCCCCCGCCGTCAGCGGTCTGCCCGCCGTGGACGCACGCGGTCAGGGCGGCTTGCTCGACGTGGAGGTGGGACCCGACCATGCCCAGAGCCAGCTCATCTACTGGACCTATTCCGAGCCACGCCAGGGCGGCAACGGGCTGGCGGTAGCGCGCGCGCGGCTCGTGGACGGAGCGCAGCCTCGCGTGGAGAACGTCCAGGTCATCTTCCGCATGATGCCCACGCTCGAGTCGACGCTGCACTCCGGGGGACGGATGGTGTTCACCCCGGACGGCAAGCTGTTCGTCACGCTCGGGGAACGCTCCATCCTCCAGGGCCGTGTCCAGGCCCAGGACGTGAAGAGCCACTTCGGCAAGGTGGTCCGCATCAACCCCGACGGCACCGTGCCCCAGGACAACCCGTACCTGAACAACCCGCAGGCGAAGCCGGAGATCTGGTCGGTGGGTCACCGCAACGTCCTGTCCGCGGCGCTCGACAGCCAGAACCGGCTGTGGACGGTGGAGATGGGGCCGCAAGGAGGTGACGAACTCAACCGCCCCGAGGCAGGCAAGGACTACGGCTGGCCCACCATCGGGTATGGAGAGGATTACTCCGGCGCTCCCATCCACGAGAGTCCCCAGGCTCCGGGCATGGAGCAACCCGTGTACTACTGGGACCCGGTGATTGCCCCCTCGGGGATGACCATCTACTCCGGGACCCTGTTCCCCGAGTGGCGGAACAACATGTTCATCGGCGGCCTGAGCTCCAAGGCACTGGTGCGGCTCATGGTGCGCAATGACCGCGTGGTGGGCGAGGAGCACCTCCTCAAGAACCTGGACTCGCGCATCCGCGAGGTGGTGCAGGGTCCCGACGGCGCCCTCTACCTGCTCACCGACGCCACCAACGGCAAGGTGCTCAAGGTCACGCCGCGATGACGCATCCGTAGGCCACGGCGCGCTCCCCCCCGAGAGAATCAAACCTCGGGGGATGAGGGCCTGGTCCAGACGCGGACCGGGAGCAACCCAACGCTCAACCCTCGAACTGGTGGAACACCTTGGCAATCACCTTCCAGTCACCATCGACCTTGATCAGGGTGAGGAAGTCGTTGTAGTCGGCGCCGACCGCGTCCTTCTCCATATCGACACGCACCACCGCCGTGGTCGGCGTGATCGCGAGCACGTCGAGCCGCGTGGTGATGTCGGGCGCCTTGCCGTTCTTCTGGACGAAGTCGTAGAGGTTCTTGATCGAGCCTCCCAGCAGCTCTCCATGGGTGAAGCCGTACATCACTGCGTCCTTGTGGAAGGCCTCGGCCACACCTTCGACGCTGCCGACGCGCAGACCTTCCACGTACTTGCTGGCGGTGGCGATGACCGCGCCATAGTCGCGGGTGGGTACAGCCTTGATGTTCTTCGACATGAGGGTTCTCCTTTCACGGGTAATGAGGCGCGACGATGGCTGCCTTGGCTTCGGGCGATAGGCGGGTTGGCCTGCGCTCGGCCTTCGTCTTGCTTGCTCAGTACCTCGACGATGGCGTTGTATTCCTGAACATCGTTGGGATTGCGCATGGCATGACTCCACATAGAAGGTGAGGCAGTAAGGCTCTCCTGCGAAGTGGCATGGGAGAGATGCGGCCTTCCGCAGTCAGGCAGAGCCCTCGTCAGCTCTGCCGCGGCCATGCTCGAAGGGGCGCTTGGGGTCAGCATCACCAGGCGCACGCTCGGCTCGCACAGTGCTTCACACCCGATGGCGACCAGAGCGGCTTGGCCCGAGGCCCACCATCCACCTCACCCTCTCTGACTTGAATCCATCCGTGTACAGCACTGAGTCCTGCCTGCTCTCGTCCCCAAGGCGTGGTCAGCCCGGCTGATCAGCCGAGGCGACAACTACGCTGACACTGGGGGTGGGCGTACCTCCACACGGCGCTCTACCCCGATGATCGTGCCTGGCCCGTGGCGTGCGCGGAGTGGATGACGAGCCCGACTCCGCAGGGACGGGTCGAAAACAAATGAGAGCCTGAAGAAGCGACGTCACGAGGAGTTGCTCCGGGTTCCCGCTTCGTTCGCCAGCCCCGTATGCCTGTCCGAGGCTTGCCACGGCACGGACACTCCGTCCCGCCAACAGCGCGGTTCCGGGTCAAACTGTCACACGCGATGAGTCCCCAGGAGGGCTCCGAGAGCGTCGATCCCTGGCCAACCGCTTGCAAGGCATCTCAACAGGGAGGCACACATGATGCGATTTCACTGGGGGATGGGGCTCACCTGTCTGTTGCTGGGAGCGAACGCGGGGGCGGAGGGGCGCGACATGCGCGCGAGCTTCAAAACCGATTACCGGGAGCAGCGCTTCGAACAGATCATCGCCGCCAGTGTCGATGACCTGGATTACATTCCGGCCGAAGGGCGCCTGAAGGGTCCCTACCTCTCGCTGGTCGACGAGGCCGCGCGGCCCAACAACAACTTCAAGTTCGCCAGCTGGGTGCTCTGCGTGTCGTCCACGAGCGAGGAGAATGGCACCGTCCTCCTCATCGACTCCGTCCAGCTCATCCAGAAGCCGGAGAAGAACGGCCCGGATCTGATCGTTTACTACCGGCGGGCGAAGGCCCCCGGCATTCACTCGATGCGCCAGGTCTGGCCCTATGCGGTCCTCGTGGCATACGGATGGCATGAGAAGGTCAGCTGTCGGGCAGCGACGGAATGACACAGCATGTCCCGCAGTGGCTCCGCTCGCGCACGTCCTGGCGTGGAGTCACTGGCGACGCCACCATCAGGCCGTTGCTCCCCATCACTGCTGTCGGAGTCAGTTTCTTGCCGAAGCCCTCCTCGAAGGAGGAGTTGCCCTCGCTGATGAGCGCCAGGGTCGTGGCTCGAACGGGCGGCGGGGGAAACCCTGCCGCCCGTGGTGTTTTCAGCGTCGCTTCTTCCGGCCGGACAGCTCCGCCGTGGTGGACGCGAAGAGTTCCACCAGGAAATCGATGAAGACCCGGACCTTGGGGACGGCGGACTTCTGCCGCGCGAAGAGGGCGTGGACGGTGCGAGGCTCGGGCTCGTACTCCTCAAGGATGATCTCCAGCTCGCCGCGGGAGAGCTCCGCAGCCACGTGGTACTCGAAGGTCTGGGCGATTCCCAGCCCGGCGACCGCGGCCCGGGTGAGCACGTTGCCCGACCCCGCGACGAGCCGGGCATTGGCCACGTAGCTCATCTCACCCGCGTTTCCCTTGAGGCGCCACGGCAGGGGGCCCGTGCTCGACAGGTACGCGATGCACGTGTGCTCGCGCAGCGAGGCGAGCGTGCGGGGACGCCCATGCGCGGCGAGGTAGGCCGGAGAGGCCACCAGGATGGAGCGCGCGCGGGAGAGGTTGCGGGAGATGAGCTCGGAATCCCGCGCCGCCGCGAGGCGGATGACCACGTCCACGCCCTCGGCGGTCGGATCGATGAGCTGGTCCCGGACCGTCAAGTCGATGGACACCTCCGGGTAGCGCTCGAGGAAGCGCGGGAGTGCCGCCCCGAGGACGAACTCCGAGATCGCCACCGGAGCATCCACGCGCAGCCGCCCACGCGGGGTGACGCTGGCCCGGGCCAGGGTGGCATTGGCGTCCTCGAGCTCCGCGAGGATGCGCGTACAGCGCTCGTAATACGCGGCCCCCTCGTCCGTGAGGCTGAGGCTGCGGGTGGTCCGGTTGAGCAGCCGCACCCCCAGCCGCGCCTCCAACCGCGACACGATGCGGCTCACTCCCGACGGCGTGAGTCTCAGCTGCTCCGCCGCTCGCGTGAAGCCGCCCAGGTCCACCACGCGCGTGAAGACCGCGATCTCGGAGAAGGCATCCATGCGCTCGACGCTCGCGTGATTCGTGACGCCACGTCAACGATGCGATGACTTTCATGCCGTATATCTCACGGGCTGGGTTTCGCATCTTGGGGGTGTCTCGAAGCCATCGGCTTCGGGCACCTCCCTCGTCACACGAGAACGCCATGAAACCCGCCCTTCCGATGTTCGCCCTCGCCCTCTCCCTCGCGACCACGAGCCAGGCCGCCGCGCCGCTCAAGACCGAGGTCTTCACCGCGGCCTCCGAGGGCTTCCGCGTCACGTCCACCCTCATCACGGGGGAGCAGGACGCGGTGCTCGTCGACTCGCAGTTCACGCTCGCGGAGGCGCACCGGCTGGTCGCGAAAATCATCGAGTCGAAGAAGACGCTGAAGACGATCCTCATCACCCATGGTCACCCGGACCACTACTTCGGCCTGGAGGTGGTGCGGGCCGCCTTCCCCCAGGCGCGAATTGTCGCCGCGCCCGCGGTCATCGCGGAGATCAAGGCGCTCGCACCGAAGCAGCTCGCGCAGTGGAAGCCGCTCTTCGGCGCCAACCTCACCTCCGAGCCGGTGATTCCGTCCCTGCTCACGGCGGACCACCTGACGCTGGAGGGTCAACGGCTGGAACTCATCGGCCTGAACCCCGGTGAGAGCGAGGCCGCCACGGCGGTGTGGATTCCCTCCACCCGGACGCTCATCGCGGGGGATACGGCCTACCAGCAGGTCCATGCGTATCTCGTGAACGCGGACGCCCGGTGGCGGGCGCAGTGGCTCAAGAACATCGAGCAGTTCGACAAGCGAGGCGCCACCACGGTCATCCCGGGCCACCGCGCGGAGAAGGCGGCCCTGGGCCCCACGGCCCTGCGCGACACGGCAGCCTACATCCGCGACTTCACTTCATGAGCTCGACCTTCACCTCAAGAGGGCCCGCTGCACGCAGGACCTCGATGCCGCCATCCAGCGTTCCGAGCTTGATGAGCCCGCTCGAGTGGCTGAATCCTTTATGGAAGAGGGCCAGGTTCCCCCAGGGCGCGTAGTAGGCGATGTCGCCGGCCGAAGGGGTGGTGCCCGAGGGGGCCCCTTTCGTGGACAGGCGCCGGGGCAGGTCACTGACCTTCTCGGTGGCCGCGTAGTCCGTCAGGGTCAGCGTGAGGGGCAGAAGCCCGGCGAAGTCGCGCGCCGTCGCATTGTCGAGCAGCGTGCCCGTCAGGACCTTTGCCCCGGCCGTCAGTCGAATCTTCATGGGCTTCTCCTCAACGTGGGCACGCGCCTGCGCATGGACCGCGGACGACAGGAGCCCGAGCGCGAGGACGGCCGCGCGGGCCCGGTACACGGGCCTTGCCATCACGGCGACGCCTTCCCCAGCAGCTCCTTGGCGCGGCCCATCGCAGACATGGCGTGGGGCCAGCCCACGTAGAAGGCCAGGTGGGTGATGAGCTCGACGAGCTCCTCCTGCGTGACGCCGTTCTCGATGGCGCGCGGGAAGTGGAAGCCCATCTGCTCCGTCTTCCCCGTGGCCACCAGTGCGGCGCAGGTGATGAGGCTGCGGTCGCGCTTGGACAATTGCGGCCGCTCCCACACGTCGCCGAAGAGGACGTCGTCGGTCAGCTCGACGAGCTTGGGTGCGAAGTCGCCCAGGGCCTTCTGGGCGGCGGTCAGGGGCTTCTCGTTCGTGGCCATGGTGTGGCTCCTTTCAGGGTTGGGTGCCGTACTGCGCGTCGGTGACCTTCTCCATCCACTCCACCACCTTGCCGTCCAGGGCCTCATGGAGGGCGAGGTGGGTCATGGCGGTGGTGGGCGCCGCGCCGTGCCAGTGCTTCTGGCCCGCCGGAATCCACACGACGTCGCCCGGGCGGATCTCCTGGACGGCGCTGCCCCAGCCCTGCACCCGCCCCACCCCTGCCGTGACGACGAGGGTCTGCCCCAGCGGGTGCGCGTGCCAGGCCGTGCGGGCGCCGGGCTCGAAGGTGACGCTCGCGCCCGCGCCGCGCGACGGCGCGTTCGCCGCGAAGAGCGGGTCGATGCGCACCACGCCGGTGAACCACTCGGCAGGCCCCTTCATGGAGGCCTGGCTGCCTGCGCGCGAGACACGGACGCCCTCGCGCGCGGCGGCCGCGGGAACGGCGCTTCCCCCATCCGCGCCCCCCGGGCGCGCCTGAGCGGCGGCGAGTGCGATCAGCGGGAGGGCGAGTGCGGTGGTGACGAGTGCCTTCATGGGTGACTCCGTGTGTGAATGCCGCGACGGGCGGCGGTGGCTGAAACCAAGGCGCGGTGCTCGCGCCTCAGTGGGTGGAGGGACAGGAAGCCGCAGCGTCACCGGGCGGCAAGACCACCGCCGGCAGCCTCGCGGGCCGCGACGCCCAGAAGGCCGTGAGCGCCGCGGCCCCGAGCAGCGCGGCGCTCGCCAGGAACGTCCCCTGGTGGCCGCCGCGGTCGAATAGCAGTCCTCCGAGCGAAGCGCCCGCCGTGATGGCGAGCTGGATGGCCGCGACCATGAGGCCGCCGCCCGCCTCCGCATCGTGTGGCAGCGTGCGGCTGAGCCACGTCCACCACGCGACCGGCGCCGCCGTGCCAATCAGGCCCCAGCCGGCGAGGAGCAGGGCCGTGGCCGCAAGGGACTGGCCGAAGATGACCAGGGCGACCGCGATGACCGCCATCGCGAGTGGCGCGGCGATGAGCACCGCGGACAGCCGCCGGGCCACGAGGAACCCCATCAGATACGTGCCCAGGAGCCCCGCGGCGCCCATGCCCAGCAGGACCAGCGAGAGCATGGACACGCCGACCCGGGTGACCGTCTCCAGGAAGGGACGCAGGTACGTGAACAGGGCGAACTGGCCCATGAAGAGCAACGTGACCGCCAGGATTCCCCACCGGGCCCTGGGGCGGCGAAGGACGGCGACAGTGCTCGGAGGCGCAGCGGCTTGCTCGGTGGGCATCCGGGGCAAGGTGAAGTACTGCCACGCGAGGGTGAGCGCCGCGAGGGGAACGACGGCGAAGAACGCACCCCGCCAGCCGATGTACTGCCCCAGGAAGCTGCCAAGCGGCGCCGCGACGGTCGTGGCCAGTGCATTGCCGCCGTTCAGCATGGCCAGTCCCCGCGGCACGTCCTTCTCGGGCACCAGGCGCATGACGGTGGCCGCCGACAACGCCCAGAACCCGCCCACGACGATGCCGATGAGCGCACGCCCGAACATGAACACGGTGTAGTTCGGCGCCAGGGCGACGACGAGGCCCGAGATCAGCATGAGGCTGGTGAGACCGAGGAGCAGCTTCCGGCGGTCAACAGCCCTGGCCACGGACGCGATGAAGAGGCTCGTCACCACGGCGAAGAGCCCGGACACCGCGATGGCTTGACCCGCGCGGCCTTCGCTCACGCCAAGGTCCGACGCGATGGGCGTCAGAAGGCTCACCGGCATGAACTCGGAGGCGATGAGCGTCGAGACGCACAGGGTGAGCGCGAACACGGCGCCCCATGATGCGGAGCGCGGGGCCGGCGCCACGGAGGTGTGGGTGGGTTGCATTGTTGTGACCCTTACCGGCTGGCTGCCGCGGTCGGGCCCAGCTGCGAATGGAAGAACGACGTCAGCTTGTCCCAGGGGATGAGCTGCACGCGGTCGTAGAGGTCCACGTGGCCGGCGCCCGGCACGACGAAGAGCTCCTTCGGTTCGGAGGCCTTCGCGAAGGCGTGCTCACTGAAGATGCGTGAGTGCGCATGGTCCCCCGTGATGAACAACACGGGGCGCGGCGAGATCCGCTCGAGGTGCTCGAAGGACCCGAACAGCGACATGGGCGCGGCGCTGGTGAGCGACATCGCCGTGGTCGAGCGCGGGTGCTGACCGCGCGGCGTGCGGTAGTAGTCGAAGAACTCTCGATCGATCGCGGACGAACGCTCGGTGATGACCTCAGGCGTTCCCACCGTCATCGCTCGCGGTGCCCCATCCACCTCCGCCCAGCGCTGCGCGGCGATTCGCTCCAGGTTCTTCGTGAGCGCGCCCTTGTCCAGCTGCTCCGCGAGTCCCTGCCGCGTCGCCTGGCCGATGTCATACATGCTGACCGTGGCAACAGCCTTGATGCGTGGGTCGATCGCCGCGGCTGCCAGGCCGAAGCCGCCACTGCCACAGACACCGATGACGCCGATGCGGTCCCGGTCGACGAGCGGATTCGCGCCGAGGTAGTCAACCGAGGCGCTGAAGTCCTCGACGAACGCCTCCGGCGAGGCGATGAAGTGGGGCTGGCCGCCGCTCTCGCCGTTGTACGAGGCGTCGAACGCCAGGGTGATGAAGCCCCGCTCGGCCATCGTCTGCGCATAGAGCCCCGACGTCTGCTCCTTCACGCCGCCGTAGGGGTGACCGACGATGATCGCAGGCGCTCGCTTCGTTCGGTCCAGATTGGTGGGGACGTAGAGATCAGCGACGAGCTTGATGCCGAGCCGGTTGTGGAAGGTCACCTTCTCGTGGCTCACGAGAGCGCTGCGCGCAAAGGTCTTGTCCCAGGCCTCGGTCGCCTGGGCGCTCGCTGCGCCTCCAGCGCCCTGCCCCGCCGACTGGCAAGCGAGCGTGCCCACGGCGGCAGCGACCGCTGCCACCTTCAGCAGGTGACGTCGGAGTGCGCCCGGCCCCACGGACGTCCTTCGTACTGGGTTCCTCCCCACGACATCAGCGTTCATCCTCATCTTCGGCTCCTGGGTCAGGGTCTTCATCTCCGCCGAAGTGGCGGCATGCTTCTGACTGCGACGAAGAGAAGATGCGCCCCGGCCCGTCGATGAACTACGTGCAGGCAGTGGACAGGGTGTTAAGCGGCGCCTAACAGTGAACGGCGCGAGCGCGCCGCCCCTGAGGAGTCACGGCATGAAGTCGGTCCCCTTCACGCAACTCCACGTCTTCCTCGTCGTGGCGCGCCTGCAGAGCTTTCGCGGTGCCGCGCGTGAGCTGGGCGTCTCCTCCGCGGCGGTGAGCCAGTCGGTGCGACAGCTCGAAACGCAGCTGGGCGTCGTGCTGCTCAACCGCACCACCCGCAGCGTCGCCGTGACGGACGCGGGACGGCGGCTCGTGGAGGAGGCGGGGCCAGGCCTGGCCCAGGCGTCTTCCGCGCTGCAGAGCGTGTCGGCGCAGCCGGGCGAGGTGGTGGGACGGCTGAGGCTGTCCGTGCCCCGGTCCGCCGTGTCCCTTCTCATCGCGCCGGTGCTCCCCGCCTTCCGCGCGCGCCACCCTCGGGTCGAGGTGGACGTCGTCGTCGAGGATCGCCTCGTCGACATCGTCGCGGAGGGCTACGACGCAGGCGTGCGCCTGGAGGAGACCCTCGAGCGTGACATGGTGCAGGTGCGCCTCACGGGCGCCTTCCGCTTCGTCGTCGTGGCCGCACCGAGCTACCTCGCGCGCCACGGCACACCCCAGAAGCCCGAGGACCTGCTGCACCACGAGTGCATCAACCTGCGCTCCCAGACCACCGGCACCTACTACGCCTGGGAGCTCGAGCGAGGGAAGAGGACGTGGCGCGTCCCGGCACGCGGCGGCGTCAGCACGAACGACGAGTTGACCAGCGTCAGGCTGGCGACCGAGGGGCTGGGGCTGGCGTACGCCTTCGAGCCAACGGCGCAGGAGGGGCTGCGCACCGGCCAGCTCGTTCGTGTACTCGAAGCGTACGCGCCGGGTGTGCCCGGCCTCTTCCTCTATTTCCCCAGCCGCGCGCAGCGCTCGGGGCCGCTGCGCCTCTTCATCGAGGTGGCCAGGGAGCTGACCGCGAAGACGGTGTGAGTCCGCGTCGGGGCGCCCGTCCTTGGGATAATCACGCCCCGTCAAACTGGATTTCGATGTAAACCCGGACAGAACCATCAGCGCTCACGCAGCCTACGGGCCGCGTGAGCCTGTTCAACCGGGAGAAGTAGCGATGCCATCACAGCTGAGAACGAGTGTACGAGCGCGGCGTCCCCTGCCGCTCTTCGTCGTGTGCGCGGTCTTCTCCCTCGTCATGGGCTGCTCGACGCCGTCGGACCCGGAATTCGCGGTCGCGCGCGCGGCTGCGGTCACTCAAGACGCCAACTTCGCCGACTCCGTCTTCGTCAGTGGCATCCAGGGACCGACCACCATGACCTTCGCGCCCGATGGGCGCCTGTTCGTCTCGGAGAAGGACGGCTCGCTGCGCATCGTCGCGAACGGCCAGCTTCTGGCGACTCCGTTCGTGACGCTCGCCGTGGACACCGGCAACGAGCGTGGGCTGATGGGCGTCGCGTTCGATCCCAACTTCGCCAGCAACCATTATCTGTATGTCTATTACACGTCGGTCGCTGGCAGCATCCACAATCGAGTCAGCCGCTTCACCGCCAACGGCAATGTGGCGGTTCCCGGAAGCGAGCTGGTGCTCCTCGACCTTCCGACGCTCGACGCCGCCAACCACAACGGCGGCGCGGTTCGCTTCGGACTCGACGGCAAGCTCTACGTTTCGGTCGGCGACAACGCGGTCTCCGCCAACTCGCAGAGCCTGAGCACGCCGCTCGGAAAGCTGCTGCGCCTCAACTCGGACGGCAGCATTCCCACGGACAATCCGTTCTACGCGACCGCCACCGGACTTGCCAAGGCGACCTGGGCGATGGGGCTGCGCAACCCCTTCACCTTCGACGTTCAGCCCGGCACGGGGACCCTGTTCATCAACGACGTGGGCGAAGGCGGCTGGGAAGAGATCAACCGCGGCCAGGCCGGTGCCAACTACGGCTGGCCGATGACTGAAGGCTATTTCACGAATCGCCCGGAGCTCACGCAGCCGTTCTTCGCGTACCCGCATGGCGCCGGCACGGCCGCCGGCAACTGCATCGCCGGCGGTACCTTCTACAACCCGCCGGTTTCGGCGTTTCCCAGCGCGTATGTCGGGCAATACTTCTTCGCGGATTACACCAACAATTGGATCGCGCGCATCGACCCGAACTCTGGCGTGCGTTCGCTGTTCGCGACGGCCGCCGTGGGGCCCGTGGACCTCGATGTGGGGCCCGACGGCGCGCTCTACTATCTGTCGCGCGGCGCGGGCCAGGTGGGTCGCATCGCCTACACGGCTTCGCTGCCGCCGAGCATCGCGCAGCAGCCGGCGAGCACGTTGGTCTCGGTTGGAAATCCGGCGACCTTCACGGTGTCCGCGAGCGGCGAGCCGCCCCTCACCTACCGGTGGCAGCGCAACGGCGTGGACATCTCCGGCGCGACCTCGCCGAGCTACGTGCTGAACGCCGCGCAGCTCGCCGACAGCGGCGCGAGCTTCCGGGTGGTCGTGACCAACGGGCTTGGCTCGGCCACCAGCGCCGCCGCGGTGCTGACGGTGACGTCCAACAAGCCGCCGGTGGCCACGATTGCGACGCCGGCCGCGGGCGCGACCTACACCGCGGCCACGAACATGATGTTCTCCGGTTCGGCCAGCGACACGGAGGATGGCGCGCTGCCGCCGAGCGCGATGACCTGGAACATCACCTTCCATCACGATACCCACACGCATCCCGCCATGTCCGACACCACCGGCATCGCGAGCGGGAGCTGGCCCATCCCGAG
The DNA here is from genome assembly GCF_003611735.1 of Corallococcus sicarius. Lineage (GTDB taxonomy): Bacteria > Myxococcota > Myxococcia > Myxococcales > Myxococcaceae > Corallococcus > Corallococcus sicarius. The sequence goes on along the minus strand of NZ_RAWG01000005.1, from coordinate 14,867 downwards.
CGCCGGCGAGAGCTCGGCCAACGTCTGGTATCGCGTGCGGCTCACGGTGCGCGACTCGATTGGCCTCACCCACACGACGTATCGCGACGTATTCCCGGTCACGGTACCGCTCAGGGTGACCAGCCTGCCGAGCGGGCTGCAGGTGCTGATGGACGGGCGGCCGTTCGCGGCGCCGCATGACACGACCGGCGTGGTCGGCGTCGTCCGCTCCGTGGGCGTCGACTCGCCGCAGTACGCGAACGGAAAGTTCTGGGCGTTCTCGTCGTGGTCGGACGGCGGCGCGCAATTGCATAACTTCACCACGCCTGGCAGCGCGGCCACCTACACGGCCACGTTCGTCGAAACCTCGGGCGGGAGCTGCTACCAGATTCAAAGCGAGCGCAGCGACAAGTGGCTCATCGTCGACATCGCGGGCAAGGTCGTCGCCGGCAGCGCGACGCAAACGGGAGGGCAGATCTTCCAGCTCGTTCCGACGGGCACCCGGTACAAGCTCAAGGGCTCGGGCGATGCGTTCCTGACGGTGGTGGCAAACCAGCTCGCGATGAGCGCCAACTTCGCCAGCGGGGAGTCGTTCACGCAGCTGCCCTGCGGCTATGGCGGGCGCACGCGTGTCGGCTTCCAGGCGTCGTTGGGGAGCGCGCCCCATTGGAAGGAAACCACGACGGACGGGCCGATCCAGAGCGGTGACGGCGGCAATGGCGGCGCCTGCAACCCGACCGATGGCGGCGCCTGGGAGGGCTTCTACCTCGCACCGGTGACCTGCCCGGATGGCAGCACCGCCCCCGTGTGCGGCAACGGCACCGTCGAGAGCGGCGAGCAATGCGACGACGGCAACACCCAGTCGGGCGATGGCTGCGATGCGACGTGCCACACCGAGACCGTCAGCGGCGCGGGCTGCTTCCGCATCCAGAGCGAGCGCGCCGACAAGTGGTTCACCGTCGACGGCACGGGCAAGGTGGCCGCCCTCAGCACGACGCAGACCGGTGGCGAGGTCTTCGAGCTCGTCACGAGCGGCGCGAGCTACAAGCTCAAGGGAGCGAGCGGCGCGTACGTGGCGGTGGTCGCGAACCAGCTCACCGTGAGCGCCACGCTCACCACGGCGGAGCCGTTCACCCGCTCCGACTGCGGCGTCCACGGCGGCCGCAATCGCTATGGCTTCGCATCGTCGACGGGCACCGCGCGCAACTGGAAGGAGGCCACCCTCGGCGCTCCCATCCAGAGCGGAAGTGGCGGCAACGTGGGCATCTGCAATCCCACCGACGCTACCTCCTGGGAAGGCTTCTACCTCGAGCCCGCGACCTGCCCGGCGGCGGGACCATGAGGACCTGAGCCCAGGGAGCTTGCGAGCAAGGTGGTGTGACGCCCGCGGCATCGGTCGATCGACCGGTCACTGCGTGTGATCCACCACCTCCATCTGCATCTCGTTCATCCGGCCGCCGTGCACCTTCAGCGCGGAGAGCGCCGTGTCGAGTTCGCGAAGGTCCGCGGGCGTCAGCTGGACCTGGATGGCCCGCAGGTTCTCCTCGAGGTGCGCCGGGTTGCGCGTGCCGGGGATGGGAACGATCCACGGCTTCTGGGCCAGGAGCCACGCCAGTGCGAGCTGCGCTGGCGTGGCGCCCTGCTTCTCCGCAACGCGCCTGAGCGCCTCGACGATGGGCGCATTGGCGGCCAGGTTCTCGGGGCTGAAGCGCGTGAAGCCGGAACGCAGGTCCGTCTTCGGGTCCAGCTGCGTGCGCGCATCGATTCTCCCGGTCAGGAACCCCATCCCCAGGGGCCCCCACGGAACGAACCCGACTCCCAGCTCTTCGCACGCCGCGAGGACGCCGTTCTTCTCCGGGTCCCGCTCCATGAATGAGTACTCGGTCTGGAGCGCCGTGACCGGCTGGACCGCGTGCGCTCGCCGGAGGGTCCGCGCACTCGCCTCGGAGAGGCCGAAGTGCAGGACCTTGCCCTCGGCGATGAGGTCCTTCACCGCACCCGCCACGTCCTCGATGGGCACCCGGGGGTCGACGCGGTGCTGGTAGTAGAGGTCGATGCGGTCGGTCTTGAGGCGCTTGAGCGAGCCCTCGACCACCTTCTTGATGTGCTCGGGTCGGCTGTTGAGGCCCCCACCCGCCCCGAGGTTGAAGCCGAACTTGGTCGCGATGACGACCCTGTCGCGGATGGGCGCGAGCGCTTCTCCGACCAGCTCCTCGTTCGTGTACGGGCCGTAGACCTCCGCCGTATCGAAGAACGTGACGCCCTTCTCATGGGCCGTGCGGATGACCTGGATGCCCTGGTTCCTGTCCGCAGGAGGGCCGTAGTTGGCGCTGATGCTCATGCACCCATGCCCCACCTCCGAGACCTCAAGGCTTCCCAGCTTGCGTGTCTTCATGCGGCGCTCTCCTGCGCGTGGCGCGCTGTTGGCGTGGGTGGGCGGTTGCGTCGACGTGGCGCACGCCACCGGGCCGGCGGCCAGACCGGCCCCGACCACGGCGGTACCAGCCAGGAAGTCACGGCGACTGAACGCCCGGTGCTCCAGGGCGTTCGAACCTGCTGGCGGCTTGTCGTTCTTCATGGAGGGTCCCTTTCGGAGGCGAGGAGCGTGCGCGGTGCAGCGACATCCGGAGAGATACGGCCCAACCCTGCATCGGACTAGACACCCACCCTCGAATGGGTTGTTAAGCCGTCCTGGACAATGGGCTTCCCGTGTCGCGGTAGCCTCCAGTGGGGGTCGCTGATGAATACGGTTCCGTTCCCGCAGCTCCAGGCCTTCCTCACCGTGGCGCGCCTGCGGAGCTTCAGCAGCGCGGCGCGCGAGCTGAGCGTCTCCAGGTCCGCCGTCAGCCAGGCGGTGCGGCAGTTGGAAGAGCAGCTGCGCGTGGTGCTGCTCACGCGCACCACCCGCAGCGTGGCGCTGACGGATGCGGGAAGGCGCCTCGTGGAGGAGGCCAGCCCGGGGCTCGGCCAGGTGCTGGCGGCCCTCACCACCGTGTCCGCGCAGCCGGGCGAGGCGGTGGGCCGACTGCGGGTGTCGACCCCACAGATGGCCGTCCCCTTCGTCATCACGCCCGTCCTGCCAGTCTTCGGCGAGCGACATCCGCGCGTGGAGGTGGAGGTCGTCGTCGAAGACCGCTTCGTGGACATCGTGGCCGAGGGCTACGACGCGGGTGTGCGGCTGACCGAGGCCATCGAGCGCGACATGGTGCAGGTGCGCCTCACCGACCCGTTTCGCTTCGTGGTGGTGGGCGCTCCCGACTACCTCGAGCGCCACGGCACGCCCCAGAAGCCCGAGGACCTGCTGCGCCACAAGTGCATCACCTACCGCTCGCAAACGAGTGGGGCCCTCTACGCCTGGGAGCTGGAGCGCGGCCGCAGGAACTGGCGCGTGCCGGTGCGCGGGGGCGTCATCTCCAACAATGGCCAGGTGATGCTGTCCCTGGCCGAGTCAGGCGCCGGGCTCGCGTACGCCTTCGAGCCGGAGGTGCGGGAGCAGCTGCGCACCGGCCGGCTGAAGGTGGTGCTCGAGGCCTACGCGCCCACCGTCCCCGGCTTCTTCCTCTACTTTCCCAGCCGCGCTCGGCGCTCGGGCCCCCTGCGCCTCTTCGTCGAGGCGGCGAGGGAGCTGGCAGCGAAGGCCAGGTGATACCCGTCTTCTGCCGCAAGCAGACTGCGGGCAATCACCGACAGCCGAGCGGGGGCCCTCTCGCCACGTTCACGGCCGGATGCCGGTGAGCGCGAGGTGCAGCACCCGGCGCGCGGTGAGCGGATCGTCTTCGTTCGCGACGGCGATCGCGTTCGCCAGCACCATCAGGTCCTTCGTTGTGGCGCTGGCGTGAATCGCGCCCACCGATGACGCCCGTGCCACCAGGACGTTCAACACGTCGAGCAGCATGTCGGTGCAGCAGATTTCTTCGGCCTTGAGGCCATCCGGGCCGGTCAGCAGCGCAGCGGCAAGCCCGCGGTGGGTCGCGGTGTAGACCGTCAGTTCCTCGAGCCAGGTCGCCAACTCGGCGGCGGGATTCTTGCCCGGTTGCGCGGCTGCGCTCGCACAGAGCTGCGCGACGCCGTCCCGGAATACCGCCTCCAACAGCGCCTGCCGCGACGGGAAGTGCCGGTGCAGGGTCGCCGAGCCTACCCCTGCCCGCCGCGCGATCTCCTCGAGCGACGCCTGCGCGCCATCCCTGGCGACCAGCTCCGCGGCGGCCGCGACAATCTGCTCCCGGTTGCGTCGCCCGTCCGCTCGCAACGGCTTCACATGCTCCACGGCGCTCCTCTCCTCACAAGGGCCTTCCTTGACAAGCGGGGTGCCCCCCCATATCTAACCACGAAACTAAACGGTGGGGTCCCCCACTTACGAAAGGAGCTGCCCATGAGCAGCACCGATTCCGTTCTCGTCACCGCCGCCACAGGGCGCCAGGGCGGCGCCACCGCCCGGGCACTGCTGGCCGAAGGCGGCACATCGGTGCGTGTGCTGGTGCGCAATCCGGAGGCGCCCAACGCCAAGGCCCTCGCGGCGGCTGGCGCCGAGGTGTTCGTCGGAGACCTCGACGCGCCGGCGTCGTTGCGCGCCGCCTGTGCGGGGGCGCGGGCGGTCTTCTCGATGCAGTCGCCAATCCTCTCCGCGACCGGTGTCGACTACAGCAAGGAGCGCCAGCAAGGGAGGAACCTCGTCGAGGCCGCGCTCGCCGAGGGCGTCGGGACGTTCGTGCACACCGCGACGTCCGGTGTCGGCGACCACCGCAACGTCGAGGGCTGGGCGGAGGGGCGCTGGAAGTCGCACGAGGAGTACTGGGAGAACAAGCTTGCCACCTGCGACCTCGTCCGCACCGCGGGCTTCAAGCACTGGACCCTCCTCCTGCCCGCCACCTTCATGGATCAGCCGATGTTGGATCCCGCCGGCTTTGTCGACGGGCGCCGGTTGCTCACGGTGATCAGGACCGACCGGCCCATCGCGCTGATCGCGCCGGAGGACATCGGCAAGGCGGCCGCCGCGGCGATCAACGATCCCGCGACGTTCCACGGTGTGACGCTGCAGCTCGCGGGGGACCTGCTCACGCTTCCCCAGGTCGCCGAGATCCTCTCGCGCCTCGACGGCAAGGAGTACGCGGTCCAGTCCAGCACGGTCGAAGAGGCCGTCGCGGCCGGACTGCACCCTGGCGTGGCGCGAGGCCTGACGTACATGAACGTCGCCCCGGTACTGGCACGGCCGGAGATGGCGCGTTCCTACGGCCTTTCGCCCATGAGCTTCGAGGCCTGGGCGCGTCAGCGTCGCGAGGCTACGTGATCCAGCCGGGCAACGAGGCCGCCTGCTTCACCCACTTCGCCATCTGCGCCTCGTCGAGCGGGTCGTCTTCGCGGATGTCGTAGTAACGCGTGTCCGGGGTCTTGCTGGGGCCGGGAGGGACCGGTCGCAGCGACGTCCCGCGGAAGAAGGTCACCTTCACGTAGTTCGTGAAGGCGTGCATCCCCAGGAAGAAGCCCTGGCCTTCAAGGCCGTAGAACGGCGTGTTCCACTTCACGGCCTTCTTCACCCCAGGCACGTTCCGCACGATGAGCGCGTCGAGCCAGCTCCCGATGTCGCGCTTCCAGCCCGGCAACGCGTCGATGTACGCCTGCACCGGGGCGTCGCCGTCACCCTTCGCGATCTGCGGATTGCCGCCGGAGAGGAGCTTCACCGGCTTCGCCTTGCTCGCACCGGGCTTCGGCTTCGCCGTCGAAGCATTCTGGGCCACCGCGGCCTTCACGAGCGCCTTGAACGCGCGCGCGTCGACCTTCTCCCCTTCGTGGATGTCGATGGCCCTTCGCGTGTTGCCCTCCAGGCTGGAATTGAAGAGGCCTGATGGGTCTGGGATTCGGGCCCCCTTGGCGAACGTGAGCTTCACGGCCGCCTTGTAGGACTCTCCCGTGCAGACAATCCCGTGGTGCGACCAGACCGGAGTGCCCATCCACTTCCACTCCTCGGTCATCTCCGGGTCCGCTTCCAGGATCAGCGCCCGCATGCGGGCCAGGGTCTCCCCGCGCCAGTCCCCCAGGTCGAGGATGCGCTGATCGATGAGCTGGGAAGCGGACTTCTCCGGCGTGGCCTTGGGCTGGGATTTCCTGGCCACCTTGCGTGGCTTGCTTGCTTGCGACGTGGCCTTCGTCATTCTGCCTCCAGAGCTCAATGGGCGCGTCGCCCGCGGCGCCACTTGTGGGCGTACGGCAGCACGAACAAGTACAGACCGGAGAACAGGAGCAAGGCGAGCGGAATCAGCGCCAGGACACCCACCCAGACAACGGTGGACCCCTTTGCCATTGCGACGAAGTTGGCGATGACCGCCACCGTGAAGGCAAGGGACAGCCAGCGGTGGCTCACCCGGATCCAATGGGTCCAGGACACGGAGGCCTGCGTGCTCATGGGATCCTCGCGAGCAGGTCGACGAGCTTCCCGCCCATCATGTTCCAGCCGTAGCGCGCACCGCCGAAGTTCTGCTTCTGGTCCGGCTTGAAGCCCGACTGCACGAGGGCCAGGCGCGTGCCCGCCTCCGTGGGCGTGAGCGTGAAGGTCACGACGGTGTCCAGCACCATGTCGCCAACCACCCACGTGTAGCTGAGCTTCCGCTGCTCTTCGCTCTCGAGGACCCGGCAGTTCACCGTGCCGTCCCAGCCGGGGTACGGCTGCGTCTTGAACGCGAACGCGGTCCCGGGCTCGGGCTTGAACCCGACGGCAGGCAGCAGCCACTCGGTGAGCAACTCAGGGTCGGTGAGCGCGCGCCAGACCTTCTTCGGCGAATGACGCAGATCGAATTCGAATGAAATGGCGTCGGTTTGCGACGGGGCTGTCTTGTCGAAGGGGCTCATTCGTCCATTTTCTCCAGCAGTTCTTCAAGGCGATCGACGTGCTCCGTCCAGAAGGCGCGGTAGTGCGCGATCCAGTCGATGAGCGGCTTCATCCCGCGCGGCTCCACCCGGTAGTAGACACAGCGCCCTTCGCGCCGGCCGTTCACCAGGCCGGCGTCCTTCAAGGCAGCAAGGTGCTGTGAGACCGCCGGCTGGGAGATGGCGAAGCGCGCAGTCAGGTCCTTCACCGCCGCTTCGCCACGTGTGAGCGACTCGAAGATCGCCCTGCGGCTGGGGTCCGCCAGCGCCTGGAAGATCTTGTCTTCGGCCACGACCGCTCTCTGCATGGACAACCAATAAGCCTACACTTATTGGTTGTCAAGCATCGACGTGTGCTGCCAGGGCCTCAACGAACCGGCGGACCTTCACGGGCAGGTTGAGGCGACTCGGGTAGACGGCGTAGATGGGCCGCAGCACCGCGGGCTTCGGCCCGAAGAGGATCCTCAAGCGGCCCTCGCGGACGGCTTCGCGGCACAGGAGGTCGGGCACCCTCGCGATGCCGACTCCGGCCATCGCGGCTTCGCACGCCACCTCCAGGTCGCTCACCACGAGCACGGGGTGGATCCGCGACTTCACGCCTTCGACGCTCCAGGTCTCGAAGGCATTGAACCCGATGCACCGGGCTGCCTGGAGGTCCTTGGCGCGCGGGCTCCCGTGCTGGGCCAGGTAGCCGGGACTCGCGACGAGGTAGGTGGCGGCCTCTCCGAGCCTTCGCGCGACCCAGGAGGAGTCCTCGAGCGCCCCGATGTGAATCGCCAGGTCGAGTCCATCCTCGACGAGGTCGATGCGACGGTCGGCCAACACCAGCTCGATCTGCACGCGCGGATGGGTGATGAGGAACTGGGTGACGACGGGGACGAGGTAGCGACGGCCATAGAGCGTCGGTGAAGCGATTCGCAGCAGCCCGATGGGCTCGTCTCCCCCCTCCTGGACCTCGCGGTTGGCTTCCTCGACCTGCTCCGCGATGGACGCGCAGCGGTCGTAGTAGGTCGCGCCCGCGCCAGTGACCCGCAGCTTGCGCGTCGTTCGCTCCAGGAGGCGCACCCCGAGCTGCGCCTCCAGCTTCGCGATGCGCTCGCTCGTGGCCTGCTTGGTGATGCCCATGCGGCGCGCGGCTGCCGTGAAGCTGCCTTCACGAACGACGGTGGCGAAGAGGATCATGTCGGCGGGCGAGATCATGTTCGTCAAGCCTAGCCTGACAAAGTGTCCAGTCCGTCCACATTGTCCGGCGCTCCCCGGGCAGCCATGTTGGAGCGAATGAAGCTCTACTTCGCGCCCAGGACCCGAGCCACCCGCCCCCGCTGGCTGCTGGAGGAACTCGAGGTCCCCTACGAACTCGTGAGGTTGGACCTGGCGAAGTCGGAGCACAGGTCCGCGGAATTCCTCGCGCTCAACCCGCTGGGAGAGGTTCCCGTCCTGGTCGACGGCGAGGTCACCCTCTTCGAATCGTCCGCCATCTGCCTCCATCTCGCGGATCGCTTTCCAGAACACCGCCTCGCGCCTCCCCCCGGCTCCCCCGAGCGTGGCGACTATCTCCAATGGCTGCTCTTCGCCGAGGTCACCCTGGAGCCTGTGATTGCAGCGCAGGGGCGACCCACAGCCGGGCCTCCGCTGGAGGTGCTGCTCTCGCTCGTCGAGCGCCGACTCGAGGGCCGGGAGGTGCTCGTGGGCAACGGCTTCACCGCCGCCGATGTCGTCATGGCTTCCATCCTCCATCGGGCGCACACGATGAAGCTCCTCGAGGGGCACGCGCGGCTCGTCGAGTACGTCCTCCGCCACACCCGACGACCCGCGACCCTTCGAGCGGTTTCCAGCTGACCGGGGAGGCAGCCGCAATAGACTCACGATGTGGATTTCCCCAGGCGCTGGTCCGGCGTTTCCGTCGTGGCCGGAGCAGCGGCGATCCTGCTCGAGGGACTTGGCTCCGACAGGCTGGGACGCTTCACGCCTGGGTACGTGCTGTTCCATCAACCGCTTCATGGCGGTGAGGTCGTCGGGGATGCAGCGGGCATCGCGGTCCTCCTGCTGTGCGCTGCCTTCGAGCGCAGCACCCTGCCCCTCTATTACCTGCACATGCTCATGCGCCTTCAAGCCGGCTGACACTGCTTCATTGCACCGGGGCCTTCATCTACGTCGCGGGCACCTTCAACAGCCTGTTGCGGCGCGGCGCGCACAGCCCATATACGCAACTGAGTTGCAAATGTGTCCACGGTGCGATACCTGAGGCGTCCCTCTCGCCTTGGATGTCCCAGGCGAGAACCGGAGTGCTGGCGCTCACGGAGGGGTTCCACCCATGTCTCAAGTGAAGATGAACGCCGGGCCTGTCCCCCCCTGCTCCTCCTGCGACTGCGCCCATCATCGGGCGGAGGCTTCGAGCCCGGCCGGAGAGCCCGGTGGCCGCTGGGCTTCGCTGCTGCCCCTGCTGGCCTGCGCGGTGTGCCCCGCGTGTCTCTCGGCCTATGCCAAGGTGCTGTCCTTCGTGGGGATTGGGGTCTCGCTCTCCGAGTCCACCCATCTGCTCCTCCTGGTGGTGGCCATCGGCGTGACGCTCGTCGTGAGCGCGTGGCGGGCGTGGCGGCTTCATCGCGTGGGGCCGCTCGTCATCTCGGTGGTCGGCAGCGCCCTGCTCGTCCTCAGCCATGCGCTGGAGGAGAATCCGCTGCTGCTCTGGAGCGGCGTCGCGGTGCTGCTCGGAGGTGCCCTGTGGGAGCGCCGGGTGTGGCGGCGCTTCCAGGCGCGCCGCGACCCCGTGGCCCCGGGCTTCCTCCCGTCCGCGTCGCAGACGAGCTAGCTCCCCCGCGCATCTGCCCTGGGTGCAACAATGCACCTCCAGATACCTGCACATACCCGGTCGCATTGAGGCGCACCCGGGGCATGTCACTAGCGTGGCCTCCGTCCATTCCCCCGGAGGTCGCGACATGGAAACGGAACGCGGAAGGGCCTGGGTGCCCTGGTTGGTGACGGCGCTCGTGGCGGTGCTGGCGGGCCTGGTGCTCTATCTGGCGCATCGCAACACGACCGCTGCGGATGCAGCAGCGGTGGCGGCGGCCGCCCGGGCCAGCGAGGCCGAGGCCGCGCAGGCGTTGCTGGAGACGAAGCTGGCCGCGCTGGAGGCCGAGCGCGCGAAGCTGGCCAGCGAGAAGGACCAGCTCAACACCGAGAAGACCCAGCTCAGCCAGACGGTGCAGGAGCAGGAGGCGGAGCTGGCCCGACTCAAGGCCACCTTCGAGGACCTCCAGGACAAGATGAAGAAGGAGATCGCCGAGGGCGCCATCCGCCTGACGCAGAACGGGGGCCGCCTCCAGGTGGACCTCGTCGACAAGGTCATCTTCGATTCGGGTGACGCCAGCATCAGCGCGCGCGGCCAGGAGGTCCTCACCCGGCTGGGCGGCGTGCTGGCCAAGGTGGATGACAAGCTCATCCAGGTGTCGGGCCACACCGATGACTCGCCCCCTACGCAGAAGCTCCAGGCCACCTTCCCCACCAACTGGGAGCTGTCCGTCGCGCGCGCCGTCAACGTGGTGCGCTTCCTCCAGGACAAGGGCGGCGTGCCCGCGAAGCGCATGCTCGCGGCCGGCTACGGCGACACGCGGCCCCTGGCGGCCAATGCCTCGCCGCAGGGTCGCGCCCGCAACCGTCGCATCGAGCTGTTGTTGATCCCGGAGCTGGCCGCCCGGCGCAACACCGTCCTCGCCAAGTCGGCCGCCGCGAAGCCGACCGCCGCGAAGCCCGCCGTCCTGAAGAAGACCAAGGGCAAGTAGGCGCGAGGGCTCGCGGCCGCGTCAGTCGTGACGCCGGACGTGGAGGCGGAACCCGCTTGCGCGGGCGTCGCCCAGGCCCGGCTTCAGCGTGAGCGCGGGGATGTCGTAGTCCCCGCCGCTCTGCTTGCGATAGGCGATGGGCGCATCGGTCCACAGGTCGTCGATGGGCCCGTTGACGCCGCGCTCGCCGTAGTGCGACCGCCGCCTGCCCTGAACCTCCACACCAGACGTCCGCAGCCAGGGAAAACGGGAACTAACTCCATACGAAATTGAGTGTGGCGCGACCCACCCGGTGAACACTTGCGGTATATTTACAATCGAACACTCGTGAAATAGCGTCCCGCGCAATGCTGCTCGCACGAGTCGTTCGACTGTTCGTGCTGACGGCGATCCTCGCGGTGCCTGGAATTGCCCGCGCGCAGATCGTGGTCAGCCTCTACCCGGTACAGGGAAATCTCGACCCGAAGATCCGCACCGACGCGGAGGGGCTCATCGAGTCCGGGGTCCGTTCAAGTGACCGGCGGTTTGGAACGTTCGTCCTGCGCGGCCCCGTGCCGCTGAAGGCATCGTGTGCGCCCAAGGCGACGACGGAATGCCTGGCCGGGCTCGGGCGTGGGGGCGCCGTCATCTACGCCGAGGCGGCGATGGAGGAAGGGATGGTCTCCGTCACCCTGTCGCTCATCACCGCCCAGCAGCAGCGGACGAAGCCCGTCAACTTCCGCTTCGTCGCCGGGTTCCTGGACCTGCGGCCGGCGCACTTCGCGATCGAGCAGTTGGAGAAAGCCGCCACCGAGCTGAAGTCCACCCCGGTCGCGGACGCCGTGGCCCCCACCGAACCCCAGGCCGAGGTCCGTCCCGCGCCGCAGGCGCAGGCCGTCGCGGCCACGCCCCAGCCCGCCGGTGAACTCGACCCGCTGTATGAGCAGGGCTCGGCGTCGCACTCCTCCGACTCGCTCTACGACCAGCCCAGGCCCAGCGCGTCCGGGTGGATGCGGAAGACGGGCATCTACGCGTCGATTGGCGGCGCGCTCGTGCTGGGCACCGGCGGGTTCTTCGGGCTGCGCAGCCGCAGCCTGAACAATGACCTCTCCAACCGCTACACCGAGGGCCGCCTCGTGCCGGCGGACCGCCCGAGGTATGACCAGGTGAAGACCTACAACACGCTGGCGAACACCCTGATGATTGGCGGCGGCGTCGTCGCGCTCACGGGGCTCACCTTCTGGGGCTTGTCGACCGTGTCATTCGACTCGGATGGCCAGGGCGGCGGGAACTTCTACGTGAGAGGGCGCTGGTGATGCGTTCGTTCGTGGTGTGGGGTGCGGTGCTGTTCCTCGCGTGCACGAGTACGCCCGAGGGATTGTGCGAGAACGACTTCGGCTGTCTGCCGGGCCTGCGCTGCCAGGAAGGGCTCTGCACCGGGTGCGGCGGCGATGGCGATTGCCGGGGCTGGGAGGCCTGTTCGGCGGACCGGCGGTGCGAGCCGCGCGAGGGGATGTGCAGCAGCAGCACGCAGTGCCAGAAGTGGGAGGTCTGCGGGACCGGGTACACCTGCGAGCTCGCGGAGGGCTCCTGCCTGTCGGCGACGGACTGCCAGTCCCACGAGGTCTGCAACGACTCGACGCGGAAATGCGATCTCCAGCCTGGCCGGTGCAACACCTCCGACGACTGTGCCAGCGGCTCCCTCTGGGCGGCGACGTGCGGACAGGACAATCAGTGCCAGTCCGCGCCGACGGCCGGGAATGACGTGCTCATCTGGGGCACGCTCTCCGAGGGCGCCTGCTACCAGGACGCCATCTCCAGCGTCCTGACGCCCGCGCGCGCGCAGGTGGGCTTCGGCTGCTACGGCTCCGGTCGCGGCAATGCGACGGTCTCACCCACCGGCCGCATCCACTACATCAACGAGGAGAAGACTCCGCAACGGGTGGTGGTCTTCGTTCCGGACTCCTTCAAGATCGAGGGGAGGACCCGCTCGTACCCTTCCAACGGAAATGAGAACGACACCCGGCTTCCGGCGCCAGCGTGCGGCATCGCCGAGGACGTCGGGGCGTTCGTCATGCAGGCGGGCACCGGCGCCATTGCCTACACCTGCGGCTCTGGCGGAGGGACGAACATCTACTACAACGTCGCGGGGGAGGTCGTGTCGTCCGGGCAACGGCTGATGGCGTGGAACGCCTCGAACCACCTGCTCGCACGCGGGCCCTCCTCCTTGGAGTTCCTCGTGCTGACCCCGGAGCGGATCGTCCTCCCTGTCACCGGGTTGCCGGCCTTCCACACCTTCATCGACGCACGCGCACATGCGACGGGCTTTCGGATGGCCCTCTCCCAGGCCGCCACTGTCCAGCAGCTGTGGCACATCGGCCATGACGGCGTCGCGACCCTGGAGGGCACGTACGGCACGTTCCCCGAGGATGTCTACAGTGGTGAGTTCGGGCTGCTGGATGGTGCAGGCGCCCTCTACACCCCAAGTGGCCGGCGGGATAAGGCGTTCGTCGACGTCATCGTCAGGCGGTCCCTCGACGGGGCTCCCGGCACGACGGTCTATGCCGAGGACTCCGCCCCGGCGTCGGTGAACTACGCGGCGAACTACGAGAAGCTCTTCACCTTCATGCACGGCTCGTATCTCTTCGCGGGTCCCTAACGCTTCTCCAGCAGCGGGCGCGGGTCGAAGGTGACGCGGATGCGGGTGATGCGGCCGTTCTCGACGTGGCTCCAGTTCGCCACCGGGACCGGCTGCCGCTCGGAGGGATGGATCTCGAACCAGGTCAGCACCTCGTCCCCATCCACGAAGCGGTGCAGCACCGTCACCTGGGGCGACACCTTCCACATGCCGTTGAGGAGCCCCTTCACGCAGGCCTCCGCGCCCTCCGCCGCGCCGAGCGCCCCGACGAAGCTCACGTCCGGCGCGAGCGTGCTGCGCAACAGGGACTCGTCCTTCGTGCTCCACGCGTCGAAGTACGCCTTCACCACCTCCGCGGGACTCTTCACGTTCAACCTCCTGGGTGCTCGATGGGGCAGCCCATCGAAGAAGCGCTGCACACTCCCCCCTGGCAGTGACAGCCCTGTGTCAGGTTTGCGCGCCCTTCGACCTGACGTAGAAGGGGCCCATGGCCCATGCCCCCGACAGCGTGTTGCTCTCCGTCGCCACGGTGGAGAGCGGTGAAGGACTTGCCCAGCACATCCGCACCGGACACCACCAGTTCATCGCGGATGAACCGGCGGCGCGCGGCGGAGGGGACCTGGGCCCCGCGCCGTACCAGTTGCTCATGGGCTCGCTTGGCGCGTGCACGGCCATCACGCTCAAGATGTACGCGGAGCGGAAGAAGTGGGACCTGGGCAAGCTCGTCGTGCGCCTCAAGCTCCTTCGCGAGCCGGCGGGTGAGCGCGTCGAGCGGGTCCTCGACTGCGCTGACACGGTGACGGCGGAGCAGCGGGCCCGGCTGCTCGAAATCGCCGCGAAGACGCCCGTGACGCTGACGCTGTCGCGCGCGCTGCACATCGACACGCGCTTCGCGTCCGCCGAGCCTACGGGTTGAAGAGCTTCGACGCGTCGACGTACGCGTTGTACTCGGCCAGCTTGCCGCCCTCGAAGCGGGAGAGGGTGGCTCAGGGCACGGTGAGCTTGCTGCCGCCTTTGCGCATGAAGACCCGCCGGCTCTCATCAAGTCCCCGGGCGAGGTGTTCGGCGCGGATGGCCTCCAGGGCTGGCGTCAGGGTTTCGATCACCCGGAAGCCCAACCGCGCGTAGTAGGGCGCGTTCCACGGCACGTCGCGGAAGGTGGAGAGCAACAGCGCGGGCCAGGCCGGCTCGAGGGCCGCGATCAGCGCGGCCCCCAGCCTCCGGCCGGCGTGCTCCGGCAGGACGTCAACCTGCTCGATGTAGCCGCAGCCTTCCACGGGGCGCGCCATCAGGAAGGCCACGGGGCTCCCCTCCTCCCCTTCGGCGACGGTCAGTCCCCCCGTGGCGATGCGGGCCGCGAGCGTGGCGGCGTCGGTGGGCTCGTCGTCCACCAGGGCCGCGAGGTCCGTGCCGAGGAAGCGGCGGGCGGAGAGGCGCTCAATCTCGCGCACGCGCTCGATCTCATCGAGACGGGCGGGGCGCAGACGCACGGGAGCGGGGGCGGGCATGGAGCCACTCTGGCAGCTTGAAGCAGGGCAGGCACGTCACCGCGAAGCCGTCCCCGCCGGGCGGGCCGGCGGCCGGGCCCCGCTTCCCCTGCCCCGGGGCTTCTCCGTGCTGGACGTGGC
>NZ_RAWG01000059.1 GCF_003611735.1 Corallococcus sicarius | reverse complement strand
CGCCGCACCCCGCGCCCCGCTGGCCGCCTCCCGTCCGCTGGCGTCGGGGACCCCGGCCGCGCCGCCTGCGCGCCCGGTGATGGTCGCCACCGCCGCACCGACCACACCGCCGGCCGCCCCGCGCGCGGCCCCTGCGGCCCCGGGGATGCTCGTGGACGTGCCCCGCACGACGCCCCGCTACAACGGCGCGCTGCCGGGCGTGGTGGAGGGCGAGCGGCCCACGCTGGATCAGATCCGCCGCGAGCTGGGCGACTGCCGGCGCTGCAAGCTGTGCACGGGCCGCAAGAACATCGTGTTCGGCTCCGGCAACCCGCGCGCGGAGCTGGTGTTCGTGGGCGAGGGCCCCGGTGAGAACGAGGACATCCAGGGCGTGCCCTTCGTGGGCCCCGCGGGAGACCTGCTCACGAAGATGATCGCCGCGATGGGCTTCAGCCGGAACGATGTCTACATCTGCAACGTCGTGAAGTGCCGCCCGCCGGGCAACCGCAACCCGGAGCCGGACGAGATCGCCGCGTGCGAGCCGTTCCTGCGCTCGCAGCTGCTCGCGCTCCAGCCCCGGGCCATCGTCGCGCTGGGCAAGTTCGCGGCGCAGACGCTGCTGCGTGACACCACCCCCATCACGAAGATGCGGGGCACGTGGCGCGAATACGAGGGCATCCAGCTCATGCCCACCTTCCACCCCGCCTATCTGCTGCGCAACAACGCGGAGAAGCGCAAGGCGTGGGAGGACCTGCAACAGGTGATGAAGCTGTTCGGCAAGCAGCCGGGCTCCAGCGCTTAGATTCGCTGGGAGCACCGCGAAGGAGGGGAGCCACGATGAAGGGAGTGCTCGAGACGCGCGAAGTGCAGTCGCCCGCGCTGGAGAACAATCCGCTGGGGGATCCGGCCCGTCGCCGGCTCACCGTGTACCTGCCGCCGGGCTACGGCGAGGGCACCCAGCGCTACCCGGTCGTCTACTTCCTGCACGCCTTCGGCAGCGGCGGCGCCTCCTGGACGAACGCGTCCGGCTTCGCCCCGTCGGTGCCGGACCGCCTGGACGCCCTCATCCAGAAGGGCGCCATTCCGCCCTTCATCGGCGTCTTCCCGGACGCGTGGACGAAGCTGGGCGGCAGCCAGTGGGTGAACAGCGACGCCATCGGGCGCTACCGCGACTACCTGGCCAAGGACATCGTCGGCTTCGTGGACAAGACCTGGCGCACGCTGCCCAAGGCGGCCTCGCGCGCGGTGGTGGGCCACAGCTCCGGCGGCTACGGCGCGCTGGTGATGGGCCGCTACCACCCGGAGCTGTTCTCGCTGGTGGGCGCGCACGCGCCGGACTCCTACTTCGAGTACTCCTACCTGCCCGACCTGCCCAAGGCGGCCACCGCGCTGCTCAAGGCCGGCGGCGTGGAGGCGTGGGTGACGGAGATGCGCATGCGCGCGCAGGAGACCAAGCTGCGCGGCGACGACTTCCCCGTCGTCAACATCCTCGCCATGGCGGCCGCGTACTCGCCGAAGAAGGGCGAGCCGCTCAATCTGGAGCTGCCCTTCGATCAGCAGAACGCGAAGATGCGGCTGGACGTGTGGAACCGGTGGCTCGTGCATGATCCGGTGCGCTTCGTGCCCAAGTTCCTGGACAGCTTCCGCAAGCTGAAGACGGTGTTCCTCGACTGTGGCACGCGCGACGAGTTCAACCTGCGCTGGGGCACGCGCATGGTGGCCGACGACCTGAAGGCCGCGGGCGTGGACGTGGTGCACGAGGAGTTCGAGGACGGCCACTCCGGTGTGTCGTACCGTTTCGAGCGCTCGCTGGCGGTGCTGGTGCCGCGCCTGTCGCAGGACTGAAGGGGACGTCATGGGGACTGATTCGTACGGGCTGTCGCGCGTCGTGGGTGAGAAGGGCGTGCTGCCGCAGCGCGCCCGCAAGCTGGACCCCTCGCTGCCGTGCCGCGAGGAGGAGCTGCTCATCGACGTGGAGAGCCTCAACATCGACGCCGCGTCGTTCAAGCAGATCAAGGACGACGTGGGCGGCGACCCGGCCCGCATCGCCCGGCGCATCCAGGACATCGTCCTCGAGCGCGGCAAGATGCAGAACCCCGTCACCGGCTCCGGCGGCATGCTGATTGGCCGCGTGAAGGAATTGGGCGCGAAGCACCCCGCCAACGGCGTGCTGAAGAAGGGCGACCGCATCGCCACGCTGGTGAGCCTGACGCTCACGCCGCTCGTCATCGAAGAGGTGAAGGCGGTGCACGCGGACATCGACCGGGTGGACATCCGCGGCCACGCGCTGCTCTTCGCGAGCGGCATCTACGCGAAGCTGCCGGAGGACATGCCGGACACGCTGGCGCTCGCGGCGCTGGACGTGTGCGGCGCGCCCGCGCTGGTGGCGCGCTACGTGCGTCCGGGCATGACGGTGGCGGTGCTGGGCGCGGGCAAGAGCGGCGCGCTGTGCCTTGCCCAGGCGCGGCGCAGCCTGGAGAGCCGCGGCAAGCTGCTCGCGATGGACATCTCCCAGAAGGCGCTGGACGCGCTGTCCGCCATCGGCCTGTGTGACGAGGCGCTGAAGGTGGACGCCACCCAGGGCGTGGACGTGATGGAGGCGGTGCAGCGCGCGACGGGCGGTCAGCTCTGCGACCTGGTCGTCAACTGCGCCAGCGTGGGCAACACGGAGATGGCGTCCCTGCTGTCCGTGAAGGACGGCGGCACCGTCATCTTCTTCTCCATGGCCACCAGCTTCACCACGGCGGCCCTGGGCGCGGAGGGCGTGGGCAAGGACGTCACCATGCTCGTGGGCAATGGGTACGTGCCCGGCCACGCCGCCCTCACGCTGGACCTGCTGCGCACCGAACCGTCGCTGCGCCAGCTGTTCGAAGCGCGCTACGTCTAGGGCTTGAGGAAGGCCGTGTGCACGGCCTGCATCAGCGGATCCTTCTGGCCCTCCGGGGCCTTCGGGAAGTGGCCCTGGTTGATGGTCCAGATGATGCCGCCGCCCAGGCCCTGCTCGCGCGCCCAGCGCCCCTTCTCCGTGACGGACGGGATGTCCTCGTAGGAGATGTAGTTGCACAACTGGGGGCCGTAGGCCGAGGAGGAGCTGAGGTAGGGCACCCGCGCCTCCTCGTCCCAGTGGTAGGTCGCCGTAGAGTGGTAGTACGTCTGGATGTTGAAGTAGCTCATCGCGTTGTCGCTGTTCTCCTCCACCACGCCCTCCCGTCCGTCCAGCGGCGTGCGCGGCTCCGTGACGCCCTTCCAGCAGGTGCCGAAGAAGCCGATGCCCACGCCGATGCGCTGCGGGGGCACGCCCGCGTCGACGAAGGCCTTCACCGAACTGGAGACGGAGCTTGGGTGGTGGCCGCCCTCGCCGAGCAGCGCGCTGGAGTGCCAGCTGTACCACCCTCCCCAGTGGCCGCTCATCTTGTAGGACATGATGTTCATCTGGTCGACGCGGGCCGCGAGTTCCTTGTGGAAGTCCGCCTCCACCTTGGGCAGTGGGAAGTTGGAGTTCACCCAGCCCACGGGCACCGTGATGATGATCTTCTCGTCCGCGGCGCGCAGGTCGTCCAGCAGCGCCAGCAGTGGGGGGGCGTCGCCCGGCAGGAGGATGGGTTCCCAGTCCACATCCACGCCGTCGAACTCCAGCTCGCGCATGACGGTGAGGATGTTCCGCACCAGGCTGCGGCGCTTCTCCATCGTCTCCGTCGCGGCCTTGAAGTTCTTGTACTCGCCCATGCCGCCCAGCATCAGCAGCGCCTTCTTGCCTTCCTTGTGCGCCCGCTGCGCCAGCTTCTTCGCCAGGATGGGCCCTTCGTGCGCGGAGACGTCGAAGTCGGTGTAGAGCGTGCCGTCGATGCGCGGACGGATGCGGCCCACCACCACGTGCGTGAGCAGCGACATGTCCACCGAGTCCACCGGGTACAGGTCCTTCTGGTAGCCCACCCAGTAGCCCATCACCCAGTCCGTCGGGGCCCCGCCGGCGCGCGGCTTCACCGGCGTGGAGGTGCGCACGCAGGGGCCCTCACCCAGCTCGTTGGCCGCGCAGACGCTGAAGCGGTACGCGGTGCCGTTGGTGAGCCCCGGGATGAGCGCGCCTGAAACCGGCGCATCCACCTTCACCGTCGCGCCGCCCGGCTCCGCCATCACCTTGAAGTACGACAACGGCCGGCCGCCGAAGCTCGCCGGTGCCAGCCAGCTCACGTACGCCTGGCCATTGCCCGCCGTGGGGACCACGGAGCGCGGCTGCCCTGGCACCGTGGGGTTCGGGATGCTCATGCCCGCCTGCGGCGTCACGAGCTCCGTCTCCACGGAGGACTCCCCCTCGCCCA
Organism: Corallococcus sicarius; assembly: GCF_003611735.1. Taxonomy (GTDB): domain Bacteria; phylum Myxococcota; class Myxococcia; order Myxococcales; family Myxococcaceae; genus Corallococcus; species Corallococcus sicarius. The sequence goes on along the minus strand of NZ_RAWG01000059.1, from coordinate 37,445 downwards.
TCGCGTTCACCGCCGCGACCTTGAACACGTAGGTGATGCCGTTGTTGAGCCCCCGGATCATCGCCTGCGTATCGGGCGCCGTCACCAGGGCGCCGCCACACTCGGGCACGCAGCGGACCACGTAGTACAGCAGCGGGCTGCCGCCATCCTTGGGGGGCACGGTCCACGTCACCAGCGCGGAGGCATCCGCGGGCTGCGCGACGACCTGCTTCGGAGCCTCGGGCGGGCCTTCCTCCGGTTCATCCGGCCCCCCTCCGAGTCCAAAGTCACAGCCACCCAGCATCACCACCAGCGTCAATCCCACCCACAACCGCACCGGCACCGCTCGATGGTTGTTCATCCCAGGGCCCCCCTTGTGATGGCCCGGGGCGATATGGGGTCAGACCCCATGTGTGAGTCAATGCTCAATGGGAGACGGTGGCAATTTCGCATGCCATTGGATTTGGCTATTAATCAGACTAATGTGCCATCTCAAGTCAGTCAGGACCCTGATGAGTCGCAAGGCCGCCAGGGGAGCGTGCCGGCATGCGGCGTGGTCAACGGACCTGGGCGGTCGGGGCCTCCACGGAGGTGGCCGGGGCCACCGGGGCGGTGGGTGTCTGGGTCCGGGCCCAGTCCTCCGCGGAGCGGCCGCTTGCGTCACGCAGCGCGGGGGAGGCGCCCTGGTGGCGCAGCTCGTTGGCGACCTCGTCACGGCCGAAGAGGACCGCGAACATCAGGGCCGTCTGACCCAGGCGGTTGGTCTGGTCCACCGCGCAGGGCTGGGCGTTCAGCACCTTCACGACGTCCGCGTAGCCCTTGAAGGCGGCGCCCATGAGGGCGGTGTTGCCGCGGTTGTCGCCGGCGCACGCGTCGGCCCCGGCGGCGATGAGCGCCTCCACCGTCTGCGTATGGCCATGGTAGGCGGCGAGGATGAGGGGGGAGAAGCCGCGGGCGTCACGCGCCTCCACCGGCGTGCCGGCCTTGAGCAGCCCGGTGACGATGTCCGTCTCGCCCTCGCGCGCGGCGGCCAGCAGGTAGCGCTCCGCGTCGCTGGTGGCGAGCAGCCGTCCGGAAGGCGCGGGGGCGCGCAGCGACATCCATGCGGCGGTCAGCAGCGCACAGACGAGCATCAGCAGACCCAACGAACCGAGCAGCAGCTTGCGAACCATGAGGGCGTGTCTCCAGGGGGCCCCCGCCTCGCGTGGGCGAGGACGGGGGCCTTGTGTGGCGTTGGAAGAAGCGAAGCAGCGGTGACGGTCGGACTAGCGCGCGGCGAGCGGGGCCATGGCGGCCTTCGCGTCGTCGAGCTTCACGTTCACGGCCTTGGCCAGCCGCGTGCCGTAGTCCGCGTGGGCCGTGTAGAAGAAGCCGACGAGGCGCGCCTTCACCTTCGCGTCACGCACCTGGCCCAGGTCGCCGGCCAGGTTCTGGATCAGCCGCTCCTTGCCGCCCGCGTCGAGCGCCGCGTAGAAGGCGCCGGCCTGCGTGAAGTTGTCCGTCTTCTCGATGGCCCGCTGCTGCGTGGTGCCCGCGAGGGGAGCCTGGGACAGGAGCGCCTCGGGCGTGTCCTTCGTCTCCTTCGTGATGCTGGGCTCGTAGTTCACGTCCGACTTCGTGTTGGACGTGTTCATCGCGCCCGCCTGGCTGTTGTTGTTCACCGCCGCGCGCGCGTGGTTCACCGGCAGCGACAGGTAGTTGGCGCCCACGCGGTAGCGCTGCGTGTCCGCGTAGGAGAAGAGGCGGCCCTGCAGCAGCCGGTCCTCGGACGGCTCGATGCCCGGCGGCACCACGCCCGGGGAGAAGGCGGCCTGCTCGGTCTCCTCGAAGAAGTTGTCCGGCATCTTGTTGAGCGTGAACTTGCCCAGCTTCACCGGGGGCAGCTTGTCCTTGGGCCACTCCTTGGTCGCGTCCAGCGGATCGAACGAGAAGCCGTCCAGGTCCTTGGGGTCCAACACCTGCACGCTCAGCTCCCACGAGGGGAACTTGCCCTGCTGGATGTTCGTGTAGAGGTCGTGCGTCGCGTGCTGGAAGTCCTGGCCGCCCACCTTCGTCGCTTCTTCCGCGGTGAGGCCCTTCACGCCCTGCTGCGACTTCCAGTTGAACTTGACGTACTTCACCTCGCCCTTGGCGTTGACGAACTTGTAGGCGTGCACGCCGTTGCCATCCATCTGGCGGTAGTTCGCCGGGATGCCCAGGTCCGAGTAGACCTGCGTGAGCATGTGCGTGGACTCGGGCTGGTGGCTGAAGAAGTCGAAGAAGCGGTTCGGGTCCTGCCGGTTGGTGACAGGCGACGGCTTGAGCGAGTGCACCATGTCCGGGAACTTGATGGCGTCGCGGATGAAGAAGATGGGCAGGTTGTTGCCGACCAGGTCCCAGTTGCCCTGGTCCGTGTAGAACTTCAGCGCGAAGCCGCGGGGATCGCGCAGCGTCTCCGGCGAGCCGCTGGGGTGGATGACCGTGGAGAAGCGCACGAACATCGGCGTCTTCTTGCCCTTCTGGGAGAAGACCGACGCGCGCGTCAGCTGCGAGAAGTCGCCGTAGCTCTCGAAGGAGCCATAGGCGCCCACGCCGCGTGCATGCACCACGCGCTCCGGGATGCGCTCACGGTCGAAGCGCGCCAGCTTCTCAATGAGGGCGAAGTCCTCCAGCAGGATGCCGCCGCGGGGCCCGGCCGTCTTCGAACTCTGGTTGGTGCCCAGCGGCGCGCCGGAATCCGTGGTGATGGGGGGAGGGTTGCCAGCCGCCAGGGCCGGTGCGCCGGACAGCAGGACCGCGAGGAACAGGGAGCGACGCATCAAGGGGAACTCCTGGGTTTCGGGGAATGCGGCCTCATACAAAGCACGTCCCGTGCCGCCCGGGTGGAGTCAGTAAAATCAATAACTTGGAGTCATTGCCTCCCAGTCATCACCGGTATATCGGTGGATTCACCGGGATTGCGGTGGTGGGTGTCACCGCTCCATCGGTGCCAGGGCCGCACCGAAAATTCGGTGTGCCGCTGTCATTCCCTCGGAGGCGTGGAGGCGGAGGACGGAGGCCGCGAGGTGTCTCTACTTCGCGCCATTCAATCGGCGCGGTGCGGCATCACTTCCGGGAGGGTGGGCGCCTGCGTTCTTGAGCGCATCGGGCCGGGGCTCGGGTAGGGTGCGCGCATGTCAGGCCCGTTTATCGATGACGCGCGGATTGCCGAGGCGCGGAAGCTGGCGGACGAGATCGTCAACCCGATCTTCGACCTCATCCAACACAACACCACCGTCTCCAATGAGCGCACCGTGCTGCGCTTCTTCGGTCTCTCCGATGCGGGGGCGCGCGGCGTACCGCTCGCCAACCTCATGGTGGACAAGCTGAAGGCCGCCGGGGTGCTCAACCGGGGCGCCGCGTACTGGTATGGCCGGGCGTTGCAGCTGGGCGCCAGGAGCCCGCTGGAAGCGGTGGAGCGCCTCACCGCGCTGCCCGCGGACAAGATGGGCGTGCTGTCGCCGGAGATGGAGGCCAACCTGCGCGACGAGGTGCGCTCGGAGGCCCGCGCGGCGATGGCGGAGCTCAAGGCGCGCATCGCGCAGCGCAACGCGCTCCGTGAGCAGTTCCCCATGTCCCCCGCGCCGCACAAGTACGTCATCGTCGCCACGGGCAACATCTACGACGACGTGGACCAGGCCCGGGCCGCGGCGCAGGCGGGCGCGGACGTCATCGCGGTCATCCGCTCCACGGCGCAGTCGCTCTTGGACTACGTGCCCCACGGCGCGACGACGGAGGGCTACGGCGGCACCTACGCCACCCAGGAGAACTTCCGCGTGATGCGCGAGGCCCTGGACGACGAGAGCCGCAAGCTCAAGCGCTACATCCAGCTCACCAACTACTCGTCCGGCCTGTGCATGTCGGAGATCGCCTTCTGCGCGGCGTACGAGCGGCTGGACATGCTGCTCAACGACGCGATGTACGGGATCCTCTTCCGCGACATCAACATGCGGCGGACGTTCATCGACCAGTACTTCAGCCGCCGCATCTGCGCCCTGGCCGGCATCATCATCAACACCGGCGAGGACAACTACATCACCACCGCGGACGCCTACGACGCGGCCCACACCGTCATCGCCAGCCAGTTCATCAACGAGTGCTTCGCCAAGCGCGCGGGGCTCAAGGACTGGCAGCTGGGCATCGGGCACTCGTACGAGATTGATCCGTACCGCGACGACACGCTGCTCCTGGAGCTGTCGCAGGCGATGCTGGTGCGCCGCTGCTTCCCGGACGCGCCGCTCAAGTACATGCCGCCCACCAAGCACAAGGAGACGGACATCTTCTTCAGCCACGCGTACGACGTGATGGCGGACCTGGTGGCCATCTGGACGCGGCAGGGCATCCAGCTGTTGGGGATGATGACGGAGGCCATGCACACGCCGCTGCTCGCGGACCGGTACGTGGCGCTCAAGTCCGCGTCGTACATCCACCGCGCGGCGCGCGGCATCGACGAGGAGTTCACCGTCCGCGAGGACGGGAAGATCGCCAACCGGGCGCGAGAGGTGTTCGCCAATGCGGAGCAGCTGCTGCGCGAGTGCCATGCCGAGGGCATGGTGGCCGCCATCGGCAAGGGCCGCTTCGGCGACGTCAAGCGCGAGGAGACCGGTGGCAAGGGCCTGGACGGCGTGGTGCCGAAGGCTCCGGATTACTTCAACCCGTTCCTTGAAATGCTGGAGGCGTCATGATGCTGGGTACCTTCCTGACTGTGGTGTTGGCCGCGGGCGGCTCCGCGGATGCGCTGACGAACGTGTCGGTGAAGAACGTGTCGCTGAAGGCCCCGGCCGCTTGGACGCGCTCGTCCAACGAAGGCACGGAGAAGTTCCTGGCGCCTTCCGGTGACGCGTACTTCCTGGTGGACGTGGGCGCGGTGCAGACCGCCGGGATGAAGGCGGAGGTCTGTCGCCAGAAGATCCTCGCGAGCATCGGCGGCACCAGCTGGACGATGGTGAAGGTGGGCGGTCAGCCGGCGGCCTGGAAGGCGGACACGGACGCGGCGCCGGACGGCAGCGGCAACGTGGACACGGTGACGTACGTGGGCTGCAACGGGAAGACGACGTGGTCGGTGGTCTTCTACATGGAGCAGGGCAAGAAGGACCGTTTCGCGTCGGTGGCCGAGAAGGTCGGCACCAGCGTGACGTTCACCCCGCCCAAGGGGAAGTGAGCCGATGGTGAAGCCGAGCAAGCAGATCATCCGCCCCTACGGTGACCGGCGCGACGACGGCATGGTGCAGCTGTCGTTCACGCTGCCGGTGCCGCTGTCGGAGAAGGCGAAGGAGGCCGCCGCCCAGTTCACGAAGAAGATGGGCTTCACCGACGTGAAGGTGGCGGCCGCCGAGCGGGCCGCGGACCAGTACACGTTCTTCGTCGTCTACGCGCGCTCCGCCGTGTCGCTGGACTACGCGGAGATCGACGTCCCGGAAGTCGTGGTGCGCAAGATGGGGTTCAACGACCTCAACGCGCTCATCAAGGAGAAGGTGGGCCGTCGCATCGTCGTCTTCGGTGCGTGCACCGGCACGGACACGCACACGGTGGGCATCGACGCCATCCTGAACATGAAGGGGTACGCGGGCGACTACGGCCTGGAGCGCTACCCGGGCTTCGAGGCGTTCAACCTGGGCAGCCAGGTGCCGAACGAGGACCTCATCAAACGCTCCATGGCGAAGCACGCGGACGCCATCCTGGTGTCCCAGGTCGTCACGCAGCGCGACGTGCACAAGGACAACTCGCGTCAGTTCATCGACGCGGCGAAGGCCGCGGGCATCCACGGCAAGACGCTGCTGCTCCTGGGCGGGCCGCGCGTGGACCACAAGCTGGCGCTGGAGCTGGGCTTCGACGCGGGCTTCGGGGCGGGCACCAAGCCGTCCGACGTGGCGAACTACATCGTGCACGCGGTGTTGAAGAAAGAGGGCAAGGAGTCCCAGGACTCCCACTACCAGGGGGAACCCACGTGAGCACGGGCGTGAAGGCGGTACTGCGGTTGCGCATGGGCAGCCATGACGCGCACTACGGCGGCAACCTGGTGGACGGGGCGCGGATGCTCGGCCTGTTCGGCGACGTGGCCACGGAGCTGTGCATCCGCTCGGACGGCGACGAGGGGCTGTTCCGCGCCTATGACGCGGTGGAGTTCCTGGCGCCGGTGTACGCGGGCGACTTCATCGAAGCGGAGGGTGAGATCGTCAGCATGGGCAACTCGTCGCGGAAGATGCGCTTCGAGGCGCGCAAGGTCATCCGTCCCAGGCCGGACGTGAACGACTCCGCGGCGGACGTGCTGCCGGAGGCCATCGTCGTGTGCCGCGCGACGGGCACCTGCGTGGTTCCGAAGGACAAGCAGCGGGGGCAGAAATGAGCAAGCCCATGCTGATCACCGCGGCGATGGTGGGCGCGGAGACGACGCGCGAACAGACGCCGTACCTGCCCATCACCGCGGAGGAGATCGCGGAGGACGCTGCGAAGTGCCGCGAGGCCGGCGCGGCGATGGTGCACCTGCACGTGCGCACGGCGGACGGCAAGCCGTCCCAGGACGCGGAGCTGTTCCGCGCGGCGATCCGCGCCATCCGCAAGCGCACCGACGTGCTCATCCAGACGTCCACGGGCGGCGCGGTGGGCATGGACGTGGACGAGCGCTGCGGCGCGCTCACGCTGACCGGCGCGGACCGGCCGGACATGGCCACGCTGACGACGGGCACGGTGAACTTCGGGGAAGAGGTGTTCTGGAACCCGAGGCCGCTGGTGCGTGACATCGCGAAGCGCATCCGCGGGATTGGCTTGCGGCCGGAGCTGGAGTGCTTCGACGTGGGGATGATCGACGAGGCGCGCTACCTGGCGAAGGAGGGCCTGGTGGAGCTGCCGGCGCACTTCGACTTCGTGCTGGGCGTGCCGGGCACGCTGCAGCCGCGGCCGGAGGTGCTGGACTTGATGATCGCCTCGCTGCCGGAGGGCTGCACGTGGACGGTGGCGGGCGTGGGGCGTCACCAGCTCCCGTACGTGGACGAGGCCGCGAAGCGCGGCGGCAACGCGCGCGTGGGCCTGGAGGACAACATCTACCTGTCCAAGGGCGTGCTCGCGAAGGGCAACCACGAGCTGGTGGCCGAGGCCGCGAAGCGCGCCCGTGCGAACGGCCGCGAACCCGCGACGCCCGAGCAGGCCCGGCAGCTGTTGCGCCTGGGCTGAGTGGAGCGCGGTGCCCGGGTGCGGAGGACGCCCCGGGCCCGTGAGCCCGCGCAAGCCTGGCAGTTGCTGCGCCTGGGCTGAGTGGAACGCGGTGCCCGAGCCCGCAGGCCCAGCGGCACTTGCACCGGGGCTGGAAGGACGCGGTGCCCAGGCGCGGAGGGCACTGCGGGCCCATGCGCCCCCAGGCCCGGCAGTTGCAGCGCCTCGGCTGAGTTGAACGTGGTGCCCGGGCCCGAAGGACGCGGTGCCCAGGCAATGGGCCTCCCGGGCCCTGAGTCTCACGGGCGCATCAGGCGGCCCAGGCCCAGCCCACGTGCCCGTCGGGCCGGACCAGCATCCCGCCGACGTCCTGGAATTCGGCGCGTCCCACGGGCCCTCGCGTGCGGAGGTGAGTCACGCGCGGCGGCCATCCTGGCTCCCAGTGGGGCAGGGGGCTGGAGCCGAAGCCCAGCAGCAGCCACCGGCCCGGATGCAGCGCCGCGTAGAGCTTCACGTCCGCGCCTCCGTCCTGCGCGAGGTCCAGGTCACTCAGCCTGCGTCCGCTCCATGCGGGCAGGAGCGGCGTGTCCACCTGGGGCGGGGGGAGCTCCAGCGCCGCGTAGTCCACGTCGAGCGCCCCGATGGTATCCGCGAACCTCCGGTTGAGCGCAGGCTCGCGCAGCAGGTCGCTCATCATCGCGCGCAGGGCGAGCGTCTCCGGCGTGGCGCCCATGAGCGCGGTCTGCGCCTGCGTGTTGCGCAGGAGCGCATCACCCACGGGTCGGCGCTCGCGCATGTAGCTGTCCAGCAACGCCTCCGGTGCGCCGTCCTTCACCACCGCCGCGAGCTTCCAGCCCAGGTTCATCGCGTCCTGCAGTCCGACGTTGAGCCCCTGGCCTCCCGCCGGGAAGTGGATGTGCGCGGCATCTCCCGCGAGCAGCACGCGGCCCTCGCGGTAGCGGTCCGCGAGCCGCGTCTCGTTGCCGAAGCGGGACAACCACCGGGGGGCCTTCATGCCGAAGTCCGTGCCCGCGATGCGCGTGGCGCTCTCCCGCAGTTCCTCCAGCGTGACGGGCTCGCGGACTGACACGGGCTCACGGAGCGGATCGTTGATGACGATGCGATGGACGCCCGGCGCCATCGGCACCACCATCACGCCGCCCCGGGTGTTCGCGATGCCGATGGCCGGCTGTGACGGCGGCTCACCGAGCGTCACGTCCCCCAGCATCGCCGTGCGTGTCACGTCCGTTCCCGGGAAGGCGATGCCCGCGAGCCTCCGCACCGCGCTCCGAGCCCCGTCCGCTCCCACCACGAAGCGCGCACGGACCTGGAATGGGCCCCCGACCGACGTGCCCTCCAGCTCCACGCCTTCGCCGTCCTGGCGCAGCGCCTCCACGGTGTGGCCGCGCAGCACGTCCACGCCCAGCTCCCGGGCCCGCGCCTCCAGCAGCGCCTCCGTCACGGCTTGCGGCAGGAACAGCGTGTAGGGGAAGCGCGTGTCCAGCACGCTGAAGTCCAGCCGCGTGTCCAACATCGCGAAGTGCCCCGTGGGCAGCGGCCGGCCCTGCGCCAGGAACAGCCCCTCCAGTCCGCGCAGCGCCAGCACCTCCAGCGAACGCGGATGCAGCGTCAGCGCCCGCGACTCGCGCACCGGCTCCGCGCGCCGCTCGAACACCTGGACCCGCACCCCCGCCAGCGCCAGCTCGCAGGCGAGCCACAGCCCGGTAGGGCCACCTCCCACCACCGCCACATCGAGGACTTCCGCCATGACCGACCTCCTGCCCGAAGGCTCAAACTAACGTTGTTAGGGATCGACTAACGGTGTTAGTTTGTCAAGTCAGCGAGGGTGGACCGGGGCATGCGAATCCAGCGGGAGCAGGTCGTGGCAGCGGCGTGGGCGCTGCTGGATGAGGCGGGCCTGGAGGGGCTGACGATGCGCGTGCTGGCGAAGGCGCTCTCCATCCAGGCGCCGTCGCTGTACTGGCACTTCCCGGGCAAGCAGGCCCTGCTGGACGCGATGGCGGACACGCTGGTCCAGGACGTGGCGCGGACGCTGACGGCGGACTCACCGTGGGAGCCGGTGGTGCGCACCGTGGCGGAGGACCTGCGGCGCGCGTTCCTCCAGCACCGCGATGGCGCCCGCGTCTACGCCGGCACCTTCGTCGTGTCCGAGCACACGCTGCGCGTCAGCGACACCGTCATCGGCGCGCTGGGCCGGGCGGGGCTCAAGCCCCAGGAGGCGAGCTGGGCGGCCTTCACCGTGCTCGACTACGTGCTGGGCTTCACCATCGAGGAGCAGGGCTTCACCGCGCAGGGCGAGGTGACGGCGGAGCGGGCAGGGGCCCTGCGCGAGCTGGCCCGGGCCCGCTATCCGCATGCGGCCGGCGCGGTGGAGGCCATCCTCGACCGTGACTTCGACCGCCGCTTCGCCTTCGGCCTGGAGCTGCTCGTCGCGGGGATTCGCGCCCGGCTGCCCGCGAGGTAGCGGATCAGGGGCGCTGCTCCCCGCCAGGACGCGCACCTGTCCGCTGCGAAGCACCAGACCGTGGTGACCGCTCGTGCCCGGTACTCGCCCCTGGCGGTCCTCGAATTTGCGGCACGCCGTCAGGAACCCCGCGCCCTTTTCGTCACGCTGCCCGGCACGCAGCGCTCCTCCGACACACAGGCCCGTCATCCCGGCTGTCCGCCCGGGGTGGCTCGGGCATCATGCCGCGCATTCCTCCCGGCCTGACGGGAGACCACGAGGAGTCCTCGGCGATGGATACGGAACTGCTGGGCAAGGGTGTGCTGGTGACGGGGGGCGCGGGTGGCATCGGCTCGGCGCTGGTGCGGGCGTTCGCGGGCGAGGGCGCGAAGGTGGCGGTGCACTACCACCGCAGCCAGGAGAAGGCGGCGGCGCTCGCGCGCGAGGTGGGCGGCACGTCCGTGCGCGCGGACCTCACGGTGGAGGCGGACGTGGACGCGCTCGTGCCCGCGGCGGTGAAGGACCTGGGCCGGCTGGACGTGCTGGTGTGCAACACGGGCGTGTGGCCGGCGCCGGATGAGCCGGTGTGGCAGATGTCGCTTGAGCGCTGGCGCCGCACGCTGGCGGAGAACCTGGACAGCGTGTTCCTGAGCTGCCGCGCGTTCCTGCGCCACGTGGCCACCACCGGCACGGGCAACATCGTCATCATCAGCTCCACGGCGGGCCTCTTCGGCGAAGCGGGCCACACCGACTACGCGGCGGCGAAGGGCGCGCTCACCAGCGGCTTCGTCAAGAGCCTGAAGAACGAGCTGCACCGCATCGCGCCCCTGGGCCGCGTCAACGTGGTGTGCCCGGGCTGGACGGCGGTGGACCGCCACCGCGACAAGCTGGATGACCCGAAGTTCGTCGGCCGCGTCACGCGGACGATGCCGCTGCGCAAGGTGGGGCAGCCAGAAGACGTGGCGCGGGTGGTGGTGACGCTCGCGTCGGACCGCATCTCCGGACATGTGACGGGAGAGGTCGTCACGGTGGCGGGGGGCATGGAAGGAAGGGTGCTGCATGAAGGCTGAACTGGACGTGCGGGAGTACAACCGCGAGGCGTGGAACGGCGAAGTAGGGCGCGGCAACATCTGGACCGTCCCGGTGGGCCCGGAGGTCATCGCCGCCGCGCGCCAGGGTGACTGGAGCGTGGTGCTCACGCCGACGAAGCCCGTGCCCCGCGCGTGGTTCGGGGACCTCGCCGGCAAGGACGTGCTGGGCCTGGCGAGCGCGGGCGGTCAGCAGTGCCCGGTGTTCGCGGCGGCGGGTGCGCGCGTCACCGTGTTCGACAACTCCCCCGCGCAGCTCGGGCAGGACCGCAAGGTCGCGGAGCGCGAGGGCCTGACGCTGAAGCTCGTGGAGGGCGACATGAAGGACCTGTCCGCCTTCGCCGACGCGAGCTTCGACCTCATCTTCCACCCGTGCTCCAACTGCTTCGTGGACGCGATCCTCCCGGTGTGGCGCGAGGCCTTCCGCGTGCTGCGCCCGGGCGGCGTGCTCCTCGCGGGCATCTGCAACCCCGTGCGCTACCTCTTCGATCCCGCGCAGGAGGAGCAGGGCGTGCTGCGGCTCAAGTACACGATGCCGTACTCGGACTTCACCAGCCTCACCGACGAGGAGCGCCGCCGCTACACCGACAAGGGCGAGCCCCTCTGCGTGGGGCACTCGCTGGAGGAGCAGCTCGGTGGACAACTGGAGGCGGGCTTCGTGCTCACCCACCTCTTCGAGGACGAGTTCGAGGAGAAGGACCTCCTCTCCACGTTCCTGCCCACGTTCATGGCCACCCGCGCGGTGAAGCCGCCCCTGCGCCCGTGACACAGAAGTGCGTTGCGCTCGGGAGCTGAAAAAGCCTACAGGGGCGGGGTCCGGGTCCACCCGGACATCCCCCCTTTGTAGGAGTCACCCATGAAGCTGTCCCTCCGTCTCTCCGCGCTGTTGCTCGCGGGCGTTTCCGTTCTGGGTCTGGGCTGTGAAGGCGCGTCGTCGCGCGATCCGCTGAGTGCCGTGGAGGCGGGGGCGCAGGTCGCCGTGGAGCCGCAGCTCGCGGAGGTGAAGCAGGGCGCGGTGGGCGACACGTTCCTGCGCTGTACGCAGCCGCAGGACGGCTCGTACCTGGAAGTGGTGCAGACGGCCACGGGCTACGAGGCGGCCACGGTGGTGGAGGCGTACGATCCGTGGGAGTGCCGCTGCACGTACCTGAAGCGCGAGGTGCTGGGGCAGTACACCCGCTGCTACCGCTCCACGGTGGACCCGCGCATCCTCAACTGCTTCCGCATCGAGCCGACCGGCACGACGGGCAAGGTGGTGCTGTCCACCACGCGCAACCAGCTGACGCAGATGGTGATTGGCAGCACGCAGACGGTGAGCCGCACCCAGCTGAGCATCGCGGCCATCAACCAGGACCCGGGCCACACGCCGCGCCTGGACTTCACCTACGACATGGCGGACTGCCAGTAATCCAACGCCGTCCGGACCGCGATTTAACCTTCCGCGGGCTCCGGGGTTTCAGGTGTCAGAGCGCGACGGGAGCGGGCCTGCACGGCTGCCCTCTTCGCGCTCCTGACCCGAACCTGGAGTCCACATCATGTCGCTGAAGTCCGTTCTTCGCGGTACCGCCGTCGCCTCGCTGCTGTTCGCCGTGCCCGTGTTCGCCCAGACGGCGGCCCCGACGCCCGGAGCCACGCCCCAGGACGGCCAGTGCGAGGGCCGCGGCCACCGGGGCAAGCACGGTGGGAACAAGCTCGGCCGGATGGAGCAGCGGCTGGACAAGCGGGTCGCCGAGGGGCGCCTCACCCAGGCCCAGGCCGACGGCTTCAAGGCCGAGGCCCGCCAGCTCCACGAGGAGATGAAGGCCGCCCGCGCCGCCAGCAACGGCCAGGTGGACGAGGCCCAGCGCTCGCAGTTCAAGGAGCGCCGCCGCGCGCTGAAGGAGAAGATCAAGGCCTCGCTGGCGCCCACGCAGCAGGGCGCCTGAGGTTCGCGGTGAAGGGAGACGTGACGCGGGGGCACCGGCCAGCGCAGACTGACCGGGCCCCCTGTCGTCGGGAGTCTCCATGGTCCGCGGTCTCCTCGTCGCAGTCGTTGTCCTCGCCCTGGGCTGCCGCGCGCACTCGGGCGTGACGCAAGGGGAGGCGCAGGCTCCGGCCCCGCAGCCGGACGCGGCGGAGAAGCCGGTGGCACTGGTGACGGATGCGGAGCTGGTGCGCGTGCAGAAGCGCGCCCGCTACATCGTCGCCTCGGAGCAGGGGGCCATCCGCGCCACGGACCTGCTGCTGGAGCGGCCGGACCTGGACCGCACGCGGATGAACTGGTTCTTCACCGTGCCGCGCGGAAACGCCTGGTACGCCGTCTTCGGGCGCTTCAACCCGGAGGACACCTTCGTCCCGGCCTACGCGTACCGCGCGCCCATCGAGTTCTCCGGCGAGATGGAGGACTTCCCGGTGGCGTCGCTGCCCGAGGGCATGGAGGCCGTGGCGCGGGCCGTGAGCACCGCGTGCGAGCGCGTCTACCAGGTGCACGGGCGCAAGCAGCTCAACCCCGTGGTGGTGGAGGAGGACGACGGCATCACCGTGTACGTGCTCCAGGGCTTCGACGACTCGAATCTCTACCTGCTGGGCGGCGACTTCCGCTTCCGCTTCAGCAAGGACGGCCGGCAGAAGCTCCAGGAGCTGCCGCTGCACCAGGGCCTCATCCCCGTGTCCATCGCGCCGGATGGTGACGGCGAGCGGCCGGCCTTCTCCGCGCACGCGCACGTGCTGTTCCCGGGCCCGTTGGAGACGGAGCTCGCGCTGGTCATGCTCTATCCCGTCCTGGGCGGCCTGTTCGTGGGCGCGTCGGACCAGGACTGCATCTACGCGCTGTCGCCCGACGGCACCATCCGCGCGGTGCGCCTGAGCCGCGAGGAGATCCTCCGCGAGCTGCGGTCGGACGGAACGTTCGCGCCGCCCCCAGAAGCCCCGGTGCCCGCGAAGGAGGGCGATGCGGGCGTGGTGCTCTGAACAGCCGCCGCCCCCGCAATGTTGAGCTTCGTTCATCCGTGTCGTCCTGGAGCCGTGGCCCAGGGGCTCGCGGTGCCTACAGTCTCCCGCCTCACGGGGCCACCGGTGCATCGAGTGGCCCCGTGTACCCGACAGGAGGACGTGATGGCCTTGCAGAACGACTACCAGGACGTGTTGGACGTGGCGAAGAACGTGGGCGCCAAGGTCGAGACCCGTGAGGAGGGCGGCAAGCTCATCATCAAGGGCTCGGTGGACCACGCCTACGATCGCGATCGCATGTGGGATCAGATCAAGGCGAAGCACCCGAAGTGGAACGACGAGGTCATGGTCAACCTGACCGTGACCCACGCCGAACCCTACGGCGTCTACACCGTGAAGTCGGGCGACACGCTGGGCAAGCTGGCCAAGGACATCTACGGCGACGTGAAGCTGTACCCGAAGATCTTCGAGGCCAACAAGGACCAGCTCAAGGACCCGGACCACATCAAGGTGGGCCAGGTGCTCAAGCTGCCGCCGAAGACCATCGTCAACAAGGCGTAGCGGGAAGCACATCCTCTGCCGACGGTGACTCCAGTGGGAGGCCGTCGGCAGCGGAAGCGGAGCACTACACCGGGGAGATCTCCCGGCGGCGGTAGGGGCGCTCCACGTGCTTGTTCGCGGTGCGCTTGAGCGCGCGGGCGAGCAGCCGGCGCGTGTCGCGCGGATCCACCACGTCGTCCACCATCGCCATCGCGGCGGTGCGCTCGATGCGGATGTGCTGGCGCAGCCCGTCCGACAGCTCCTTCTTCATCGCGGCGGCGACCTCCGGGCTCTCCGCGCCCTGGAGCACCTTGCGCGCGGCGATGGACACCATGCCCTCCGGGCCCATCACGGCGATCTCCGCGCCCGGCCACGCGACGAGCAGGTCGGGTTCGAAGGCGCGGCCGTTCATCACGTAGTAGCCCGCGCCGTAGCCCTTGCGCACCACGACGGTGAACTTGGGCACGGTGGCGCTGGCGGTCGCGTACATCATCTTCGCGCCGTGGCGGATGATGCCCTGCTGCTCCACCTTGGTGCCCACCATGAAGCCGGGCACGTCCTGCAGGAAGAGCAGGGGGATGTTGAAGGCGTCGCACAGGTTGATGAAGCGCGCCGCCTTGTCCGCCGCGTTCACGTCCAGGATGCCGCCCAGGTACATGGAGTTGTTCGCGACGATGCCCAGCGGGTAGCCGTCGATGCGCGCCAGGCCGGTGATCAGGTTGCGCGCCCAGCGCGGCTTCATGGGGAAGAACTTCCGGTCATCCACCAGCGACAGGATGACCTTGTGCATGTCGAACGCCTGGCGCGGGCTCTCCGGCACCACCTTGAGCAGCTCATCGTCGCGGCGGTCGAACGGGTCGCTCGTGGGACGGCGCGGCGGCTTGTCCTCGCAGTGGGACGGGAAGAAGCCCAGGTACTCGCGCACGGCGGCGAGGCAGGTGGCGTCGTCCGGGTACTCCGCGTCCGCGACGCCGGAGATTTCATTGTGCACCTTCGCGCCGCCCAGCTCCTCCTCCGTGACCTTCTCGCCCACGGTGGACTCGACGAGGTACGGCCCGCCGATGGCGAGCGAGCTGGTGCCCTTCACCATGGGGAGGAAGTCCGCGAGGCCGGGGATGTAGGCCGTGCCGGCGGCGCCGGGGCCCACCATCGCGGCGACCTGGGGAATCACGCCGCTCATCACCACCTGCTCGCGGAAGAGGTAGCCCGTGTCCGCGAAGCTCGCGATGCGCCTCGGGTCGATGCCGGAGCTCGCATCCAGCCGCGCGCCGGCCGAGTCCACCAGCCACACCATGGGGATGCGGTTCTTCAGCGCGATGTCGCGCAGCCGCGCCACCTTGCGCTCGCCAATCTCCCCGATGGAGCCCCCGAACACGGTGAAGTCATAGAGCGCGGCGGCCACCGGACGGCCGTCGATCTCCCCCGTGCCGGTGATGACGCCGTCGGCGGGGGAGGGCTTGCCGTCCTCCTCCTCCGGCAGGTTCCCCTGGTGCGCGGCGAGCAGCCCCAGCTCCTCGAAGGTGCCTTCATCGAAGAGGAGCTTCAGGCGCTCGCGCGCGGTGAGCTTCCCCTTGGCGTGCTGGCGCTCGATGCGCTCGGGGCCTCCCATGCCCTCGTTGCGCTGGCGCTGCTCGGCGAGCTTCTCCACGCGTTCGGTCATCTTCATGGCGGCGGCACTCCCTGGATTGATTCTAGAATCAATCCAACCAGGGATGGGGCCCGGCAGGAAGAGGAGAAGTGCGGGAAGCGTCAGGCCAGACGCAGCCGCGCGGCCCAGGTGAAGTAGGCGCTGCGGGGGTCGGCGAGCGGGTCGCGGAAGAGGGCGCGGATGTCCGCGACGTCCACCTGGCCCGCGTCGAAGGCGCGGTAGAGGCTGTCGCCCAGCAGGTAGCCGAGCGCATGGCTGACGCCGTGGAAGAGGCGGTCGCGGCGCAGGGGCAGGAGCTTCACGGCCTCGTCGGGCCCTTCGGTCTCCGTGGCCTTGTGGGCGAGGACGAAGGCGGCGATCTGCCGCTCCAGGCCCCGGGACTCGCCGAAGCGCTTCGCCCACTCGGAGACGTTGGGGCAGGTGCGGCGCGGGTTGACGAGCTTGGAGCCGAAGAAGCCCAGGGCCTCTTCCAGGCAGCGTGCGTAGAAGGCTTCGGACGCGCCGCGCGGGGCGTCCATGGCATCGCCCACGGCGCAGTGGCGCACGAAGTGGGCGGCCTCCTCGGCGGCGTGGTTGAGCGACAGCGACGCGAGGTAGGCCGTGCGCGCGCGGGGGATGTAGCCGCTCTCGCGCGACAGGATGTGCTTGCGAAGCTGGGACAGCTCCGCCTGGGTGAAGCGGCCCCGCTGGCGGATCCGCGCGAGCACGTCGCCGTCCGCCGCCGTCGTCACCTCCACCGAGTCCAGCGCGCGGCCCACCGGCACGCCCGCGAGCCGGCCGATGAGCTCCGACATCTCGCGGAAGCGCTCCGCGGCGCTGCGGTCCAGCAGCGGGGCGTCATCGCCTTCGGCCTCCAGGTAATCCAGGAAGCTCTGCTGGCAGAGGACGGGCGACGCGTTCATCAGGCACACCGCGCCGTCCGCCAGCTCCACGGCCTCCGCGGAGCCCAGGCGGCCTTCGCGGGCGAGGCGCCACCAGAGCCCTTCCGCGTTCTGGTAGACGACGAGGCTGCGGCGCGGGTGCGTGTCCCCCAGCGCGCGCTCCACCTGGGCGGGCAGGTGACAGGGGGCGGCGTGGAACTGGCCCACGAGCACCATCACCAGCGGGACGTCCTCCGCGCGGGCGACCCGGGCGATGCGTTCGGCGGCGAAGGCGTCGCGCAGCGCGAGTGAACGCTCTCCCTGGGCCCGCCGGTCGATGGCCGCCACCGTGAGCTTGTGGCGCTTCGCGAAGCCGAGCACGGCGCGGATGCCGGCGCCCGGCCCGAAGCCCGTGTCGGAGCCGTGGCCCAGCCGGGACAGCAGCGTGCGCTCCGGCAGTCGTCCCGCGAGGTACGCGTCCAGCGCGGTCTGGTGACGGCCCTCCACGCATTCGAGCGCCAGCACGACGCGGCGTCCGGAGGCGAGGGCGCGCTCGGCGAGGTCCAGGTACGTCTGCTGGGCCAGGGGGAGCGTGTGGTAGTCGCCGACGTAGACGAGGTCCGAGGCCACGACGCGCTGGTGCACGTGGGTGACGGGGACGACGCGCTGATAGGTGCTGGTGCGCCGACGGTAGCGCGCCTCATAGGCGCGGAACGCTTCGGTGCGGCCCTCGACGACCCGGGCGATCTGGGCGCGTTGGCGACGGAAGAGAGCGAGGTGAAGGGCTAGCGACGCGCGCATGGAGACGAGGCAACGTCGCATGCGCTCGCGGGGGCGGCAAAAAATCAGCGAGAGGGAACGGGGTGGCTTGCTTGACTCGCATGACCCTGCAACGGAGCATCGTCATCAATCTTGCGGACCGTTCTTCCTCGCACGCTCCTCCTCTGTGCCGTGGTGCTGCTCGCGGCTCCCGTCCTCGCGCAGGAGCCTGCATTGCTGCACGCCTCCCCATCCCGCGCGGAGGTCCGGAAGGCCCTCCAGTTGGATGCGACGCTGGTGGACGGTGGCAAGGTGCTGGAGGTCTTCGTCCGCTATCGAGGTCCCGGTGAGCCGTACGTCCAGGTCCCGATGCAACTGCAGTACGGCGACCTGTTCCGCGCGGACATTCCGGCCGAGCACATGGTGCCGCCCGGCGTGGAGTACTACGTCGAAGCCGTGCTGGTGACGGGCGATCGCACGCCCCTGTTCATGTCCGCGCTCCGGCCCGCGCGCGTCGTGGTGGGAACTCCCCCGAAGGAGCAGCCCCCGGTCCGTGCAGCGGCGGGGCCGACCAGGGCAGGGGACACGCGGGCCGCTCCGAGCATCGAAGCCTTCACGCCGCCTTCCGGAGGCGCGGACGACGATGACGACTCCGGGACGGGAACGCAGGGGACCGTGACACCGGCTCCCAGTTCGCGGGGAGGTGTCACGGATCCACGGGCCGGGAACACCGGGGCAGCGGCATCGCGAGACTCACAGGATGCGCGCGGCGCCTCGCGCACGGAGGCTTCTGACTCACGGGCCTCGAACCGTCCGGAGGGCGCTGATCCGCGTGCGCCGCCAGACCCGCGGGCCGGGTCGCGCACCGAAGGTCCGGACGCGCGAGCCCCAAGTCGCATGAACGGCACGGACGCACGAGGTGTCGCCCAGACGAGCGGCACGGAAACACGAGCGTCGGGCCAAACGGACGGCTCCGGTCCGCACGCGTCGCCCCGCACGGACTCACGCGCTTCAAGCCGCACGGACGGCTCCGGTCCAACTTCGTCGTCCCGCACGGACTCTCGTGCCTCAAGCCGCGCGGACGGCTCCGCTCCAGCAGGGGCGTCCCGCACGGACGCTCACGCCTCAAGCCGCACGGACGACTCCGCTCCGACTTCGTCATCTCGTACGGACCCACGCGCCTCAAACCGCGCGGACGGCTCCGCTCCAGCCGGGTCGTCTCGCACTGACCCACGCGCTTCGAATCGCACGGACGGCTCCGCTCCTCCTGCATCGGCACGCATGAATGGCGCGGATGCCCGGGCCGACCGCACGGACTCGCGGAGTGCGCGCACCTCGGAATCGGATGACGCGAGGTCCGCATTGAACGCGGACCTCCCGCCGGACCCTCGGGGAGACGCCTCGACCTCGCGTGGCCCCACCGCCCTGGACGACGACCCGGTGCTCTACAGCGCGGAGGACGTCCTCGCGGTCACGACGCTCCAGGAGGAAGCCGTTCGCACGGTGCCGGCCATCGGCGCTTCCTTCAACCGCGCACAGATGATCGCGCTGGGGGCCCGCACGGTGGCGGACGTGCTGGACGTGGTGCCGGGAGTGTCCGTCAGCCGCGACGTGCAGGGCTTCCACCGCACCGCCATCCGGGGCCTTCGCAACGACGCGGAGGTGCTCTTCCTCCTGGATGGCCACCGCCTCAACAACTTCTTCGACGGCAAGGCGCTGCTGAACCTGCCGGTGGAGAACCTGGAGCGCATCGAGGTCATCCGGGGACCCGGCTCCGCCATCTACGGCGCGGGCGCCTTCCTCGGCGTGGTCAACCTCGTCACGAACCACGCTGACGGCGTGCGCGGCGCCGTCACCACCGGCGGAGTCCCCCGCGACGACGGCCGGCTCGCGCTCGCCACCGACGGGCACCTGTCCGCCGCGCACACCACGGGCGACCTGCGCCTGTTCGCGGACCTGGACCTGTGGAGCCAGGACGGCGACTCGCTCGTCATCGACCACGACGCGCTCGACGCCGAGTCCGTGGACCAGGGCCTGCGCAACGTGGAGGACCCCGCGGGCCATACGCGCGACGGACGCTTCCTCGTCAACGCGGGCGCGGGGCTGTCCTACGGCCTGGACAGCGCCGGTCGCGTGGGCGTCTCCGCGCGCTACCTCGCCGAGCAGCGCGATGCCCTCGTCGGCCTGTTCGACACCGTGGGCGAGGACTCGGAGCTGTCCTGGGACGTCCTGCTCGCCGACCTCACCTGGGACCGGCCCCTGCGCGACGGCGGCCAGGTGCGCGCCCGGCTGGGGTTCGACCAGCAGTCCACCGACCGCCGCTTCCAGCTCACCCCCCGCGACTTCCGCACCGGCACCGGCCCCGACCAGCGCTTCCCGGACGGCCTGCAGGAAGAGACGACCGTCACCGTGCGCACCGTGTCCGCGTCCGTGGACGCGGACCTCGCGCTCGCGAAGGAGAACCACCTCACCCTGGGCCTCGTCGCGGAGCAGCAGTCCCTGTCGAAGTACGCCTACACGACGAACTACACGCTCGACGGCCGCCTGCGCCCCAGCCCCGCCGCGCCCGAAGGCCTCGTGGACCTGACGGAACTCGCCGGCGGCGCGGCCTCCCGCCGCCTCACCGTGGGCGTGTCCGCGCAGGACCAGTGGACCGTGCTCTCCGCGCTGACGCTCACCTTCGGCCTGCGCGTGGACGCGACCCAGCTTCCCAACGTGGACGCGGGCGGCACGCTCGATGGCCGCAAGACGGTGGTGCGCGTCAACCCGCGCGTGGGGCTGGTCATCGCCGCGTCGGACGCGCTCGTGCTCAAGGCCCTCTACGGCCGGGCCTTCCGCCCGCCCACGCCCCAGGAACTCGTCGAGCGCATCCCCGACACCGACTACAACCAGGGCCGCTTCGAGGGAAACCCCCTCCTGCAGCCCGCCACCGTGGACACCTTCGAGCTGGGCGCGGACCTGGTCCAGGCCGCCGGCGACACCCGCGTGCGCGTGCGCGGCAACGCCTTCCTGCAGAACTTCGCCTCGCCCATCACCCCGGTGGACACCAGCGGCAACATCGTCCCGCTGCGCAACCGCGAGCTGGGCGTGCGCGTGTACGGCGTGGAGGCGGAGGCCCGCCTGGAGGCGTCCAAGCGCGCCGCCGCGTGGGTCAACGCCAGCCTGTCCCGCGCGCAGGACCTGGAGCTGCCGGGCCAGTCCCGCCTGCTCACCGACGTGCCCCAGGCGCGCTTCAACGCGGGCGTGTCCATGCCCCTGGGCGACTGGGTGAACCTGGACGTGGTGGTGCGCTCCGGCGCCGAGCGCCGCAACAACAGCCGCTCCACGCTGGAGCTCATCCGCCGCTATGAGATCCCCGCCTACAGCCTCATCACCGCGCAGCTGCGCTCCGAGCCCCTGCTGGAGCACTTCGAGGTGACGCTCTTCGCGCAGAACCTCTTCGACCACGACCTGCGCGACGACGTGCCCCGGCCGGACCGCGTCACCGGACTGCTGCCGCGCGAGGGCGTGTCCGGCTACCTCACCGTGAGGGCCTTCTACTGATGGACCGCCGCCTCCTCGCCGCCGCGCTCGCCGGACTGTCCCTGCTGCCCGGGTGCCTCGCGTACAACGACTCCTGCGCCCCGCTGGTGGACGACCCCGACGCCGTCGTCGGCCACCTGGGCGAGGAGGTCTTCCTGGACAAGACCTTCACCCGGCACGACAACAACGCGCTGGGACAGCTGGCCGCGGACGCGTTCCTCCACGCCGAGGACGGCGCCGCGAAGCCCACCGAGCTGGGCATCATCAACGGCGGCTCATTGCGCGACGAGGGGCTGTGCGTCACCCGCACGTCCCTGCGCACCGGGCCGCTGACGAACGGCGTGCTCCACGAGGTCATCCTCTTCGAGAACCTCGTCGTGACGGTGGACCTCACCGAGAAGCAGCTCGTCGCCCTGTTCGAACACTCCGTGGAGGCGCTCGCCCAGGAGGGGCAGGCCATCGTGTCGCCCTCGGGCGCGTTCCTCCAGGTGTCCGACGGCACCACCCTGCGCGTGGACTGCGCGCGTCCCATGGGCCAGCGCGTGAAGGAGCTGCGCGTGCGCGGCCGAACCGTGTCACTGCCCGCGCGCGACGACGCATCCATCCGCTACCGGGTGGCGATGTCGAGCTTCGTGCTGGAGGGGGGCGACGGCTACGGGAGCATCCTGGGGACCGCGGGACAGGATCCGGACCGCAACCCGGTGCAGGCGCGCAGGTCGGGAGGCACGGACGCCCACCTCACGGCGGCGTACATGAAGGACACGTACCCCAGCCCGGTCCAGGCGCTGAAGGAAGCCCCACGCATCGTCTTCGAGAACTGCGCCCGGCCCGCCAGACCCGCTCCGCGCTGAAGCCACGCACGGAAGGGGCCCTCTGGGCCGGGGCGAGAGGACTCGCCCCTACGTCTTGGAGGGTTCGTCCGAAGGGGCCGGGGCACTGACCGCCACCGCCACCGGAGCGGCGGCGGGAGGCGGAGCCACGGCGGCCACCTGCCGGGGCGGCAGGGGACCAAGCACGTCGTTCACCGAGGGCATCCGGCGGATGTCGGCGCGGGCCACCTTCCACGCCTGCTGGACGATCCACGAGAGCGAACGGTCCTGCCGGTTCGCCTCGCGCTGGATCTCTTCCAGCATGTCCTCGGGGAAGTAGAGCGACTGCTTGCGATGATCCGTGGTGGCCATTGCCGGGTCTACTCCTCGCGAGGGTCCTGGCGCTCGTCGCCAGTGACGTCATTGACGGCAGGAAATGACTTGATGCGCTCGCGGGCGATCTTCCAGGCCTGCTGCACCACCCACGAGAGGGACCGGTCCTGCCGGTTCGCCTCTTCCTGGATCTCCTTCAGCATCTCCTCGGGGAAGTACAGCGACTGCTTGCGCTTGTCGGTGCCTGCCATACCTGGGTCTCCGGGGCGGATTCGAGGTGACGACCTGAACACACCGGGGCGGTTATCCGACAGACTCCCTGAAGGGTCAACGGTTTCGGAGCACTCGTGCGTGCGCTCGTCCGCTGAACGCTCCGCTTCCGACAGTGCAGGGTCCCGAAGACACAGGGTCCAGGCCCGAAAGGGGCCGGCGCGCCAAAAGGAAACGCCCCGGCCTCCATGGAGGAAGCCGGGGCGTCTCGGAAAGAGGGACCGCCAGGAGCGAATCTCCAAGCGGCCCCGTGGGCCCAGAGGGGGAGGGGGGGGACCCCTAGGCCCAACAATGAAGTTGAGAACGTCCGACCAACAACCTCGGGGCGCTGTTCTATTTCCGCCCCGCGTCCGCCCGTTGTGGGGATCATGAAACCCGCGACCCCCACCCACCTTCCTGCCACCGCGACTCTGTAACCCGGTCATCCGCCCCTCCATTCCTTCGCCGGTGCCATGCCCCGCGAGTCTCCTGAACGCCCCGCGCTGCCCGCCCTGCTCGCCCGCGCCTACACAGGCCACGGCCTCGCCGCGCGCTCGGTGCTGCTGGCCGTCTCCGGCGGCGCGGACTCCACCGCGCTGCTTGTGGGCACCGCGCGCGTCCGGGACGTGCTCGGCCTGCGCGTGGAGGTCGCCACGTTCAATCACGGGCTGAGGCCCGAGGCCGCGGACGAGGTCGCGGCCGTCGCGAGCCTGTCCGCCCGACTGGGGCTTGCCTGCCACGTCCGAAGCCTCGCGCTGTCGCCGGGGCCCGGCGTGGAGGCCCGGGCCCGCGAGGCCCGCTACGCGACCCTGGAGGTGCTGCGAAAGGAGCGCGACCTGGACGCGGTGGCCACCGGCCACACGATGAACGACCAGGCGGAGACGCTGCTGATGCGGCTGGCGCGCGGCACCGCCCTCCGGGGCGCGCGCGGCATCCACGCGGAGGCGGCCACGCTCATCCGGCCCCTGCTCGCGTGCTCTCGCGCCGACGTGCTCGCGTTCCTGGAGGCCGAAGGGCTCGACTTCGTGCGCGATCCAATGAACGCGGACCCCTCCCTGTTCCGCACCCGCGTGCGGACAGGAGCGCTGCCCGCGCTGGATGAAGCGGCGGGGTTCAGCACCCTGGAGCACCTGGCGAACTTCGCCCGTTTCGCGGCGGAGGACGAGGCGCTGCTCGCCCGTCTGGCGGAAGCCTCATGGGAGCGGCTGTCCCTGCCGGGAGGGGGCCTGGACGCGGTGGGCCTGCGCGCGCTGGAGGCGCCCCTGCAGCGCCGCGTGCTCGCCCGGCTGCTGGGCAGGGCCGGCTTCCGCGTGGACCACGCGACGCTGGAGCGGGGGCTGGACGCGGTGCGCCGGGGAGCCTCCACGGCGCTCAGCGGCGGAGCGCAGCTGAAGGCCACCGGGGGGCGGGTGCGCTGCGTGGCGCGGGATTCCGGGGCGCCGCCCGGGGCGCTCGCGCTCTTGGGGCCCGGCGCGGCGGGGGACTTTGGCGCGTGGCATTTCCAGGTGGCGGAAGGATCCATGCCCCCGGGCGTGTTGGGCATTGCGCTGGGGAAGGAGACGGCGTGGCCGCTGACAGTGCGCTCCCGGAAGCCGGGCGATCGCATCCGGACGCATTCGGGGCACCGCAAGGTGCAGGACGTGCTCGTGGATGCCCGCGTTCCCTCGGAGGCGCGCGATGCGCAGCCGGTGGTGGTGGACGCGCGAGGCGGGCTGCTGTGGCTTCCGGGCGTCCTCGTGGCCCCCGCGGAGTCGGGGGCGGACGTGAGCGAGGTGGCTTCCCGACACTCCCTGTGGGCCTGTCCTCTGGGCTCAAGCGAACGAAAGACCCCACCGTTATAGAGTCGATGCTTCGAAACAGGGGATGGTCGCGGGTCCCTAAATAGTTGAGGGCTTTTTACTGTTGCTGATACGGTCCGTCGCTGGCCTGCACACTGGCGGGCGCCGGGCAAATGACGAACATCGCCGGGGTTCTTCCCGGCACGGCCCTCATCCCGCCGAGTACCGAAAGGGCAGCTGAAACGTGCGTTCGACCTACAAGACCATCGGGCTCTGGGTCATCCTGATCGTCCTCTTCGTCGCCTTCTACAATTTCTTCTCGCAAGGCAACGACCAGGTGCAGGAACCGACCTTCACCCAGCTTCTGACGAAGGTGGAGGAGAAGAAGGTCCGGGCCGTCTCCGTCAAGGGCAACACCTACTCCGGAACGTTCAACGATTCGAACGACAAGTTCCGGACCACGGGCCCGCCGCCGGACGTGGCCGTGCTCAACCAGCTCCGCGCCGCGGGCGTGGACGTGAAGTACGAGCGCGAGGAGCAGAACAGCCTCTGGCTGACCATCCTCGGGCAGTGGATGCCCGTGGTCTTCCTGTTCCTGTTCTTCATCTTCTTCATGCGCCAGCTCCAGGGCGGCAGCGGGAAGGCGATGACGTTCGGGAAGTCGAAGGCGAAGCTCCTCAGCGAGAGCCACAACAAGGTCACGTTCGCGGACGTGGCGGGGGTGGACGAGTGCAAGGAGGAGCTGGAGGAGATCGTCGCCTTCCTCAAGGACCCCAAGAAGTTCACCAAGCTGGGCGGCCGCATTCCCAAGGGCGTCCTGATGATGGGGCCTCCGGGCACGGGCAAGACGCTGCTCGCCCGCGCGGTGGCCGGTGAAGCGGGCGTCCCGTTCTTCTCCATCTCCGGCTCGGACTTCGTGGAGATGTTCGTGGGCGTGGGCGCCAGCCGCGTGCGCGACCTGTTCGAGCAGGGCAAGAAGAACGCCCCCTGCATCATCTTCATCGACGAGATCGACGCCGTGGGCCGCCACCGTGGCGCGGGCCTGGGCGGCGGTCACGACGAGCGCGAGCAGACGCTCAACCAGCTGCTGGTGGAGATGGACGGCTTCGAGTCCAACGACGGTGTCATCCTCATCGCCGCCACCAACCGTCCGGACGTGTTGGACCCGGCGCTCCAGCGCCCGGGCCGCTTCGACCGCCGCATCATCGTTCCCCGTCCCGACCTCAAGGGCCGCCTGGGCGTGCTGAAGGTGCACACCCGCCGCGTGCCGCTGGCGCCGGAAGTGGAGCTGGAGGTCATCGCCCGCGGAACGCCCGGCATGACGGGCGCGGACCTGGAGAACCTGGTCAACGAGTCGGCCCTGATGGCCGCGCGCCAGAACAAGGAGCGCGTGGACCTGACGGACTTCGAGCAGGCGAAGGACAAGGTCTTCATGGGCCCGGAGCGCCGGTCCATGATCATGACCGACAAGGAGAAGCGGAACACGGCCGTCCACGAGGCCGGCCACGCGCTGCTCGCCAAGCTGCTGCCGGGCTGCGACCCGCTGCACAAGGTCACCATCATCCCGCGCGGTCAGGCCCTGGGCGTCACCTGGTCCCTGCCCACCGAGGACAAGGTGAACGGCTACCGCAAGCAGATCCTCGATCAGATCACCATGGCGATGGGTGGCCGCATCGCCGAGGAGATCATGTTCAACGAGATGAGCAGCGGCGCGGCGAACGACATCGAGCGGGCGACGGAGACGGCGCGCGCCATGGTGTGCCGCTGGGGCATGAGCGAGAAGATGGGCCCGCTGGCGTTCGGCAAGAGCGACGGTGAGGTGTTCCTGGGCCGCGACTTCAACTCGTCCAAGGACTACTCCGAGGACACCGCCCGGCAGATCGACGCGGAGGTCCGCAGCATCGTCGTGGGCTGCTACACGCACGGCAGGCAGCTGCTCACGGACAAGATGGACGTGCTGCAGCGCGTGTCCGACGCCCTGGTGGAGTACGAGACGCTCGACGCCGAGGACGTGAACATCATCCTGCAGGGCGGTCAGCTCACCCGTGAGCGTCCGCCCCCGCGCGTCAGCTCCTCGCCGAAGCCGACGGAGAAGAAGGACAAGCGGAAGATCCTCGACGCGCTCGAGGGCCTGCCCAACATGGAGCCGAAGAAGGCGTAACACGCCTCCCAGGCACCGCCTGAAGTGACGAAGGCCCTTCCCGCGACTTGCCGGGGAGGGCCTTTTCCTTTGGCGCCTCCGCCGTCCTTCCGTGGGCCGGGAGAAGCGGCGACACTGGGCGCCGCGTCCTTCCCGCGCTCCCAGGGGCTCCCACCGTGCTGCGTGCCCGCCTCATCTCGCGTGACCGTCCCGACGACCTGTCGCTGGCCCTGCGTCGTCTGAACCTGCCCGCGCGCGCCTGCCAGCACCTGTCGCGCGAGCTGGGCCACGCGCAGGTGCTGGTGACCGGCGGCCGGCCCTCCTACGAGGACGAGCTGGTGCCCGAATACGGCACCCACGAGCGTGAGCAGTTCCCGACCTGGGTGTCGGGCCAGTCGCACGGGCGCGTCGGGGATTCGCTCCTGTCCGGCAGCCGCAAGCAGTTCGAGCGGCTCATCACCCTCGCGCGCAAGTCGCCCCGCACCGACGCGCTGGCCCGCGTCCTGGAGTCCGTGCTGAACATCCAGCCGCCCCGCCTGCTGGAGCTGGGCGGGCGCCCGTTCGAGTGGGGCACGCGCACGTACGTCATGGGCGTGGTGAACGTGACGCCGGACAGCTTCTCCGACGGTGGCCGCTACCTGGACGCGGACGCGGCGGTGGATCACGGGGTCGCGTTGGCGGAGGCCGGCGCGGACCTGCTCGACGTGGGCGGGGAGTCCACGCGACCGGGCGCGCTCCCGGTGCCCGCGGACGAGGAGCTGGAGCGCGTGCTCAATGTCGTGGAGGGGCTGCGCGCGCGCACGTCGGTGCCCATCTCGGTGGACACCATGAAGGCGTCGGTGGCGGCCGAAGCGCTCAAGGCCGGTGCCCACCTCATCAACGACGTCACCGGCTTCCACTTCGACGCGGCGCTGCCCCGCGTGGTGGCCGCCGCGGGCGCCGCGTGTTGTCTGATGCACACCCAGGGGATGCCCCGGACGATGCAGCAGACGCCCCACTACGGGGACGTGGTGGGCGAGGTGATGGACTACCTGGAGGAGGGGATGGCCCTCGCCATGGACGCCGGCATCCCGCGCGAGCGCATCCTCCTGGACCCGGGCATCGGGTTCGGCAAGACGCTGGAGCACAACCTCTTCCTGCTGCGCCGGCTGGAGGAGCTGCGCGGGCTGGGACAGCCGCTGCTCGTCGGCACCAGCCGCAAGTCCTTCCTCGGGAAGCTGGCGGGGGGCAGGGGCCCCACCGAGCGGCTGGCGGCCACGCTGGGCTCGGTGGCGGCGATGGCGGTGATGGGCGGCGCGGACGTGGTGCGGGTGCACGACGTCACGGAGGTGCGAGACGCGCTGGCGGTGGCGGATGCCATCCGACGGGCCCGGGGTGGTGGTGACCTGTACGGCGGCTGACCTGTGCAAGCCCGGATGTCACAAAGCCTCCATGCGCGCACGCCTGGGTGCTTGCCTGGGTGGCGCCTCGTCCCTAGGTTCGAGCCCACGTGCCGGACGGGGTATAAGGCCCCGGACGTGAGAGTGGCCGGTGGCACATCCGGCAATGGGAAAGGTGGAGCGGCGCACATGGCGTACAGGATGGACATGCCCCCCAAGGAAGCGCAGAAGTCGGAGCGGCTGTTCGGTACAGACGGCGTTCGAGGCGTCGCCAACGTCTATCCGATGACGGCCGAGGTCGCGATGAAGCTGGGGCGCGCGCTCGCGTACCTCATCCGCAGCGGCCCGCACCGTCACCGCGTCATCGTGGGCAAGGACACGCGACTGTCCGGCTACATGCTGGAGCAGGCGCTGTCCGCGGGCCTCATCTCCATGGGCGTCGACGTGGAGCAGGTGGGCCCGCTGCCCACGCCCGGCATCTCCAACCTCACCACGTCCATGCGCGCGGACGCGGGCGCCGTGATTTCGGCGTCCCACAACCCGTACCAGGACAACGGCATCAAGTTCTTCTGGCGCGACGGCTTCAAGCTGCCGGACGAGACGGAGGCCAAGATTGAAGAGCTGGTCTCCAGCGGCGAGATCGACAACATCCGTCCCACGGCCACGAAGATTGGGCGCGCCATCCGCATGGACGACGCGCGGGGCCGCTACATCGTCTACCTGAAGGCCACCTTCCCCCGCGAGCTGACGCTGGAGGGGATGACCATCGTGGTGGATTGCGCCAACGGCGCGGCCTACAAGACGGCGCCCGCCGTGCTGGAGGAGCTGGGCGCGAAGGTCATCGCGCTGGGCGTGTCGCCGGACGGCAAGAACATCAACCACAAGTGCGGCGCGCTCCACCCGGAGGGCCTGGCCAAGGCGGTGGTGAAGCACGGCGCGCACCTGGGCGTGGCGCTGGACGGCGACGCGGACCGCCTCATCGTCGTGGACGAGAAGGGCAACGTCGTGGATGGCGATGCCATCATGGCCATCTGCACGGGTGAGCTCGTCGCGCGCAAGGAGCTGAAGAAGAAGACGCTCGTCGCCACGGTGATGAGCAACATCGGCCTGGAGCGCGCGGTGGCGCAGTGGGGCGTGAAGGTGGCGCGCACCCGCGTGGGCGACCGTCACGTCGTCGACGAGATGCGCCGCAATGGCTACAGCCTGGGCGGCGAGCAGAGCGGCCACCTCATCTTCCTGAACCACACCACCACCGGCGACGGCACCCTCGCGGCGCTGCAGCTGCTGGCGGTGATGTGCCGCCACGGCAAGCCCCTGAGCGAGCTGGCCTCCATCTTCCAGCCCGTGCCGCAGACGCTGCTCAACGTGGTGGTGAAGCACAAGCGCGAGCTGGGCGAGCTGCCCACCGTGATGAAGGCCATCAAGAACGTGGAGCAGAAGCTGGGCAACGCCGGCCGCGTGCTGGTGCGCTTCTCCGGCACGGAGCCCAAGGCCCGCGTCCTGATTGAGGGCGAGGACGCCGTGCGCAACGAGGCGTACGCCCGGGAGATCGTCGAGGCGCTCTCCAAGGCCCTCAACGGGTAGCAAGCCGTGCCTTCCGTCCTGCTCCCGTAGCAGGACGGTTGACTTCCGGACGCCGGCCACGAATAGAGGGGCCGGCGCGTGCCCGGGCCCCGGACAATCCCGCACCGCGCGCCAGGTAGAGGAGCGGGTCGATGGGACAGCGACTGGGTGTCAACGTGGATCACGTGGCGACGCTGCGGCAGGCGCGGCGCACCGTGTATCCGGATCCCGTGACGGCGGCGGCGCTCGCGGAGCTGGCGGGCGCGCGGCAGATCACCATCCACCTGCGCGAGGACCGGCGCCACATCCAGGACCGGGACCTGCGCATCCTCCGCGACACGGTGCAGACGCTCCTCAATCTGGAGATGGCCGCCACCGCGGAGATGGTGAAGATCGCCTACGAGTACAAGCCGGACGTGGTGACCCTGGTGCCCGAGCGGCGCGAGGAGCTCACCACCGAGGGCGGCCTGGAGGTCGCGGGCCAGCGCGAATCCATCGCGAAGATCATCAAGAACCTCAAGGACGGGGAGATCGCCGTCTCGTTGTTCATCGATCCGGACCTGGACCAGGTGCGCGCGTCGCACAAGGTGAACGCGGACCGGGTGGAGCTGCACACGGGGCGCTACTGCGAGGCGCGCAACGACAAGGAGCGCGCGCGGGAGCTGGCGCGCATCGTGGACGCGGCGAAGGCGAGCGCCAAGCTGGGCATGGGCGTCGCGGCGGGCCACGGGCTCAACTACGACAACGTGCAGGCCATCGCGCGCATCCAGGAGATCGACGAGCTCAACATCGGGCACGCCATCGTCGGGCGCGCGGTGCTCGTGGGCTTCGAGCGCGCGGTGCGGGAGATGTTGGACCTGATGCGCGACGCGGGGTAGCCGGCATGCCCATCGTCGGCCTGGGGTTGGACCTCTGCTCCATCGAGCGCATCCAGCGCATCCTCGACGGCCCGCGCCGGGACGCCTTCCTCGCGCGTGTGTACACCGACGGCGAGCGCGCCTACTGCGCTCCCCGCGCCGACGCGGCCAGTGCCTTCGCGGCGAGGTTCGCGGCGAAGGAGGCGCTGGTGAAGGCGCTGGGTGTGCCGCCCGGGGTCCGCTGGCGGGACATGGAGGTGGTGCGCGACGGGGGCCCGCCGCGCTTCGTGCTCTCCGGCGTGGCCCTTGAGGTGATGGAAGCGCGGGGGTGGGACGCGATGCTCGCGCTCACGCATGATGCGGGCGTGGCCGCGGCCACGGTGGTGCTCCAGACGAAGTAGGGAGGGTTGAAGCCATGCAGCGCGTGCTCACCGCCGTCCAGATGCGTGAAGCCGAAGCGGCCGCCCAGGAACGTCACGGCATGCCCTCCGGCCTGTTGATGGAGAACGCAGGCCGCGCGCTCGCGGAGGCCGCCCGCAGCGTCGCGGCCCCGGGGGCGCGCTTCACGGTGCTGTGCGGGCCGGGCAACAACGGCGGGGACGGGCTCGTCGCCGCGCGCTTCCTGTTGGAAGGCGGCGCGCGCGTGGTGGTGTCGCTGGTGGGGGACACCGCGAAAACCACTCCGGAGGCGAAGCGCAACCTGACGGCGCTGGAGGGCTTCGGTGAGTCGCCCCGCGCCTTTGAAGTGCTGCCGGAGCCGGGCCCGGGCGACGTGGTGGTGGACGCCCTCTTCGGCACCGGCCTGCGCCGCGCGCCGGAGGGGGCCTTCGCGGATGCCATTGGCACCATGGCGCGGTGGCGGCGCGCGGGGGCGAAGGTGGTGGCGGCGGACGTGCCGTCGGGGTTGCAGAGCGACACCGCGGAGCCCTTCACGCCGTGCGTGGAGGCGGACGTCACGGTGGCCTTCGGGTTCCTGAAGCCCGCGCACGAGCTGGAGCCCGGCGCGTCGCTGTGCGGGGACGTGCGGCGCGTGGACATCGCCCTGGGCGGTGAGGCCTCGCGGGTGGTGTCCGGGCCGGAGCTGTTCCGGGTGGAGGAGAAGGACGCGCGCGAAGCGCTGCCGGTGCGCCGCGCGGATTCGCACAAGGGCACCTACGGCCACGTGCTGGTGGTGGCGGGCAGCCCGGGCAAGACGGGCGCGGCGGCGATGGTGGCCCTGGCGGCGCTGCGCAGCGGCGCGGGGCTCGTCACGGTGGCCACGCGCGCGGAGGCGCTGCCGGCGGTGATGGCGCACGCGCCGGAGATCATGGGCCTTGCGCTGCCCGGTGACGGGCCGCTGGGGAAGGGCGACCTGGAGGCGCTCAAGGCCGCGCTGGAGGGCAAGGATGCGCTGGTGATGGGTCCGGGCATCCCCCGGGGACCGGAGACGGGCGCGCTCATCGGCGACCTGCTCGCGGCGGTGGACGTGCCCGCGGTGCTGGACGCGGACGCGCTCAACGCGGTGGCGGAGGACCTGTCCGTGCTCCGGCGGGCGAAGGGCCCCGTGGTGCTCACGCCCCACCCGGGCGAGATGGCGCGGCTGACGGGGAAGCCCACGAAGGAGGTGCAGCTGCACCGCGTGGGCATGGCCCGGCAGCTCGCCGCAGCGCTCCATGTCACGGTGGTGCTGAAGGGCTCGCGCACGCTCATCGCGGAGGCCGGGGGGCGCGTGTTCATCAACCCCACGGGCAACCCGGGCATGGCCACCGGGGGCACGGGCGACGTGCTGTCGGGCGTGTGCGGCGCGCTGCTGGCGCAGGCCCTCCCGCTGCCTCAGGCCGCGTGGACGGCCGTGTATGCGCACGGGCTCGCGGGCGACCTGGCGGCGGAGCGGCGGGGCCTGATGGGCCTCATCGCCACGGACCTGCTCAAGGGCCTGGGTTCAGTCTGGGTGCGGTGGGGACGATGAGCGAGCCCACGCGCACGCGGCGGCTCGTGTCACCGTCCCCGGAGGAGACGCACCGGCTGGGCGTGAAGCTGGGGCAACTGCTGGAGCCCGGGGACTTCGTGGGGCTCGTGGGCGACCTGGGCGCGGGCAAGACGCACCTGGTGCGCGGCGTGGCGGAAGGGGCGGGCGTGGCGAGCTCGGAGGTCGCGAGCCCCACCTTCGCCATCGTGTACCCGTACGACGGCCGCATCCCGCTGTACCACGCGGACCTGTACCGCCTGGCCGACTACGAAGAGCTCTACGCCACCGGCTTCATGGACCTGCCAGGCGAAGGGCGCGCGATGCTGGTGGAGTGGTTGGACCGCATCCCCCAGGCCGCGCCGCGCGACTTCCTGCGCGTCACGCTGCGCCATGAAGGGGAGGACGCGCGGAGCCTCGAGGTGGAGGCCTTCGGCGCGCGCTCCGCGGCATTGCTCGACGCCTGGCTCGGCTGAAAAAGCGGCGCGTCCGCCGTCAGGTCACGCTGCCGTGCTGGAGCGTCGGCGGGTGCTTGTTCAGCACGCCGTCCGCCAGCGTCTGCACCTTCCAGCGGTGGAAGACGAGCCGCGAGTCCACGCCCACCACGTCCTCCTCGTCCACGGCCACCCAGTGGGGCCCACCACACAGCGATTCGCTGGCGATGAGGAACTGCTGGAGCGGCACGCCCGTATGCGGCGCGCGCAGTGCTTCGGGGCAGCCGCCCAGGCCGGAGGAGATGAAGAGCGTGCGGTTGCGGCGCGTGGCCACCATCGCTTCGCCGTCCGTGACGAGGAAGTTCATCGCGGAGCGCTCCTTGGGCTCGCGGCTTCCCGGCACGTCCGTCATCGCGGACACGAGCGTCATCGTCTCCGAGAGCGCCTGCGCCATCGCCTCCACGGGCACCTGTCCGTCCAGCGGGCCCCGCTCCGCGAGCCGCGTCAGGAACAGGTAGAAGCAACGCTCGCTGTCCGTCGTGCCCTTGATGTTGACGCGCAGCTCCGGGTGGATGAGCGCTTCCACGGAGGCCTTGTGCTGCGCGAACTCGCGCAGCGTGCCGTTGTGCACGAAGGACCAGCGGCCGTGGTGGAACGGGTGGGAGTTGCGGATCTCCACCGCGCCCACGCTCGCCTGCCGGATGTGCGCGACGACGGTGCGCGCGGCGACCTGGCTCGACACGCGCTCGAAGTCGGGGTCGCAGTGCGCGGGCCCCACGCCGTGCGCGACGAGCGGCGAGGTCTCCGGACCGTACGAGGCGATGCCCCAACCGTCCTTGTGCTCACGCGACTGGATGAGGAGGGAATTCCTCTCCGTCACCAAGGCAGTGTGGACGGCAGCGGGAACCGCGGATCTGAATCCAAATAATCGGCACATGGTGGCAGCTGCTCTCTACAACGGCCGGCCCACGAGGGAAGTTCCACTTGCCCCCTCGGACGATGCCGGTTGTTCAGCGGCCCGCACTCAGGGACAGCAATCCATCCGCGCGCGAAACACCACCTGCCCACCCTTCACCACCACTCGCGCGTGGCTGATACCCAGATGATAAGGCAGATGCCGGTAGCTGCGACAGCCGAACACCACCAGGTCGCCTGTATCACCCACGGCCAGTCGCCCCTGCCGTTGCAACCCCAAGCATTGCGCCGCCCCTCGCGTGGCAGCCCAATAGGCTTCAGCGGCCGTCAGGCCGTTCTCCAGGCAGGCGAGCCCCAGCACCAGCGCCAGGTTTTCCGTCATGGAAGAACCGGGGTTCACGTTGGAGCCCAAAGCAATGTTGACGCCCGCGTCGCGCAGCTTCCGGCCGGGCGCGTAGGGGCGCATGCGCAGGAAGAGGGTGGAGGTGGGCACGAGCACGGCGGTGACGTTCGCGGCGGCGAGCGCGCGGATGCCCTCGTCCGTCACCTGCTCCAGGTGGTCCGCGCTGGAGGCGCCCACCTCGGCGGCGAGCGCGGAGGCTCCACACGCGGTGAGCTGATCCGCGTGCAGGCGCGGCGTCAGGCCCAGCGCCTTCGCGGCGAGGAGCAGGCGGCGTGACTCGTCCACGGTGAAGGCGCTGTCCTCGGTGAAGACGTCGCAGAAGCGCGCCAGCCCCTCCCGCGCCACGGCGGGCAGGATTTCGTTGATGCACAGGTCCAGGTACTCGCCGCGCCGGCCCTGGTACTCCGGGGGCACCGCGTGCGCGCACAGCAGCGTGGGCACCAGCTCCAGCGGTGACAGCGCGCCCAGCCGGCGCACCGCGCGCAGCATCTTGAGCTCGTGCTCCAGCGACAGGCCGTAGCCGCTCTTCACCTCCGCCGTCGTCACGCCCTGCGCGAGCAGCCGCTCCATGCGGGGCAGGGCGAGCCGGGCCAGCTCCTCCTCGCTCGCCGCGCGCGTGGCGCTCACCGTGTTGACGATGCCGCCTCCCGCCTTGGCGATCTCCAGGTACGTGGCGCCCTGGTTGCGCAGGTCGAACTCGGTGGAGCGCTCGCCCGCGAAGATCAGGTGCGTGTGCGGATCCACGAAGCCCGGGCCCACGAAGCCGCCCTCGGCGTCGATGATCTCCGTCGCGTCCGTGAGCGCACCGGGAGGCAGGTCCGCTTCACGGCCGACGAAGGCTACGCGGCCCTTGCGCACGCCCACGCAGGCCCCAACGCGCGGGGTGAGGGCCACCTCGGCGGGCTCGCGGTGCGTGCCCTCCACGGTGAGCACCTCGGAGGTGTTGCGCACCCACAGGTCGAAAGGTTCGTTCAAGGCATCCATGGCTCAACGTCCTCCGCGCACGCCGGCGACCGGCACGTTCCAGCTCGCGCCGCCCGTGTGCGCGCGGCCGTAACCGCCGGACAGCTCCAGCTTCGACTTGCCTTCACCCAGGGAGATCTGCGCCGCGACGACGGCGCCGTAATACACGGCCGTCTCCTGCGAACCCGGGTTCACCAGGGACTGGTGCACGCCGAGGAACGGAACAATCCCCAGCGACATCCCGGCCTCCGGCTGCACGGTGAAGGCACAGGTGCCCTCCACGCCGAACAGGCTGCTCGTGCTGTCCGTATCCCCCAGGCCGAAGTCCGACGCGCCCCGCACCGCGATGGCCGGCGCCAGCCCCAGCTGCTGCGAGCCGACGTAGTACGACAGGCCGGTGTAGAGGCCGTAGCCCGGCACCGGCACGAGGAAGAACTCGCCCTGCAATCCGGCATGCAGGGACAGCCGCTCCGCCAGCGGCACCGTCAGCGCGGCGTCGTAGGAGATGCCCCACTGTTCGCTGCGCAGCGGCTTCGCGTCGCCCTGGAAGGGGTCCTGCTCTCCGCGGTCCGAGAGCTGCGGGGCGCTGAGGCGCGGGCCGGTGCGGAAGCCGACCTGGTAGAAGCGCTCGTCGGGGAGGCCCGGGCCCATGCGCATCACCATGGGCCCGGCGGTGGTGGGCGTGCAGCCCGCGAGCACACCCAACATCCCTGTCATCACGACCGCGCGGACCCGGCTTCGCATCCGGCGCACTCTAGGCGGTGATGCCCGGGATGCGCACGCCCCGCTCCTTCGCGACGTCGGTGGCCTCCGTGTAGCCGGCGTCCGCGTGGCGCAGCACGCCCATGGCCGGGTCGGACGTGAGCACGCGCTCGATGCGGCGCGCGGCCTCCGGCGTGCCGTCCGCGACGATGACCTGGCCCGCGTGCAGCGAGTAGCCCATGCCCACGCCGCCGCCGTGGTGGAACGACACCCACGAGGCGCCGTTCACCGCGTTCACCAGCGCGTTCAGGATGGGCCAGTCCGCCACCGCGTCGGAGCCGTCCTTCATGGCCTCCGTCTCGCGGTTGGGCGACGCCACGCTGCCGCAGTCCAGGTGGTCGCGGCCAATCACGATGGGCGCCTTCACCTCGCCCTTGCGGACCAGCTCGTTGAAGGCGAGCCCCGCCTTGGCGCGCTCGCCGTAGCCCAGCCAGCAGATGCGCGCGGGCAGACCCTGGAACGCCACGCGCTCCTGCGCCATGTCCAGCCAGCGGTTGAGCGTCGCCTTGTGCGGGAACAGCTCGCGCACCGCGCGGTCCGTGCGGCGGATGTCCTCCGGGTCTCCCGACAGCGCCACCCAGCGGAAGGGGCCCATGCCCTCGCAGAAGAGCGGGCGGATGTACGCGGGCACGAAGCCGGGGAACTCGAAGGCGTTCTGCATGCCGCCCACCTTCGCCTGGCCGCGCAGGTTGTTGCCGTAGTCGAACACGTGGCTGCCGGCGGCCTGGAAGTCGTTCATCGCCTGCACGTGCATGATCATCGACTCGCGCGCGCGCCGCACGTAGCCCTCGGGGTCGCGCTTGCGCAGCTCCGCCGCGGCCTCCAGCGACAGGTCCGTGGGGATGTAGCCGTTGAGCGGATCATGCGCGCTCGTCTGGTCCGTCACGAGGTCCGGCTTGATGCCGCGCTTGTACAGCTCCCGGAACACCGACGCCGCGTTGCCGATGATGGCGATGCTGCGGCCCACGCGCTTGGCTTGCGCGTCCTTGGCCATGGCCAGGGCCTCGTCGATGTCCTTCGCCACCACGTCCAGGTAGCGTGTCTCCACGCGGCGCTGGGCGCGGTGCGGGTCGATCTCCACGCCCAGGAACACGGCGTTGTTCATCGTGGCGGCCAGGGGCTGCGCGCCGCCCATGCCGCCCAGACCGCCGGAGAGGATGAGCCGGCCGGCCAGGTCCTCGTTGCCGAAGTGGAAGCGGCCCGCGGCGGCGAAGGTCTCGTAGGTGCCCTGCAGGATGCCCTGCGTGCCGATGTAGATCCACGAGCCGGCCGTCATCTGGCCGTACATCATCAGGCCCTTCTTCTCCAGCTCGTGGAAGTGCTCCCAGTTGGCCCAGTGGCCCACGAGGTTGGAGTTGGCGATGAGGACTCGCGGCGCGTCCGGGTGCGTGCGAAGGATGCCCACGGGCTTGCCGGACTGGACGAGCAGCGTCTCGTCGTCGGTGAGGCTCTGGAGGCTGGAGACGATGCGGTCGAACGAGGGCCAGTCCCGGGCGGCCTTGCCGGTGCCGCCATAGACGACCAGGTCCCCAGGCTGCTCGGCCACCTCCGGATCGAGGTTGTTCATCAGCATCCGGAGCGCGGCCTCCTGCACCCAGCCCTTGCAGGAGAGCGTGGTGCCGCGAGAGGCGCGGATGATGCGGGACATGCGGAAGACTCCTGGAAAAGAGGGCGCGAGGAAGGGCGCCCGGGCGGGGGCACCCTAACCGAACCCTCCGGGTCGCGGGGACATGCCGTGCAGGCCATGCCCCCTTGCTCCAAGGCGCCAGGGACCGGATAGACGCTTTGCGTCAGCAGGCCTGTGTCTGGAGAGAGGCTGGGGCAGTCCTGGCCTGTCGGGAAGGCAGGAGCGCGGTAGAGTCCCGCGCGCTCGAAGCGGTGGGAGATGGCCATGGCATCACGACAGGTGAAGGGTGGGGACGGGACGGCGGGGGACCTGACGGTGCCAGCGGCGCAACCG
>NZ_RAWG01000599.1 GCF_003611735.1 Corallococcus sicarius | reverse complement strand
GCGCTGGGTCGGGAGGTGTGGGGGGATTTGCTCTTCACCATCGTGGGGGCGGTGGTGACGCCCGCGCACACGCTCGTCTTCTCGTCGGGGGACGGGGTGTGGATGCTCAACGGGGAGGTGCATGCGCTGGGGCCGTTCCCGGACAACGCGCCGCCGTACCTCGCGTATGCGCTGCTGCGCGGGGAGGACGTGCCGCTGGTGTCGCGGGCGCTGGTGCCGACGGACGACGTACACGCGCTGCTGTTGGGTACGGACGGGGTGGGGGACCTGATGGGATTGGCGGCGGCGCGCGTGCCGGAGCGCGACGAGCCGGTGGGCCCGCTGTCGCGGTTCTGGACGGAGGACCGCTACTTCGCGAACCCGGACGCGGTGCGCAGGCGCCTGGCGCAGCTCAACCGCGAGTCGGTGCGCGCGGACTTCGCGGAGCGGCGGTTGCTGCGCACGCCGGGGCTGCTGACGGACGACACGTCGCTGGTGGTGCTGCGTCGGCGGATGGGGAGGGCGTGAGGCCATGGACGTCTGGCTCGAGGGCAAGAAGGTGCGGCTCAATCCGCAGCACGCGCTGGGCAAGGGCGGCGAGGCGGATGTGTATGACCTGGGCGACGGGCGTGCGCTCAAGGTCTTCAAGCAGCCCGGCCATCCGGACTACCTGGGCCTGACGCACGAGCAGGCCGC
This sequence comes from Corallococcus sicarius, assembly GCF_003611735.1. GTDB lineage: Bacteria > Myxococcota > Myxococcia > Myxococcales > Myxococcaceae > Corallococcus > Corallococcus sicarius. The sequence continues at coordinate 1,159 of NZ_RAWG01000599.1, read as the reverse complement.
CGCGAAGGCACGGCTCGCGGAGCACCAGCGCAAGCTGCGCGCGTTCCCGCAGGGCCTGCCGGCGCGGGTGGTGACGCCGCAGGCGCTGGCCACGGACCGCAAGGGCGTGGAGGTGCTGGGCTATGCGATGCGCAAGCTGGACGGCGTGGAGCCGCTGCGCCGGTGGGCCGAGCCGGCGTTCCGGCGCGCGGGCGGGCGGGCCTCGGACGCGGTGACGTTGCTGGCGGGGCTGCACCGGGTGTTGGGGGCGGTGCATGCGAGCGGCGTGGTGGTGGGGGACTTCAACGACTTGAACGTGCTGGTGGTGGGGACGGACGCGTACCTCATCGACGCGGACAGCTTCCAGTTCGGGCCCTACGTCTGCCCGGTGTTCACCGAGCGGTTCCTGGACCCGCTGCGGTTGGATCCGGTGGCACAGGCGCTGACGCCGGTGCGGCCGGCGACGGTGGAGAGTGATTGGTATGCCTTTGCCGTCACCGTCATGCAGTCCCTGTTGTGCGTGGGGCCGCACGGCGGCATCCACCGGCCGAAGGCGCAGGGGGCGCGGCTGAACGCGGTGGCGCGGGTGCTCCAGCGCGTCACCGTGCTCCACGCGGACGTGCAGTACCCGAAGCCCGCGCTGCCCCGGGCCACGCTGCCGGACGATGTGTTGCACCTGTTCCACCAGGTGTTCGTGGAGGACCTTCGCGGCGCGTTCCCGCTGTCGGCGCTGGAGGGGCTGCGCTTCACGGTGTGCGCGTCGTGCGGCGTGGAGCATGCGCGGGGGGCGTGTCCCACGTGTCAGCCGCATGCGACGGCGGCGGCCACGCCAGTGTCCGCGGTGCGAGGGCAGGTGGTGGCGACGCGGAAGTTCACCACCCGGGGCGTGGTGGTGCACGCGAGCGCGGACGCGGACGCGGGGACGGTGCGCTTCGTCTACCACGCGGACGGCGCGTACCGGCGCGAGGACGGACGCACGGTGATGCGTGGCGGGTTGGATCCGTCGCTGCGCTGGGCGGTGCAGGGGGACGTGACGTTGTTGGGTCAGGGGGGCCGGGTGGCGGTGTTCGCGCCGGGCCGGGCGCCGGAGTTCCTGGGCGTGGACACCTGCGAGAACAAGCCGGTGTTCGCCGCCAATGGCAGACACCGGTTCTGGGCGGCGGGCGGCGGGCTGTGGCGG
>NZ_RAWG01000598.1 GCF_003611735.1 Corallococcus sicarius | reverse complement strand
GCCGGAGGCCGCGGTGCGGGCGGCGCGGTCATCCCCGTGGAGCTCATCGTCGCCAAGCAGCGCAACGGTCCCATTGGCTCCGTGGACATGGTGTTCCTGTCGGAGTTCACCCGCTTCGAGAGCCGCGCCCGGGGCGAGTAGCCCGCCCTCGAGCCGTCCCTGCCGTCAGTCTCGGCCGGTGCGCAGGTAGCGCGTGACGTGCTCGCGCGCCGCCCGCACCGCGGCCTCCGGCCCCGTGCCCCGGCCCAGCTCCGCCGCCAGCGCGGACGCCAGCCGGCAGCCCGTGCCCCGGCGCTCCGGGGGCCGCTTGAGCCTGCGCCCCCGCATCACCAGCGTGCGGCCTTCGAGGCCCAGCACGTCCGCCAGGCCCTGCCCTTCCGGCAGGTGGCCGCCCTTCACCAGCACCACGCCGAAGCCCCGCTGGCAGAGCGCCTCCGCGGCCTCCTGCGCGTCCTCCACGGAAGCCGGCGCGGGCCGGCCCAAGAGCCACCCCGCTTCCTCCAGGTTGGGCGTCACCACGACGCGCGGACCCGCCAGCGCCAGGTAGTGCCGGGGCGACAGGCGCGACAGGGGCTGGCCCCGCGACGAGCGCACCACGGGGTCCACCACCCACCACGCGTCCAGCCCCTTGAGCGTGGCCTTCGCCGCGGCGAGCTGGGAGGGGCCGGGCACCACGCCCCACTTCACCGCGTGCAGGGGGCCCCACTCGCGCGCGGCCGTCACCTGCGCCGTCAACATGCGGGGCGCCGCGGGCACCACGGCGAAGGTGTGCGTCCCCTGCGCCGTCTGGGCCGTGGGCACCGCCACCGCGTCACCGCCGCGCGCCCGCACCGCGGCGACGTCCGCGAGCAGCCCGGCCCTGCCCGTGGGCTCCAGGCCCGCCAGGAGCAGGACGCGGGGCCTCACCGGCGGTGCTCGCGGGCCTTCTGCACGAGCGACTTGTAGACGCCCAGGTGCACGGGGATGGTGCCCAGCAGCAGCTCCGGGTGCCACTGGATGCCCAGCGCGAAGGAGTGCGCGGTGGACTCAATGGCCTCCACCACGCCGTCCGGCGACAGCGCGCTCACCGTCACGTCCGTGCCCGGCTTGTTCACCGCCTGGTGGTGCGTGGAGTTCACCATCAGCTGCCCGTGGCCCACGGCCTCCGCCAGGAGGGTGCCGTTCTTCACCTCCACCGGGTGCTGCGGCTGGGTGCGATCATGCTTCTGCTCGTGGTCGCGCGCGCCGGGCACCTCGCGCAGGATGTCCTGGAACAGCGTGCCGCCCAGCACCACGCACAAGAGCTGCATGCCGCCGCACACGCCCAGCACCGGCAGGTTGCGCTTGAGCGCGCCCCGGATGAGCTGGGCCTCGAAGGCCGTGCGCCCCTCCTTCAGCGGCCCCATGCCCTCGCGCACCTCCTCGCCGTACGCGGACGGGGGGATGTCGAACGCGCCGCCCGTCACCACCAGGCCCGACACGCGCTCCAGGTACGCGTCCACGCACGAGGCGTCGTCCGTGTACGGCAGCACGAAGGGCAGCCCCCCGGCGCGGAACACCGCCTCCGCGTAGGGCACCTTCAGCTCGTAGCGGGGGAAGGCGGAGTCGGCCGGCTGGGCCCAGTCCGGGCTGAGGCCGATGTTGGGACGGCGCGGGGTCGTCCCGTGGTGGCGCGGAGGCGGAAGGTTCATGGGGCAGGTCTACCCTGTTTCGGGCCCGGTCCCGCGTGCGCCCCGGTCGAAGGCGTCCGCGAGCTGCCGCACCCGCTCGGAGATGTCCCGGGCGAGCAGGGCATCGGAGACCACCGCCGCGCCGTGCGCCCCTGTCGCCGCCACCCGGGCGATGTTCTCCAGGCC
>NZ_RAWG01000597.1 GCF_003611735.1 Corallococcus sicarius | reverse complement strand
TGTGTCTGAGCAATCACCCTCCCGGCGGCGTCATAGTCGTATTGCGTCGTCTCCGTCCCGTAGGTCTCGCTCTTCAACAGACCATTCACATACACGTACGTCGACGCCGGCGACCCCGCCCGCTGCTCCGACGTCAGGCGCCCCACCAGGTCCGTCTCGTACGTCGCCAGACGCTGCTTCGTCGGGTCCGCCTCCAACTCGTTGAAGAGGCCTTCCAACCCTCCACGGGCGTCGAACGCGTAGCGCCAGTGCCGCTGCGCCGCGGCACCGCTGAAGGCCTCCGGCGTCAACGCTCCCGCGTACCCCGTCGCCGTCTCCTTCTCCTCCCGGCGCGTCCCGTCCGCCGCCAGGTGGTACAGCACCGCCCGCCCATCCTCGTACTTCACGCCCGTCAGCCGGTCCGCCCCGTCGTACCCGTACTCCGTCCGCTTCAGCGCACCTGCCGTCTCGTCGCGGTAATCCTCCGCCGTCCGGTTGCCGCGTGCGTCGTACGTGTACTCAAAGAGGCTCTTCAGCCCGGGCGCCAACGCCAGGGTTGCGCAGTCCGCGTCCGTGCTCGCGTTGAGCACCGCCCTCAGCCGCCCGCGGCCTTCGTAGCAGCGGCGCTCCACCAGCCCGCCGCCCTTCACCGCCAGCAGCCGCCCGCCTCCCGCTTCCCATTCGAATTCCGTCGTTCCCGCCGGGCCTGTCGCTGTCTCCAGCCGCTCCCGCGCGTCATACCCATACGTCACCATGCCGGCGGGTGACGTCACCGTCAGTCGCTGGCCACTGGGGCGATATGTGTAATCCACCGCCTCCGCGCCCCGCTCCTGCCGCGTCAACAGCCGCCGCGCATCGTATGTGTAAACGTTCGCCAGCGTCTGCGCTCCTCGCGTCTCCTCCACCCGCCACGGCTGGTCCTCCGCCGTGTACGCCAGCGTCACCGCCGTCAGGTCCGTGTTCGCCGCGTTCGTCGGCCCCGGCTGGTAGTCCACCCGCGCCGCACGCCCCCGGCCGTCCACCAGCGTCGCCACCGTGTCGTGGTTCGCATCCACCTGCGTGGACACGCCTCCACTCCACGTCGTCGTCCACATCGACGTCCCTCGTGTCCGCTTCACCTGACGCCCAAGGGCGTCATAGGCAAACGTCTGCCCCGGCGTCGGACTCCCGGAAGGCGGCGTCACGCCCGTCAACCGCAACAGCCCGTCATATTGATACGCGAACGTGCCCACGTCGGGATGCTGCGCCCCCAGCAACTCGCCCCGCGCTCCACGCGAATACGTCCACGTCTGGATTTCCGTAGGACTGTCCGCCCCATACGTCACCGTCGCCAGGGCTCCGTTCGCATCGTACGTGTACGCCGTCGTCTCCCACGCCCCGTTCTTCCCGTACCGCATCCGCTTCTTCAGGCCTCGCGGGCTGTACTCAGGCCACAGCGTCTGCCTTCCGTCCGGGTGTGTCTGAGCAATCACCCTCCCGGCGGCGTCATAGTCGTATTGCGTCGTCTCCGTCCCGTAGGTCTCGCTCTTCAACAGACCATTCACATACACGTACGTCGACGCCGGCGACCCCGCCCGCTGCTGCTTTGTCAGCACGCCCGCGGCGTCGTAATCCCAGGCGTCCTCATGCCCGTCCCGCTTCAGCGACACCACGTTGCCCAGCGAGTCCACCTCCGTCTGCGCCTCGCGCGTGTCGCTTCGGCTGCCCGCCACGTCCACACTCGTCGTCGTCGCCTTGCGCTTCACCCACGCCGTCGACGTCTCATACCGGTACGACGCCCCTCCCGACGCCCACGTCTCCTTCTGCTGCAACACCCGCCCACGGTCGTCCCGCGCGTCGTACGTCGTGCCCGCCGTCCAACC
>NZ_RAWG01000596.1 GCF_003611735.1 Corallococcus sicarius | reverse complement strand
GCCCACCTGCCCCGCGCGTCGGTGGCCACCCTGCGCTTCGCCGTGCCGGACGTGGCGGCCCAGCGGGCCTTCTGGGACGCCATGGCCTCCTGGCTGGGCTGGACGCCGGCGCGCACCCAGGACGGCACGGCGGCCTACACGGGCGCGGGCCTGGGGCTCGTCTTCACGCCGGGCGCTCCGGGGGCTTCGGCCTCCGCCCCCGTCACCGTCACCCTGGAGGCGCCGTCGCCGGCCGCCGTCGTCCGGCTGAAGGACCTGCTACAAGCCCACCATCCACGCAGCATCGTGTCGGGCTCCGAGGAGGGCCTGAAGTTCCAGGACCCCGCGGGGCTGATGTGGGAATATGCCCGCCCGCCGGTTTGATTCTCCCCTGAACGGCGTCCGAGGCCTTCCGGAACCGGAAATCCTGATCGCGGTTGCACGCGTGCCTTGACGCAACGGGGGCGTCGCAGTAAGGACGGCCCCTCTTTTTCCTTGCCTTGCCTTCCGCTGGAGCATTGCCTTGGCGAACACCAAGTCTGCAGAGAAGCGTTACCGCCAGTCCCTGAAGCGCCGCGCCCGGAACGTCAATGTCCGGTCGTCGGTGAAGGACGCCGTCAAGTCCGCCCGCGAGGCCATTGCCTCCAAGGACGGCACGAAGACGACGGACGCGCTCAAGGCGGCTTCCAAGACCCTCAACAAGGCGGCCAGCAAGGGCGTCCTCCACAAGCGCACCGCCTCGCGCCGCATCTCCCGGCTGGCCAAGGCCGCCGCGAAGAAGTCGGCCTAGTCGTCGACCCGCCAGTACCGTCAGCGTTGAGGACCGGGCTCCCCGGTCCTCACCAGGTACTGGCGAGCCTGTCGTACCCGTCACGCATGAGCGTCTCCGCCAGGCGTGCGAGCGCGGCCTGACGGTTGGCCTCGGCTTCCAGGACGTTGCCCCGGCCCTGGAGGTAGTCCTCCGTCCCCGACACCACCGTCTCCGACAGCACCTGCCCCTCCTTCACGAGGCGCAGTCGCACGGTCGTGAAGACGCGGTAGTTGCTGGCGATGATGGTCGGCGACGCCCAGACGTTCAGCACCGCCCCTTCCACCGTGGACGTGCAGCCCGGCGCGCTGGCCAGGCGCCCTGCCTGGATGAGCTGCTGGCGCAGGTAGCGCGTGAAGAGGTTCTCCAGCGCGGGCTCCGGCGTCTCGTTGGCGAAGATGGGCGCGCACACCTGCCCCACGCCCTCCGGCAGCGAGGCGCCCCACGGCTGGAAGCGGTAGCCACACCCCGCGCCCAGCACCGCCGCCACCACCACACCGGTCCGGGCCAGCCGGTACCCACGCCCCGCACTCCGAGTTGGCCGCATGGGCGCGCACCCTACCCGCCCGCGATCCTCCGTCAAGCGTCGGGGCCGGACAGCGGGATGCCTCTGTTGCGCGCGGCCTCCGTCAGCACCGCCCGGGCCGCCACCAGCCGCGCCTCGCGGGAAGAGCCCCTCAGCGCCATGCCCAGCGGCCACTGCAGCCGCACGCCGTCCTCCACCACCACCGTGAGGCCATGGTGGCGGTACAGCGCCGCCAGCAGCAGGCCCATGCCGCCGGCCAGGAAGCCCATGAGGCGCAGGGGGAACTCCGGCGCCCAGAAGCCCAGCACGGCGAAGGCGAGCAGCCCCAGGGCCTCCAGGTAGGGCCGCGCGCGCCACTCCAGCCCGCGCACCCGTATCCAGGCCACGCCGACCGGCGAGCCCCTGGCGCGCCCCTGGAACGTCAATTTCTCCGCGCCCACGGACAGGCCGCGGCCGTTGCCCAGGTCCACCGCCACCGGCGCCGCATCCGCCGCGTGTACCTGGAGGGCATCCAGCCGGAGCCGGGCACCCGTGAGAACGCCCTCTTCCTGGGCCCCACCGGCTCCGGCAAGACGTTCCTCGTGGAGCTGATGTT
>NZ_RAWG01000595.1 GCF_003611735.1 Corallococcus sicarius | reverse complement strand
TCCCCATTCCCTGGCGCATGGCACCCTCCTCGCGTGGGTCGCTTGCGAACATGGGCCGCCCCCCAGGCGCCGACAAGCGCCCCGGGCAGGGAGTCCCGGCGCAGTGTCACCCCGGCCACGGCGGCCGTGACTCGCGGGGGAGGGGAGGCTTAGTCCGGCCCGGACGCGAGCCCGTGCTTGCGCAGCAGCTTGCGCAGGTAGACGCGGTCGATGCCCGCCTCGCGCGACGCCTTGGACACGTTGCCGCCGCACCGCTCCAGGAGCGTCTTCAAGTAGTCGCGCTCGAAGCCCTCGATGAGGCGCTCCTTCGCTTCCTTGAAGGGCAGATCCAACGCCAGCGACAGCGTGTCCTCGGGGTCCGCGTCCGCGGCGGGGGTCGGCCGGGAGGGCGTCTCCGGCAGGTCCGGCAGCGCGGACTCGCCCAGGCTCACCACCCGGTCCACGACATTGCGCAGCTCGCGCACGTTGCCCGGCCACGGGTACTGGGAGAGCAGGGCGCGCGTCTGGTCCGACAGGGCGCTCGGCGGCTTGCCCATGCGCTCCAGCACGGTGTCGATGAGCAGCGGGATGTCCTCCGGACGCTCGCGCAGGGGCGGCAGCATCGCGCGCAGCACCGCGAGCCGGTGGAAGAGGTCCCCCCGGAAGCGGCCGGCCTTCACCGCGCCCTCCAGGTCCTGGTGCGTGGCGGCCACCACCCGCACGTTCACCGCGCGGTAGTCGTTGGCGCCCACCCGCTTCACCTGCCGGCGCTCCAGCGCGCGCAGGAGCCGGGGCTGCACCTCCAGGGGCAACTCCCCCACCTCGTCCAGGAAGAGGGTGCCCCCGTGCGCGCGCTCGAAGGCGCCCGCGCGGTCCGCCTGCGCCCCGGTGAAGGCGCCCTTCACGTGGCCGAACAGCTCCGACTCCAGGAGCTGCGGCGCCACGCCCGCCAGGTCCACGATGACAAAGGGCCCCTTGGAGCGCGTCCCGTGGGTGTGCAGGGCCTCCGCGCACAGCTCCTTGCCGGTGCCCGTCTCGCCCTGGATGAGCACGTCGGACTCGCCCTGCGCCAGCCGCTCCAGCAGGGTGAACAGCTCCCGCATGCGGCGGCTGGAGCCCACCAGGTTCCCGAAGCGTTCGCGGCTGGACAACGGCATGGCGCGCGCCTTCTCGCCCTCCGGCACCAGCTTCAGCTCCGTGGTGCCCAGCGTGAGCACCGCGCCCGGCCGCACGTCCAGCGTGGTGAAGCGCATGCCCTCGCAGAAGGACCCGTTGCGCGAGCCCACGTCCACCGCCTGGATGCCGTCCTCGCGCACGTCCAGCAGCAGGTGGCTGCGCGACACGGCCCGGTCCGCGATGACGATGTCCGACGCGGGATCCGCCCCCACCCGGTAGCGCCCGGGCGTCAGCGGGTAGCTCTGGCCTGCTTCGGGACCGGACAGCACGAGGAGCCGCACCCGCACCCGCGTCATGCGCAGGGCCGGAAGGGCATCCGTGCGGAGCAGCCGATCTTCCTCCCCGTCCTCGTCTTCGAAGCGCGCCACGGGGCGGACCATAACAGATCGAAATAGAAAGGCCTGCTCTCCCCGCGCGCGTCGGATGGCAGCGCGTGCGGGGGGATCAGGCCTTCAAGAAGCGGTGATGCGGGTGCGGCGTCCTACTGCGCGGCCGGAGGCTTCGCGTGCTTGTAGAACAGCACCAGCGTGTAGCAGTGGAACTCGTTGTCGGAGGACTGGCAGACGACCCGGTCCACGATCTCGAGATCGGAGTTGCTCTTGATCCAGCGGGTGACGTTCTCACCCAACTCTTCCCGCTCCTTGGCCTTCGTAGCGGAGAAGACCTTCACGCCCGTGAACATCGCCTGCCACTCCTTGTGCGGTGGTGAGAAAAGGCTGACCGGGAGTTATCGCACACGCCGTTTCAAGGTGTCAAAAATGCAGCGCCGCAAAAGTGGAGAAGTGCGAGGGGGCGGGGGAGCGCGGCGGGAGCGCGGGAG
>NZ_RAWG01000594.1 GCF_003611735.1 Corallococcus sicarius | reverse complement strand
CGGGGAGGGCGGCCTTCAGCGCGGGCGGTGGCGCAGGGGTCGCGACGACGGCGGGCGGAGGCGTTTCGGCGGGGCCCCGCGTGGCCATCACGACGCCCACGGCGGTGAGCAGCACGGCCGCGCCAATGGCGACGGGGATGAAGCGCCGCGGTGAGCGGGACTCCTCCTGGGGCACCATGGTGTCGGGCGGGAACGGCGCGGGCACCTCGGTGGTGGGGCGGCGCGCGTCCGCGTCGCTGACGACGGCGGGACGGGGCTTGGGCGCGGACTCCTCGGTGGGGGCGACCGCGGTGGGGTTGGTGCGCGTGGCCCGCAGGGTGCGGCGCAGCTTCACCAGGTGCTGGCGCAGGGCATCCGCGGAGTTGGGACGCGTCTCCGGATCCTTGGTGAGCATCTGCAGGATGAAGGCGTCCACGGCGGGCGGCAGGTCGGAGACGAACTCGGAAGGGCGGGGCGGGCGCGCCTCCACGTGCTTCATGAGGAGGTCCACGGGGGAGCTGCCGATGAAGGGCAGCCGGCCGGTGACCATCTCGAAGGTGACGACGCCCATGGCGTACAGGTCCGTCATGGGGCCCACGGACTGGCCGCGGGCCTGTTCGGGCGCCATGTACTCCGGGGTGCCGACGACCATGTCGGTGCGCGTCTGCGCGGTGCGGCCGGTGGGGCCTTCGCCGCGCTTGGCGAGTCCGAAGTCGAGCAGCTTCACGTAGCGCGAGCCGTCCGGCTGGCGCACGAGGAAGATGTTGCTGGGCTTCAGGTCGCGGTGCACGACGCCCGCGCCGTGCGCTGCGCCCAGGGCGGCGAGCACTTCCTCGAGCAGGGCCAGCGCCTCCATGACGGGGAGGCGGCCCTTTTCGGAGAGGATGGCGTCGAGCGGCTGGCCATCCAGGTACTCCATGACGATGTACTGGCGACCGTCGGGGAGCTGGCCGAAGCCGAAGATGTCGATGATGCCGCGGTGGCGGATGGCGTTGACGGCGCGGGCCTCGGCGAGGAGGCGGGCCACCTGTTCGGAGGAGTGCGCCAGCTCCGGGCGCAGCACCTTCACGGCGACGCGCTTGCCGATGAGGGGCTGGATGCCGTCGTAGACGAGCCCCATGCCGCCCACACCGATGCGGGAGCGCAGCTCGTACTCGCCCAGCTTCAGGCCGATGAGGGGGTCGGAGATGGCAGTGGACTCGGTGCCCGCTTGCGGGTGCTCCACGATGACCTTCGGTTCCGGTGGAGGCGGTTGGAACGACGACAGCACGACGGTGCCGTCACGAGGGCACACCGCCGTGTCGGACGGAACGGTGAGGCCACAGGTTTCGCAGATCAGCTCGGAAGACATCTCCACCGCGAGGGAGCGTAACAGGTGAAATCCCTGGAAGCGAAGTCGTGGCCGGGCGCCAGGGGGGCGAGCGAACAGGCTCTAGCCCCCGGGTCGCGCCCCGACGCCCGCTGCCTGACAGCAGCGGGCGGGGACGGTGGGTCAGAAAACTCCACCGTCGGAAGTAAGGCAGCCGATGGAGTCAAGCGAGTCTCCTTGGCCTCCATCAATCCCGCCAACGCTCACGCCCCCAGGTCCTCCAGGAGCTACGGCGTAGCTGAGGGTAGCTCCCTCAGTTGAGATGTTCGCGTTGCTGCACCAGATGCCAACGGAAGGACCACCCCCACCACCTCCACCATTTCCACCAAGGCCACCTGTTCCTCCGTCTCCACCTAGCCCCCCTGAACCACCTACGGTCGTGTACGGACGAGACGACGGGGTGATTGGGAGTTCCTTGCCTGAGATGGAATAGGCAAACGGGCCTCCCATGGCACCCGCGCCTCCGGCTCCACCGGGACCGCCCGCGCCCCCTCGTCCACCTGCACCACCACCTCGGGTGACAATCCGGCTCGTGGTTTGAAACTCGATGCGTGAGTCCACTGCCAGGAGCGAGATGGATGCTCCGCCACCATGGCCGCCCTCGCCGCCCAGGCCTCCGCAACCCCCTGCCTGTCTCTTAT
>NZ_RAWG01000593.1 GCF_003611735.1 Corallococcus sicarius | reverse complement strand
CCGCCCCACGATGTTGAATTCCCCCGCCGCGTCCGCCCGCAGGGCGAGGTGCAGCGCCCGGCCCGCGTCCTCCTCGTGCACCGCCTGCCAGAGCGGGTCGAAGCCCAGCAGCGTGGGCACCACGGCCTGGGACAGCAGGCGCGTGGCGGGATTGTCCAGGCTCCGACCCAGCAGGGGCGCGAACCTCAACACCAGCGTGCGCGTGTCCGGATGGCGCTGGCGGAAGGCCCGCACCTGGCCTTCCACCTCCACCTTGTCGTTCACGAACCGGCTGTGCGGACAGCCGAACAGGGGGGAGCCCTCCCTCAGCAGCGCCGGGTTGTTGCCCCGGGCGCCGTAGGTCGCGGTGAGCGACGGCACCACCAGCCGCGGCAGCTTCGCGCGGCCCACCGCCGTCAGCACGTTCATCGTGCCGATGACCTCCAGCTCGTGCGCCAGGGGACCGTTGAGGATGGGTCCGAAAAGGAACGCCAGGTGGAAGAGGGCGTCCACGGGGCGCTCCGTGAGCGCGTCGGTCAGCTCGCCTTCGGCGTCGTAGCGGGTGAGGTCCACCCGGTGGAACTCCACCTTCTTCGCGCCCTGGGGCTCCTTCGTGTCGAGCACCAGGATGCTCTCCACCGCCGGGTCTTCTTCCAGTCTCGGCAGGAGCAGCTTGCCGTAGTCGCCATTGGCGCCTGTCACCGCGATGCGCATCGGGCCCTTGCCTGCTCGGATTACTTCCATTCGCGAGGGCGGGTGTTAGCCCAGCCGTCCAGGAATGTCAGCCGAGCGTGCCGGTGATGTTCTGGACAACGTCATCCATGTGGCGGAGGGTCGACGGTCGCCATGTCCCGAATCGCGCGCCTGAGCGACGTGCTCATCAACAAGATTGCCGCGGGCGAGGTGGTGGAGCGCCCCGCCTCCGTGGTGAAGGAGCTGTGCGAGAACTCGCTCGACGCCGGTGCGCGCACCGTGCGCGTGGAGCTGGAGGGCGGCGGGGTGGGCCGCATCACCGTGTCCGACGACGGCCACGGCATGAACCGCGACGACGCCACGCTCTGCCTGGAGCGCCACGCCACCAGCAAGCTGCGCGAGCTGGATGACCTGTTCCACATCGACTCCATGGGGTTCCGCGGCGAGGCCATCCCCGCCATCGCCTCCGTGTCCCGCTTCACGCTGCACACCTCGGAGCCCGACGCGCTCGTGGGCACGAAGGTCACGGTGGAGGGCGGAGGCCCGCCCGTCGTGGAGGACGCGCCGCCCCGGGTGGGCACCGTCATCACCGTGGAGGACCTGTTCTTCAACGTGCCCGCGCGCCGCAAGTTCATGCGCCAGGGCGCCACCGAGCTGAAGCACTGCGAGGAGTCCGTGGTGCGGCTCGCGCTCGCGCACCCGGAGGTCGCCTTCTTCGCCACGCACGAGGGCCATGAGCTCTTCGCCAGCGCCGCGAGCGAACACGACCCGCGCGAGCGCATCGCCGCGGCGCTGGGCCCCGAGTCCTTCGCGCACCTGTTCCCGGTGGAGGAGCGCCGCCTGGGCGTGAGCGTGACGGGCTACCTCGCGTCGCCGGAGTACACGTTCCCCAACGCGCGCGGCCTCTACACCTTCGTCAACCGCCGCTACATCCGCGACCGCGGCCTCATCAGCACCGTGCAGCGCGCGTTCCAGGACTTCCTGCCCGCGGGCCGTCAGCCGGTGGTGGTGCTGCACATCGACGTGGAGCCGCGCGCGGTGGACGTCAACGTCCATCCCCAGAAGCAGGAGGTCCGCTTCGCCGACGCCCGGGGCGTGCAGGACGCGCTGAGCGCCGCCCTCACGCGGGTGCTCCGCGCGGCCCCGTGGCTGGGCACGCCGGAACAGCAGGCCGCCAACCCTCCGCCCCGCGACGCCGCGCACTACGCGCACGCCGTGGAGCGCTTCCTCACCCGCGCGCAGGAAGCCACCTGGGGCGCGCCGCTGCCCACCGCGATGGATGCCCCGGGCCCCGCGGGCTCCGGGCCGCCCCGTCCACCGGGTGCTCCCTACGGGGGCGGGCAGGGTGG
>NZ_RAWG01000592.1 GCF_003611735.1 Corallococcus sicarius | reverse complement strand
GGTCCGAGCAGGCGGGGGTGGCGTCTTGGGCGGGATGCGCATGTTGGGGGGACCTTCCGGCGGATTATCGTCAGAAGGACTGCACGGGTTGCCGGCGCACTCCCGGTGTGCATGCCGGGGTGCTAAGGAGCCAGCCATGCTGGAGCGTTTCAGCGACAAGGTGAAGAAGGGCCTGCGCGGCTGGACCGAGCGCATGGCGGGCGAAGCGCAATCGGGCGAACTCCAGGGCCTGGCCCGGACGGAGAACGAGTACGGGGTGGATCCGTTCGGGTTCAACCTGGACTACAGCCTGGCGGCCATCGCCCCATTCCTGTGGCTCTACCGCCACTACTTCCGCGTGGAGGCCTACGGCGCGGACCGCATCCCCAAGGGGCGCGTGCTGCTGGTGTCCAACCACTCCGGCCAGCTCCCCATGGACGGCGCCATGATTGGCATCGCCCTGATGGTGGAGGGCTCTCCGCCGCGCGCCATCCGCAGCATGGTGGAGAAGTGGGTGCCGTCCCTGCCGTACGTGTCCACCTTCATGGCGCGCGTGGGGCAGATTGTCGGCACGCCGGAGAACTGCCGCCGCCTGCTGGAAGCGGAGGAGGCCATCCTCGTGTTCCCGGAGGGCACGCGCGGCCTCAACAAGCTGTGGCCCCAGCGCTACCAGCTCCAGGAGTTCGGCCTGGGCTTCATGCGGCTGGCGCTGGAGACGAACACGCCCATCGTCCCCATCGCCGTGGTGGGCGCCGAGGAGCAGGCCCCCGCGCTGATGAACCTCAAGCCGCTGGCGAAGCTCCTGGGCATGCCGTCGTTCCCCATCACGCCCACGGGCGCGGCCTTCCCGCTGCCCACGAAGTACCGGATCTACTTCGGCGACGCGCTGCACTTCACCGGCCGCGCGGACGACGAGGACAGTGAGCTCGACAAGAAGGTGCGCACCGTGAAGGCCTCCATCCAGGCGATGCTCCAGCAGGGTCTCAAGGAACGCCGGGGCGTGTTCTGGTGAGCGCCCCGCACGAGGAGGAGAAGGAGCAGCAGCCGCGCGGCGCCCTCAAGCCCGCCGTTGTCGTCACCGGCATCAGCGGCAACCTGGGCCGCACGCTGGCGAAGATGCTGCACAAGCATGAGCGCATCATCGGCATCGACCGGCGCCCCTTCGTGGGCCGGCCGAAGGACGTCGAGATGCACCAGATGGACCTGCGCAAGAAGAAGGCGGAGGACGTCTTCCGCAAGAACGAGGTCCGCGCCGTCATCCACATGGGCATCATGCATGACCCGCGCATGAGCGAGGAGGAGCACCACTCGTTCAACGTCGTGGGCACCACGCGCCTGCTGGAGTACTGCGCGAAGTACGGCGTGAAGAAGGTGGTCGTCCTCTCCTCGGCCAATGTCTACGGCCCGAGCCCGGACAACTCCAACTTCCTCACCGAGGACGCGCCGCTGATGGCCGCCAGCCGCTTCTCCGGCGTGCGCGACCTCATCGAAGTGGACATGCTGGCGCACAGCTTCTTCTGGAAGCACCCGCACATCGAGACGGTCATCCTCCGGCCCGTCCACATCGTCGGGCCCACCATCAAGAACGCGCCGTCCCACTACCTGCGCCTGCGCTACCCGTGGACGCTCGCGGGCTTCGACCCGATGGTGCAGCTCATCCACGTGGAGGACGTGGCGCGCGCGATGGTGCAGGCCCTCCGCCCGGAGCCCAAGGGCGTCTACAACGTCGTCGGCCCCGGCCAGGTGCCCCTGTCCGCGGTGCTGCGCGAGTTGGGGAACACCCCCATCCCCGTGCCGCACCCGGTGGCCCGCCCGCTGCTGGGCCTGATGTTCCGCTACCGGCTGGCCAACTTCCCGCCCCCGGAGCTGGACCACATCCAGTTCCTGTGCGCCGTGGACGGCAGCCGCTGGGTCCAGGACGTGGGCTGGAAGGCCCAGCACTCCATGCGCGACACCATCCGCTCCGTCATCGGCGAGTAGCGGATTTTCCGTGGGCCGCCACCGGGGTCCCTGACACGGATGTCACTGGGACGGCGGCGGGATGGCAGGGGGGCCCTGACAGCACTGTCAGGGAGGACCCGGCGGCGGTGAAGGCCCGGGCGCACAAGTGCCTGAATTCCCACGGGAAGCCGG
>NZ_RAWG01000591.1 GCF_003611735.1 Corallococcus sicarius | reverse complement strand
GTGTTGCAGCTGGCGGACAACATCATCGAGCTGCGCGCGGGGGGCGGGCTGGTCCGGCACATCTACCTGTCTGGCGCGCGCATCGACCTGGAGCCGCCCTCGGTGGTCCTGGATTCGCTTGCGAGCGCGGTGACCGAGCAGGTCCTGCCCTCCAGCCGCGAGCACGCGCGAGGCTTCTTCCGGCGGGTGCTGTTCGAGGTGATGCAGTCCTCGCACGGCACGCTGGTGGCGGTGCTGCCCCGGGAGCGCGCGGGGTCGGCGCTCTTCGTGGACGGCATCCTGCTGCCCCGGCCGATGGACGTGGTGGCGCTGTTGGACCGGCACCATGCGACGCCGGATGGCAGCGCCGCGTCCGCGGTACGGGCGAGCGCGCAGCTCTTGCGCGGCATGATGGCCACCGATGGCATCACCGTGTTGCGCGCGGATGGGTGCATCCTCGGTTACAACGTCTTCGTGCGTCACCCGGAGACGCTTGCCCGGCAGCCGGCGTTCTTCGGCGGGGCCCGGCGGCGCACCTTCGAGGTGCTGTGCGCGGCCCTGGGGGGCGAACTCGCCGCGGCCTTCATCCGCTCCCAGGATGGGGATGTCGCGTGCCGCCGCGCGTGACCTGCGGGGTGCCGTAGGGGTTTCTGGTTTTGCCTGCTGTGCGGGCTGAGTTTGATTTCGTTCCAGGCGGACGTCGTTCAAGTGGCGGAGGACCCTGGAGGTCCTCCCGGCGCACGGGGACGCGTGACGTGGGGAAGGAAGTTGAGAACGTCAAGCAAATCTGGGAGGCTGCCGCCGACGTGCGACCCTCTCCCCTCCCCTTCCGCGCGTGTGCCGCGCTGTCCCTGCTCGCTGTGTGCCTCGCGAGCGCGCCTGCCGTGGCCCAGAAGCTGCCGGATGTCGTGGTGACAGGCGCACCGGTCGCCCCGTCCCCGAACGGCGAGGTCGGCACGGGGCTCTGCATGGCGTCCAACGTGTGGACGCGAACCGTCGCCGAGTTTCCGCAGAGCCAGACGACCTACTCGGACAACCTGAACGCATACATGGAGGAGAACAGCGCAACGCGCATGACCTCCGTGCTGCGCTCCGCGTTCGACCTGTCGAACAATCTGAACGACGGTCGAGTGCTGAGCTACGGCGACTTCGTCAATGTGGTCACGACCTGTGCCCAGGGTGGTTGTCCCTTCCACTACAACAACCCCAATGTCAGGTTCGTTTCACGCTTTCGCGGCTTCCTGAATGTCACACCGGACATGGTCGGGCGCGTTCTGCACTTCGGCTTCTATGCCGACGACGCCATCAGCTTCGTCCTGTTCGACCGCAGCAGTCGCCGTTACGACGTCGTCATCCGCCCGCCGGAACTCGGCGCAGCGACACGACGCACCACCAACTCCGTCACCTTTAATCAATCGGGGCTCTATCCCGTTGAGTTGCTCTACGTGCAGATCGTGGAGCACTCCGCATTGGAGTTCGCGGTCCTCGACGGGACGTTCACGGATTTCGACGCCCCCGCGAACAACCCTCCGGTCGTGCCGCTCTCCTCCGCCGGATTCTCCCTGGTTCAGCCCACAAAACTCTTCCAGACGGAAACCGGCCGGCCGTCCTTCCCGTCCAACCTGGACCAGTGCGTTCAGTGCAACCGGCAGTTCGCCAACCAGCCCGGCAACGGAAGCTGTGGCCCGTCCTACTACTGCAACGCGGCAGCCCTCTGCGCTCCTTGTGACACGGCGCTCTTGTGCGGTGACACCTGCTCGCCGTGCGGACCGACCGCGCCCATCTGCGCCACCGTCAACGGCCAGTTCGCCTGCGTCCAGTGCACCCAGAACAGTGACTGCGGCACCGGCCGCTGTGACCTGACGACCAACACCTGCACCGGTTGTCTCAGGGACACCGATTGCGGCTCCGGCCAGGTCTGTGACGAGCCCAACTTCACCTGCGTCCAGTGCACCGGTGACGAGAACTGCCCCAACGGCCAGGTCTGCGACCCCACCTCGAACACCTGCGCCGAATGCAACCAGGACACCGACTGCGACCGCGGACTGCGCTGCTCCAACCACGCCTGCGTCCTCTGTGACTCCAACGACGCCTGCGCCGGCAACTCCTGCAACTGCTGCCCCAATGGCACCCAGTGCGCCGCGCCCACCCCCGG
>NZ_RAWG01000590.1 GCF_003611735.1 Corallococcus sicarius | reverse complement strand
CGCCCCCCGCCTCCCGTCCCCCCGTGGCGACCCCGGTGGCGTCGGGTCCGTCCGCGGCGGACGTCGCGGAGCTGCGCAACCTGCGCGCGAAGGTGGCGGAGCTGCAGAGCGCGCTGGAGGACTCGCGCGGACAGGCGACGCAGGCCGAGGAGCGCGTGCAGTCCCTGGAGTCCGAACTCCAGGCGAAGACGACGGAGCTGGAGACGTCGCGCTCCAGCGTGGGCAAGAATGACAAGGACACCTTCGCGCTGCGCGACACCGTCAACAAGCGCGACAAGGAGATCCTCCGCCTCAAGTCGGAGCTGAACCAGAAGGACCAGGAGATCATCGAGCTGAAGGATCAGCACCTGGAGCTGGAGCAGAAGGCCAGCACCTCCGACGAGGAGCTGTCGCGCCGGGACGCGCAGATCAAGACGCTCACCAGCCGCACCGAGCAGCTCACCACGGAGCGCAAGCGCGTGGATCAGCAGCTCGCCACCGCCAAGGAAGAGGCCCGCGGCGCCACCGCGAAGCTGGGCACGCTCCAGGCGGAGCTGGATCAGCACCAGGCGCAGGCCCAGGAGATCCAGGGTGAGGTGGAGTCGCTGCGCGCCCAGCTGAACCAGCAGGACGCGGACCTCCAGGCGGCGCGCGAGGAGGCCGAAGGGCTGCGCTCCCAGTTGGAAGGCGCCCAGCAGGAGCTGGAAGGGCTGCGCTCCCAACTGGAGCAGACGCAGTCGGACCTGTCCTCCCAGAGCGCCCAGGCGGCCTCGGAGGCCGAGTCGCTGCGCGGGCGCATCACCGAGCTGGAGCAGGCGGCGGTGCGCAACGATGAGCGCGTGACGAAGCTCTACGCGCGCATCAAGGGCGACGAGAAGCTGCGCGAGAAGACGAAGAAGGCGCTCGCCATCGCCCAGCAGCTGCTCGACGAGCCCGGCACCTCCGTGGGCGAAGAGCTCGACGAGGAAGCCGCGGCCTGAGAAGCGCCGGGGCCTCTGGCGAGAGGCCCTCGGGTGGAGGAAGGCGCGGCGTGACCGCCCTCCCCCGCCTGGAGCATCCCCGGAGCCTCAGTGACCGCCGCCCTCCTTCTTGGGGGCGGTCTTCTTCTCATGCAGCTTCTTGGCGAAGGACTGCACGGCGGCGGGCACGTTCTTGTCGCGCGCCAGGTCCTTCAGCTCCGCGTCGCGCAGCGTGTTGAGGAACTTCATGGTGACGGTGAGCGGCACCTTGGGGTTCTTCACCAGCGCAAGCTTCACCTTCTGGAGCTTCGTCCACTCGCGGTTGTTGTAGATGACGCGCAGCACGTCCTCGTTGACGGCGCGGTTGGCGGCGCTCGCGAGCACCTCGCCGTCGGTGATGCGCGGGCTGCGGATGACGGCCACGCAGACGAGCTTGTTGGTGTCGCGGATGAGGGCCGTGCGCGCTTCCTTGTTGCCCAGCGTCGCCAGCTTGATCTTCTCCGCGATGGACATCTTCATGATGCGCTGGGCGAGCGTCAGCCGCTTGCCCTCCTCCATCGGCGCCTCGTCGTCCTTGTCCGCCGAGGGCCCCAGCTCCGCCATCACCTCCTCGGCGGTGGGGCCCGGATCCGGCGGCGCCGCGGCGGCCTGCGGGCCGTAGATGCGCACCCGCGCGGCCTGCATCGCCGGCACGTCCGCGAGGATGAGGCCGCTTCTCACCGCGAAGTCGCAGATGCTGTCCACGAGCGACGCCGGGGCGCCGGGGTTGAGGCACAGGTTGCGGACGATGTCCTCGTGGCGCAGCAGGCGCAGCTGGTTCTGCGAGATGATCTCCGCCACCTTCGGGCTGCACGTGGAGGCCACCGCGGAGACGGCCTCGTCCGGCGTCTCCGAGTTGAGGACGAGCATCTCCGCGTAGGCTTCCTTGTCCTTCAAGAGGCCCAGGAAGTAGCCCAGCACGGACGGCGGCAGGCCCTCGTCGCGCAGCGCGGAGCCGAGGATGCGGTCCGGCAGCCCCGCGCACGTCTTGGCCGCCGTCTCCCGGACGTTCGCCTCCGGGTCGAAGGTGAGCATGAAGAGGGCGCCCAGCATGTCCGCCGGGTTCAGGGGCACGAGCGACTTGGCCGCCATCATCCGCAGCGGCACGGGGGCGTTGGGGTCCACATGCTTGCGCATGTTGGGCGGCAGGAATTCAGCGTTGAAGGGGCAGCCCGGGGGTGGGGCC
>NZ_RAWG01000058.1 GCF_003611735.1 Corallococcus sicarius | reverse complement strand
GGCTCCGGTCTCGTGGGCTCGGAGATGTGTATAGGAGACAGCCCCATCCCCAAGTCGGGCGAGGCCCTGCCCGTCATCGGCCTCGGCACCTGGCAGACCTTCGACGTCGGCGGCGCCGCGGGCGAACGCGCGCCGCTCACCCAGGTCCTCCAGAAGTTCTTCGCCGCGGGCGGGCGCCTCATCGACTCGTCGCCCATGTACGGCCGCTCTGAATCCGTCGTCGGCGACCTGCTCCAGCAGACCGGCCAGGAGAAGACCCCCTTCCTCGCCACCAAGGTCTGGACGCGCGGCAAGGCCGAGGGCACCGCGCAGATTCAAGCTTCGCTCCAGCGCATGGGCCACGGCCGCATGGACCTGATGCAGGTGCACAACCTGCTCGACGTGGACACCCACCTGCCCGTGCTGCGCGAGCTGAAGGCCGCGAAGAAGATCCGCTACGTGGGCGTCACCCACTACGCGCGCAGCGCCTTCGATGACCTGGAGCGCCACATCAAGACGAGCGCCCTGGACTTCGTGCAGCTGCCCTACTCGCTCGCGATGAGAGACGCGGAGGCGCGCCTGCTCCCCGCAGCCAAGGAGCACGGCGTCGCCGTGCTCGTGATGGAGCCCTTCGACAAGGGCAACCTGTTCCGCAAGATGAAGGGCCGCGCCCTGCCCGCCTGGGCCGCCGACTTCGACTGCGCCAGCTGGGCGCAGTTCTTCCTCAAGTTCATCCTGGGCCACCCCGCCGTGAACTGCCCGCTGCCCGCCACGTCCAACCCGGCCCATCTGGAGGACAACGTGAAGGCCGGTCTGGGACGGCTGCCCGACGAGAAGCTGCGCGCGAAGATGGTGAAGCTGCTGGAGGGCTGAGGCCCCTCCAGGTCGCCGCTTAAAGGTCGGACGACGGCGTGTAGCGCAGCTCGCCGCTCGGCTCCAGCACCAGCCCGGTGCCGGGCTCGCCGCCCTCGTCGTCGCGCCCCACCTCCAGCACCTGCTGCTCCGCGTCCCACTGGCCCAGGTAGTACTCGCCGCCCGCCACCATGCAGGCGCGCCCCTGCGACACCAGCGTCTCCACGACCTCCTTCCGGTCGCTCGTGAAGCGCAGCAGCGTCCACGTCTTGCCGTCCTCGCGGAAGCCCTTCACCAGGTCCGCCAGCTCCTCGTCGCGCGGCGCGCCGCCCGCCGTCTCCTCGCGCTTCCACTGGCGCGGCTCCTTCGCCGGCTGCGTCTTCTGCCACGCCCGCGCCAGCTCCAGCAGCTTCTGCTGGGCCCCGTCCTGGAGCGCGTGCATCGCGTCCGGCAACTCAATCTCCTCCAACGCCAGGAGCGCCGTCTCCAGCTGCAGCGCCTTCAGGCTCCACTCGTTCCACGCGGTCTTCAGCATCCGTGTCGCTCCCGGCCGTCGCGCCGCCCAGCCCAAGAAGGTCAGGAAGAACGTGGCGCCGCACGCCCCCTATCACACGCCCGCCTGCCCTGGCGCCGACCAGCCTCACCGCCAGTGTCCGTCCCCCACCTGCTGCCTACCTTCAGGCCCCAAGGGGAGGCGTGCATGACGACGACACAGAAGGACCCGCAGGACGTGGTGGCGCATCTGGGCAAGCTCATCCACGGCATCAAGGTCGCGATGATGACGACCGTGGACACCGACGGCAGCCTGCGCAGCCGTCCGATGTGGACCTACGACAAGGACTTCGACGGCGAGCTGTGGTTCTTCACCAACGACCACACCCACAAGGTGGACGAAGTGGAGAAGGACCACCACGTCAGCCTCGCGTACGCCGACCCCAGCAAGGACCGCTACGTGTCCGTCAGCGGACGCTGCCACCTGATCCGCGACAAGGCCAAGGCGAAGGAACTGTGGAACCCCAGCCTCAAGGCCTGGTTCCCCCAGGGGCTGGAGGATCCGAACCTCGCCCTCTTGCGCGTCAGCGTGGAGAAGGCCGAGTACTGGGACACCCCCAACAGCCGCAGGGTCCAGCTCGTCGGCTTCGTGAAGGCCGTCCTCACCGGCGAGAAGTACCACCCCGGTGACAACCAGAAGCTGGACCGCACCGTCACGCCCCGCCACAACTGAGGCCGGCCGGGCCCTCCAACCTTCCTGGAACCTGACAGCCCTGTCAGGGTTCAAGGAACGGAGGAAGCCCCAGATTTGTAGGACCGACACCCACCCGGCACCCCCATCCAGGGGAAATGTGCCGAGGTGGGTGACACTTTTACGATGAGTTGCTGTTTCTCTGACAGCCCCGTTCGCCGTGGCTTGTAGCGGGGGCCCGGCCTGGGTCATGCAGCCGCTCGCCTCCGTGCTACGAGCCCGAGCAGTCGCCACATCACGTTGAAGTGACGAACGGTTTAGAGTATCAACCATCCGCTTTCGAGATTTTCCACCTTCCGTCCGGCAGCCTGCCGGCGCCGGAGGGAGTGACCTCGGAGACGCTCATTGGGGCGGAGCGATTTCCCGCCTTCGAAGGAATCAGGACGATGGAGAACAAGAAGATGGTCGCGAAGCCCGAGGGCAAGCTGGCGGTGCTCATCCCGGGCCTGGGCGCGGTGTCCACCACCCTGATGGCGGGTGTGGAGCTGGCGCGGCAGGGCAAGGGCGCCCCCATTGGCTCGCTCACGCAGATGGGCACGGCCCGTCTGGGCAAGCGCACCGACGGCCGCACGGTGAAGCTCAACGAGCTGGTGCCGCTGGCCACGCTGAACGACGTCGTCTTTGGCGCCTGGGACATCATCAGCGAGGACGCCTACCAGGTGGCCCAGCGCTCCGGGGTGCTGAACGACAAGCACATGGAGCAGGTGAAGCCCTTCCTCCAGAGCATCAAGCCCAAGAAGGGCGTGCACGACGGTGAGTTCGTGCGCCGCATCGAGGCCAACCACGCCAAGGCCACGAAGACGCACCGCGAGAGCATCGAGGCCATCCGCCAGGACATCCGGGACTTCAAGAAGGAGCTCAACGCCAAGCGCGCCGTGATGGTGGTGTGCAGCAGCGTGGAGACCTTCCGCCCCCTGCCGGAGGCGTTCCAGTCGCTGGCCAACTTCGAGAAGGCGCTGGACGCGAACAGCCCGGACGTGAACCCCACGGCGCTGTACACGTACGCGGCCCTCAAGGAGGGCGTGCCGTTCGCCAACGCCACCCCCAACGCGAGCGTGGACACGCCCGCGCTGCAGGAGCTGTCCCGGCAGGAAGGCGTCCCGGTCGCCGGGCGTGACCTCAAGAGCGGCCAGACGATGATGAAGACCGTCATCGCGCCGGCGCTCAAGGCGCGCATGCTGGGCCTGGAGGGGTGGTTCTCCACCAACATCCTGGGCAACCGCGACGGCGAGGTGCTGGATGATCCCCAGGCCTTCAAGGCGAAGGAAGTGACGAAGTCGAGCGTGCTCGACACCATCCTGCAGCCGGACCTGTACCCGGAGCTGTACAACAAGTACTCGCACAAGGTGTCGATCCACTACTACCCGCCCCGCGGCGACGCGAAGGAGGGTTGGGACAACATCGACATCACCGGGTGGCTGGGCTACCCGATGCAGATCAAGATCAACTTCCTGTGCCGCGACTCCATCCTGGCCGCGCCGCTGGTGCTGGACATCGCGCTGTTCCTGGACCTGGCCAAGCGGCTGGAGTGGCGTGGCATCCAGGAGTGGATGTCCTTCTACTTCAAGAGCCCCATGGCGCACCCGGGTCTGCCGGTGGAGCATGACCTGTTCATCCAGCTCACCAAGCTGAAGAACACGCTGCGTGTCGTCGCGGGCGAAGAGCCCATCACCCACCTCGGCCTTGATTACTACGGGGATGACCTCCCGCTCGCCCGCTAAGAACTCCAACGCGTTCAAGTGGCTCGTCACCTTCCTGGCGGCGGGCCACTTCGCGCTGGTGTTCATCACCGGTCGGATCCGGTGGGAACACGTCGCGGCGGATCTGCTGCTGGTGGTGCTGGCCTGGGCCGGCGCCGGCCCGCGGCGGTTCCTCCGGGGCGCGTTCCCGCTGTGGTTGACCGGGATGATCCTCGACAGCCAGTCGCTGTGGCTGGGGGTGCGTGGCACCATCCACACCGGCGACCTGTGGGCGCTGGAGAAGGCGCTGTTCCCCGCCCCGGGCGGGATGATCTGGCCCGAGTGGTGGTGGCACAACCCCAACACCCCGTTGGACCTGCTGTGCGGCTTCGCCTACGCGGCGTACCTCTACGAGGTCTTCCTGGTGGCCATCTGGTTCTTCTTCAAGAAGGACCGCCGCTTCGAATCGCTCTGCTGGGCGTTCTTCGTGGTGAACGCCATCGGCGTCGTCATCTACGTGCTCTACCCCGCGGCCCCGCCCTGGTACGTGCTCCAGTACGGCCCCGGCCCGGCGAACCTGGCGGCGCTGCCCAGCCCCGCGGGCACGGCGCGCTTCGATGCCTTCTTCGACATCAAGTACTTCGCCAACTTCTACTCGCGAAACCCCAACGTCTTCGGGGCCATGCCGTCGCTGCACGCGGCCTACCCGCTGATGATGGTGCTGGTGCTCTGGTACCGGGGCACCGCCTGGCGGGTGGGCACCATCCTGTTCGCGCTGCTCGTCGCCTTCTCCGCCATCTACCTCACGCACCACTACATCCTCGACGTGCTGGCGGGCTTCATCGCGGCCGTCGTGGCGTTCGTCGTCGTGAGGGCTGTCTTCGCTCGTTGGGTCAGCGAGGCGCCGCAAGCGGTGCCCGTGCCCCTGCCGTCTGGAGGAAACACCCGTGCATGACAACGTCCTGGCCTGGCTGAGTGGAGACCTGTCCCCCTCGGCGCGCATCTGGACCGCGCTGGCGCCCGCGCTCCTCGCGATCGCGTACTTCCTCGGGGGGCTGCTGCTGTTCTGCATCCGGTGCGCCATCAAGGGCATCCCGCAGGACGCGGAGACGCTGACGCGCGGCAAGTCCATGCTGGTGGGCTTCTTCCTGCGGCACTACTTCTTCTGGGTCATCCAGCCGCTGTGGCGCGTGCTGCTGCGCTCGGGGCTGCCGGCCAACTCGCTGTCCATGCTGTCGGGACTGTTGGGCGTGTCCTCCGGCGTGGCGGTGGCGGCGGGCCGCTTCACGGTGGGCGGCTGGCTGTTCCTGCTGGCGGGCGTGCTGGACGTGATGGACGGCCGGGTGGCGCGCACCCGCAAGGAGGCCAACCCCGCGGGCGCGGCGCTGGACTCCGTGCTGGACCGCTACGTGGACTCCGCGATGTTGATGGGACTTGCCTGGTACTACCGGGACACCTGGGTGCTGCTGCCCGCGCTGGGCGCCCTGCTGGGTTCGTCGCTGGTGCCGTACGTGCGCGCCAAGGGCGAGGGCCTGGGCGTGAGCGTGCGCGACGGTGCGATGCAGCGGCTGGAGCGGGTGCTGTTCCTGGGCGTGGGCACGGCGCTGTCGCCCATCCTGGAGGCGCTGTTCTGGCCGGAGCAGAAGCACCCCATGCACTGGCTGGCGGTGGTGGGGCTCGTCTTCGTCGCCGTCATGAGCAACGTCACGGCGGTGGCGCGCTTCCGCACGCTGGTGCGGGCGCTGACGCCCAAGAAGCCCGTGCAGCCGCGCTCGGGCGTGGCGCTGTTCGGCTTCAACGCGGCGGCGGGCGCCATCGCCACGGCGGTGGACTTCGTCGCGGTGCTGGGCATGGTGGAGTGGGCCGGGCTGTCGCCGGTGCTGGCCACGGTGGCGGGCTGCGTGCTGGGCGGCGTGGTGAACTACTCCATCAACCGGATCATCACCTTCCGCAGCCACGGCGCGGTGGCGCCGCAGCTGGCGCGCTACACCGTGGTGAGCGCGACGAGCGCGCTGCTCAACGCGGGCGGCGTGGCGCTGCTCACGCTGCACCCGCAGCTGAGCTACACGCTGGTCTGGTGGCTGGTGCGCGGCGTCGTGTACTTCGCCTGGAACCTGCCCCTGCAGCGCGACTACGTCTTCAACGATACGTCGTCGGACGCGCTGCTGGAGCAGCGCCCCCATGCGGCGTGAGACGCGCCGCCGTGTCACCGGGCTGATGCTCGCCGCCGCCCTGGCGTTGCCGGGGCTTGCGGGCGCGGGGGTGCTGGAGCCGACCTTCAGCACCAACGACCGGTACGGGGAGAGCTTCACCTTCATCGCGGACACGGACGACGGCGGCTTCGTGCTGACGCAGCTGTCGGTGACGAACATCGGCCCGGGCTCGCGCACGGGCATCTGCCGGGCCACGGTGCTGCGCCCCGGCAAGCCGCTGTGGTCGCCGCAGGTCCGGGTGGGCGGCAAGGAGTGGAGCTACGACGCGGCCACCGACACGCTGAAGGTGGGCACGTGCAGCGCGAAGGCGACCGACAAGGGCGTGCGGGTGGACGTGGCGCTCGACGGCGGCAAGGTGGTGCTGGACTACGCGCAGAAGCCCGCGCCGTGGTCCCCCGACGGTTCGGTGGTGGAGCTGGGCAACGACCGCTACCGCCATGAGGTGCTGCTGGGCGCGAGCCCCGTGAAGGTGACGCTCCAGGTGCCCAAGGCCTCCGAGGAGACGCTGGTGGGCGGCGGCTACGCGGACCACAGCCGGTCCACCATCGCCCCGGCGAAGCTGGCGAAGCGCTGGGTGCGCTTCCGCGCGCTGCGCGGGGGCCAGCGCGTGGTGCTGCTGGCGCGCGAGGGGCTGGAGGGCGACTACGGCCCGGTGTACCTCTGGGAGGACGGCAAGGCGCCGCGCCTGCTGGAGTCATTCACCCTGGGCCGCGAGGGCACCAAGGAGCGCAGCGCGTGGAAGGCGGAGTTCACCGGCGACGACGGCCGCCAGGCCCTGGCCCTGCGCACGACGTCGCTGTTGCAGCGCAGCGCGCCGGTGGAGTCGCTGGGCGTGCTGGGCGGCCTGGTGAAGCCGATGGTGGGCTCGCCGGTGACGTACCTGCACCGCGCGGTGCTGGAGCGCGCCGGCAAGGCGCCGGTTGAAGGCCTGATGGAAGTCACGCTGGAAGGCGAGTAGCAGGAGGCGAAGGGCCCGTGAGCGAGTCGCTGCTTCGGTCGGTACATCACGTCCCCGGCGTCCGGGGATTCGTGCGCAAGCAGGTGCTGCGGGTGGTGGCGCGCGGGGTGGAGTGGAGCACCAAGCTGCCCGGCCAGCGCGCCCTCAACGTGTCCCAGGTGAGCCCGTGGCTGCACGTGGGCGGCGGCGTGCCGCGCTCGCGCTACGGGGAGCTGAAGGCCCGGGGCATCACCGCCGTCATCGACCTGCGCGCGGAGCGCTGCGATGACCGCGAGGCCCTGGCCGCGCTGGGCATCGAACTCCTGCACCTGCCGGTGACGGACCGCTTCCCGCCGTCGGTGGAGCAGCTGTCCCAGGGCGTGCGCTGGGCGCTGCCCCGGCTGGACGCGGGCGGCGTGCTGTACGCGCACTGCGAGCACGGCGTGGGCCGGGGCCCGCTGATGGGGCTCGCCGTGATGGTGGCGCGCGGCTGGGATGCGCCGGAGGCGTACCGGGCGGTGCGCCACGCGCGCTGGCAGGCGACGCTGAACGACCGGCAGCTGCGGGGACTCGCGGACTTCGTGGCCGCGTGGACGGGCGTGCCGGACCAGGCCGCGTAGCAGCGGGCGCGGCTGCCAGGCACCTCACGGCTTCACGCCGGAGCGCTCCTCGGGAGACGGGGCCTCGCCTGACGCGTCCTTCCCGGCGTCCCGGAGGCGTCGTCCAACGCTGCCCATCACGCGGTCCACCCACCGGTTGCTGATGCCGAAGTTGCGGTCCGGCGTCGCGAAGTGGTGGGCCATGTGGTGCGCGCGCAGCTCCCGGCCCCAGGCCGTGCGCGGCGTGCGGTGGTGCGTGGACCAGTGCATGAAGTCGTAGAACAGATAGCCCCAGACGATGCCGACGAAGTACGGGAGCGTCTGCGCCGGGTGGCCCACCAGCCACAGCAGCCCTCCGATGAGGAGGGCCATCGGGATGCTCACGCTCAGCGGCATCACCAGGCGCTGGGCGTCGTCCGGGTACTTGTGGTGGTAGCCGTGCGCAATCTCATGCACCCGCCGGGTGATGGGGCCGTTGCCCTCCCAGTGGAAGAAGAACCGGTGGATGCAGTACTCCATGGCGAGCCACGTCAGCACGCCGAGCGGCACGAACAGCGCGCTCATCCCCACCGTCGTCCATCCCCCGGACAGGCCCCACCCGAGCAGCCCCAGCGTGAGCGGGCCGTAGAGCAGGGGTGGCACCGCCGGGTGAAGCTTCGAGCAGGCCTCGAGGAAGGCGTTGTCGAACATGCGGCCGGATTGATGGCGGAAGTAGGAGCGACCCATGCACGGATGAGTCTTGGGCGTGGGGCCGCCAGGGGCCTCTGGCCCGTTCGTCTCACGGGAGTGTCGCCTGAATGAAAAAGGCCCCGGCGCGGGGTGCCGGGGCCCTTCTCTTCCGCAGCCGCGGTCCCGCGCTTCAGCTCTCCGGCGCGGGGTGCTGGGCTTCGTCGCCGCCCGGCGTGCTCGTCGTGGCGCCGTGCTTGTTGCGCCAGCGGTCCACCAGCAGGAGCAGCGCCGGGAAGCCCACCAGCACGACGACCATGTTCACCGCGAAGCCCAGGTTGGCCAGGTCACCAATGGAGTTGAGGCCCGGGTGCTTGGCGAACACCAGCGCCAGGAAGCCGATGGCGCTCGTGAGCAGGCCGCCGGTGATGGCCTTGCCCGTCTCCGCGTACACCGTGGCGAAGTCCGCGCCCGGTCCTCCCAGGCGTTCAATGAGGTGTACGCCCGCGTCCACCGTCGTCCCGATGAGCACCGGGATGACCACGATGTTGAGGTAGTTGAACTGCAGGCCCAGCAGCGCCATCAGACCCACCAGGGCCGCGATGGACAGGAGCGTGGGCAGCATGCAGATGAGCGCGTTGCGCAGGCTGCCCAGCGTCATCCACATCGCGAAGAACACGCTGAGCACCGCGGCCACCAGGATGCGCGGGCTCTCCTTGGCCACCATGTCCAGGATGTCCGCGAGGATGAGCGCCTCGCCCGCCGCGGACACCTGGCTGCCGTCCGACAGCTGGAGGTTGCGCACCTCCTTGGTGAAGCGCCGCGTGCCCACGCCGTCCGACAGGCTCACGTTCGCGTAGACGAGCACCACGCCGCCCTTCTGGCCCGTCGCCGGCTCGAACTGGCGGCGCAGGCTCACCGGCAGCTGCTCGCGCGTGAAGGGCTGCGCCTGCGTCATCTTCTGCGCGCGCACCAGGTCCGCGCGCGTCTCCTTGGCCACCCTCTCCGGGTCGATGCGCGCCAGCTTCTTGTGGATGGCCTGGAGCAGCGCGTGCTTCTCATCCTGCTGCTGGGGCACCAGGTCCTCCAGCGCGCCCACGAAGTCGATGGTGGAGTCCTTGCCGGACTGCTGCTTGCGCGCCTGGAGCTGGTTGACCACCTCGCGCTCCATCTTCTCCGAGTCCGTCAACACCACCACCGGCGTCGCCGAGTACCCGAGGATGTGGTCGATTCGCCGGTCCAGCCGCACGCTCGGCAGCGTCACGTCATCCAGCTTGGTGGAGTCGTAGTTGAACGTCACCCGGTACGCCTGGCTGATGAGCCCCACCAGCGCCACGCCCAGGACGAGGGACACCGCGCGGTAGCGGCGGGGCAGGAAGCGCGCCAGCATCGCCACGGGCCCCGACTGCGATTGGTGCTGGCGCGGCGTCCAGCCCCAGCGCGACACCAGCCCCAGCATCGCCGGGAGGATGAGCAGGTAGGACGCCACGCTCACCAACATGCCCACCGCCGCGATGACGCCGAACTCGTGGAACGCTCGGAACTCCGACAGCGACAGGCTGAGGAACGTGAGCGCCGCCACCAGCGCGGAGATGAGCGCGGAGAAGCCCGTGTGCTTGAACGCCTCACGCACGGCGTCCACGGACGACAGCCCCTCCGAGCGCAGCGTGCCCCAGCGGCCCAGCAGGTGGATGCCGTGCTCCACGCCCAGGCCGCCCAGCACCGCGGCGAGGAAGCCCGTCAGGAGGTTCACCTGGCCGTACGCCACGCCCACGAAGCCGTAGGTCCACACGAGGCCCGCCGCCACCGGCACCATGGTGAGCCCCACCGACAGCGCGCTGCGGAAGTGGAAGGCCAGGTACGCCAGCAAGAGCACGATGGCCAGCGACGACGCGCGCGCCAGGTCGCCGGTGATGACGCCCTGCTGGTCGATCTTCTTCTTGAACGTGCCGGTGATCTCCGTGCGGAAGCCGGGCCCGTACTTCGACAGGTCCTGCTTGGAGAGGAAGTCCTGCACCTGCGAAATCACCTGCTTGGAGTAGCCCAGGTCCGCGGAGCTGCCCTTCGCCTTGAGCAGCATCACCACCATGCGCTCCTGGGGATCCAGGTAGTACAGCTCGCCGCCCTGGCCCGACAGCCGCTGGTTGGCGCCGCCGGTGTACTTCTGCTCGATGTCGGAGAAGTCCAGCGACGGGGGCGGCGCCTCCTCCAGCCGCACGAAGAGGGGATTGGCCTGCTCCTTCTCCCACGCGAAGCGCGCGTCGATACGGTCCTGGATGACCTTCAGGTCCGGCAGGTCCACGTAGTAGAGCGCGTGCTGTTCGAAGAACTGGCTGGGCCGCTGGTAGTTGACGAAGCGGACCTCCGACAGGGTCGCCAGCCTGGGCGCCATGTCATCCACGAACTGCTTGAGCTGTTCGGGCTCCGCGCCGATGCCGGCCACCACCACGTTGCCCATGCCGCCGAAGCGCGTGCGCAGCTTCTCCAGGTCCTGCACGGACTGGAAGCTCCGGGGCAGCAGGTTCACCAGGTCCGCGTTGAGGGTCAGGTTGCGGGCGCAGAAGGTGCCCAGGCCCGTCAGCAACAGGGTCACGAACAGCGCCACCCAGGGCCGCTGGTGGCTGCGGGCCGCCAGGGAGCCCATCGCCGCCTCGAACCGTTCGGACCACCGCATCTCGCTCATGGATGTGACTTCCTGCTGAAGGCCTGCCGTGAGGGCGAGGCATCTTGAGTCCGCCCAAACCGGGCCGCTCACGCGTATATGCCTGGGGCCATCGTGCGTCCAGGCGTCGTCCCGGGGCCTCCGCCGGCCGCATGGGTAGGAGCGGGGGAGCAGGCAGCAATGAAACAAACGAGGAGGTATGCCGTCCCGGCGGGCGCTCCGCCAGTGGATCAGCATCACGCGGGTGCGGACAGGCGCCACACGCGCCGTACCCCTTCCGGGGCAGGGCAGCCGGGCGGGCCCCGGGGGCACACCACCCTGCAGGAGGTCTGTCGGGTGGCCAGCTTTGGCTCGAATGAAGCCCCCGGACCCCTCTTCGCCAGCGGAGCGCCCCTGGATGCACCGCGTGGAGGGCACGCTGGGTGCGCTCGCCGCGCACAACCACCGTCGCCCCGTCCTCGCCCTGCTCTGCGCCCTCGTGCTGTCCTGCCTGGGCCTGCTGTCCGCCCGCCACCTCTCCCTCAACGCGAACCTGGTGGACCTGCTGCCGGAGTCCTTCGAGAGCGTGCAGGCCATCCACACCCTGGAGGAGCGCTTCGGCGCCCAGGGCTGGGTGGTGGTGGTGGGCGAGGACGGGGACCCGGCGCAGCTCCAGCGCTTCGCGGATGACCTGGCCCCCCAGTTGGAGGCGCTGCCGGGCATCCGCTACGTGGAGATCACCCGGCCTGGCAGCTTCTTCCGGCGCCATGCGCTCTACTTTTTGTCACCAGAAGATTTGAAGGAGGTGGAGCGCCGCATCGACGCGCGCCTGAGGTGGGAGCGACAGCGGGCCAACCCGCTCTTCGTATCGCTGGACGACGCACCGGCCCCTTCGCTGGACTTCTCCGACCTGGAGAAGAAGTACGGCGGCGGCGCGCTGTCGCGCCTGTCCAGCAACCCCAGCGACTACTACCTGGACCCCGCCGAGCGCCGCGTGGTGGTGCTGGCCAAGCCCGACACGTCGTCCGCGGACCTCACCTTCTCCCGGAAGATCGTCGGCGAGGTGGAGGACGTGCTGAAGCAGCAGGACCTGTCCAGGTACGGGCCCGGCTTCCACATCTCCATCACCGGCTCATTCCAGAAGAAGATGGATCAGCAGGCGCAGATCACCCGCGACGTGGCGGTGTCCTCGGCGGTGGCGTCGGTGCTGGTGCTGCTCTACCTGCTGCTGCACTTCCGGAGCCTGCTCGCGGTGGGGATGGTGCTGGCGCCGGTGGGCGCGGGCCTTGCGTGGACGTACGGCCTCGTGGGCGTGGTGTACGGGCAGGTCAATCTGCTGACGGCCTTCCTGGGCGCCATCCTGGGCGGCCTGGGCGTGGAGCACGGCATCCACCTGATGGGCCGCTACTTCAACCTGCGCGGAGAGGGGATGGCCTCCGAAGCGGCCACGCGCGAGTCGTTCACGCACACGGGCGGCGCGGCGCTGGTATCCGCGCTGGTGGCGGCGCTCACCTTCTTCGTGCTGGGCACCTCCCGCTTCCGGGCGTTCCGCGAGTTCGGCGTCATCGCGGGCGTGGGCATGCTGGTGCTCATCCTCGCGTACGTGCTGGTGCTGCCGGCGGTGCTGGGGCTGATGTCGCGCTGGGGCTGGAAGCCGCGCGCCTCCTCCACGCGGATGACGGAGGCGCCGCTGGGACGGCTCATCACCCGCAGGCGCGGGCTGCTCACCGCCGTGTCCGCGCTCATCGTGGCGGGCCTGCTCACGCAGCTTCCGCGCCTGCGGTTCAGCTACGACATCTCCTCGCTGCAGGACCAGAACCTGGATTCGTTCGTGCTGGACCGCGCCGTCAACCAGCTCATCGGCTATTCGCAGGTCCCGCTGGTGGTGCTCACCGACTCCCGCGAGGAGGAGGCGGTGGTCGTCCGGGAACTCCAGGCGCGCAAGCAGCAGCGGGGCGCGGACTCCACGGTGGACTTCGTCGCGTCGCTCGCGAGCCTCGTGCCGGAGGACCAGGCGCGAAAGCAGCTCATCCTCCAGGACATCGGGGAGCTGCTGGACAAGGTGCCCGACGGGTCGCTCGACGGGCCGCGGCAGGAACAGCTCGCGCAGCTGCGCCAGCAGGTGCGGGCCGCGCCGTACACCGCGGAGGACCTGCCTGCCGGCGTGCGCCAGCAGTTCGCCGGACACGGCGGCCCGGGCACCGGCTTCGTGCTGGTGTATCCGTCCGTGGACCAGTCCGACGGACAGGCCATGCGTCAGCTCGCGAAGGAGGTGCGCGGGGTGACGCTGCCGGACGGCCGACCCGCGGTGGTGGCCGGCGAGGC
Organism: Corallococcus sicarius; assembly: GCF_003611735.1. Lineage (GTDB taxonomy): Bacteria > Myxococcota > Myxococcia > Myxococcales > Myxococcaceae > Corallococcus > Corallococcus sicarius. The sequence goes on along the minus strand of NZ_RAWG01000058.1, from coordinate 28,616 downwards.
GATGGTGCACGCGGACATCGTGGACATGGTGTCGCACGAGGCACCGCTCATCCTGCTGGGCGCGACGCTCGCGGTGCTGCTCGCGATGTGGATCACCCTGGGCAGCCTGCGCACCGCGCTCCTGTGCCTGACGCCCACGGTGGTGTCGCTGGCGGCGCTGCTCGGGCTGATGCCGCTGATGCACGCGAAGTTCAACTACCTCAACATCCTGGTCATCCCGGTGCTCATCGGGACGACGGTGGACGCGGGCGTGCACCTCGTCACGCGGCTGGCGTCACCGGCGAGCGACTTCATGCGGGTGTATTCGGAGACGGGCAAGGCCATCTGCGGCGGCCTGCTCACGAGCGCGGTGGGCTTCGGCGCGCTGTTCCTCGCGGACCACCCGGGCCTCAACTCGATTGGCGCGCTGGCGAACCTGGGCTTCGGCATGAACCTGCTCATGATGCTGGTGGCCTTCCCCGCCCTGCTGTGGGTGCTCTCCGAGCGCAAGCGGCGCCGCCGTGCGGTTCCATCGCGCCAGCGGCGTGAGCACCTCGTGAAGGACGGACAGGGGCCTCACCGTCCCACGCCGTCGCACTGAAGGCCGAGGCGTCGCCTGCCCGGCCACACACGGGCAAGGAGCGGGACGATGTCTCAGCAATGGATCTGGATGAGCCTGGCCGCCGTCATGGTGGCGCAGGTGGACCCCAACTCCGCGGGCGCCATCAACAGCGGGCAGACGAACCCGGGCACGCCGGCGGGCAGCATGACGGGCCTTCCGTCCCCGCAGCCCTATACGGGCCTTCCGTCCACGCAGCCCTATACGGGCCTTCCGTCCACGCAGCCCTATGGCGACACGGGGGGCGGCGCGAACGCGGGGGGCGGCGCGGACGCGGTCACCGGCGGCAGCGGCACGGGCGCGGTGCTGCCCCAGCCCTACAGTGCGACGCCCTCCCTCACCAACCCGGTGGCGGGCGCCCAGGGCGACGTCACGGGCTCCGGCGCGGTGCTGCTTCCGGTTCCAGGGGGCATGGGCTCCCCCATCACGGGAAACCCGGTCAGCGGCACGGGCGTGGTGCTGCCTCCGGATCCGGCGGGCATGGCCTCCCCCGGCGCGGGAAACACGGTCAGCGGCGCGGGCGCGGTGCTGCCCCCAGCGATGGGGACCCCGGCGGCGGGCGCGGCGGGCACCACGCTGTCGCCGGACACCAACACGTCCAGCAACTCCGTGACGCCCCTGGGCGGCGGCTCCATCCTGGACGAAGGCGCGGGGCGCTGAAGCGCAGGCGGCCCACCGGGCGCACGCCCGCGATGCCACGGCCAGGAAGCCAGGGGCCGGGCCCTTCAAAAGACATCTTCACGGGCGCAAGGGGGCAACCCGGCCTGCCAGTGCTGTTCCCAGGGCAGGCAGGCGGAGGAGCCACCCCTGCACACATCCCCCGGCCTGCCCACTTTCGGTCCAGCAGGCAGTCGGAACCTTCCAAGCAGTCGGACTCCTACCCAGGGGAATCACATGAAGCGCTTTCTGAAGACCCAGTTCACGGTGGCCGCTGTTCTCGCTGGCGCGCTCGCGCTCGGCACGGGCTGTAAGTCGAATGACTCCGCCACGCGCGGCACGGAGCCCGCGCCCGCCTCGGACACCACCGGCACCGGCATGGACTCGACGGGCACCGGTACGGACACCAGCGGCAGCGGCACCACCACGACCCCGCCGCCCAGCAGCGGCGGCTCCGGCTACGACACGGGCAGCACGCCGCCCGACTCGCAGATGCCGCCGTCCACCGACCCGAGCACGGGCGGCTCCGGCACGACGGATGACAGCACGATGCCTCCCAGCGAAGGCAGCATGTCGCCGGACACTGGCGCGGGCACCGGCGGCGCGGGCACCAGCGAGAGCGAGCCGGGCGTGCACGACGGCGAGATGACCGAGCCGGGCACGGGTGGCTCCGGCAGCATGTCCCCGGACAGCACCCTGCCCGACGACGGCAGCCAGCCCAGCGACTCCACGCTCGACCCGAGCACGCCCGAGGGCACCACGACCACCCCGGTGCCGGACTCGACGGGCACCCTGTCGCCCAACAACGGCACCACCCGCTAGGTGCCCTTGAAGTGGAAGCGCCGTGAACGCACGGCGGCCAGGTGACAGCGGGCGTCCGTGACCTTCGGGGTCACGGACGCCTCGTGCGTTTCGCCCTGCGCGTCTTCCGCGTGGAGCGCTCAGCTCACGCTGAAGCCCGGGTGCGAACGGGGGTGGCCCACCGGTTCGATGATCCGCGGAGCATGCGTTCCGCCCAGACCCTCGCCGGGACCGCCGTCGGGATTGAAGGTGGGGGGCACATGGTGGTGCCCGTGTTCCTCGTCCTCCGTCCCTGCCTCACGCTCCGGCGCGGGAGGCAGCCCTTCCAGGGGGATGTGCAACACGTCCTTCTTGCTCATGACAAACGCCTCCTTTCAGTCACTTCAAGGGTGGCGTGGGTCGGGGGTTTCCGCATGCGTCCAGGGAAGGGAGCCCCGCCCGGTGCCCTCGGTCCAGGCCTGCCGCCTGGATGCCCTCCGGGCGTTCCGCCAGGGGGCCCCGAAACGGACGCGGCCCTCCGGAAGCAAGCATCCCAGGATGACAGGGGGCAGCCGCGGGCATTATCCAGAGAGGTTCCACCCTCCACCCGAACCGAAGGCATCCGACGCATGAAGCTGTTGCTGGCAGGCCGACGAGGAGCAAGCGACCCGCTGTCGTTCCCCCCCGAGGCACCCCTGCCCTGGCTGGAGCGCGTGGAGGCCTGGGTCCAACAGGCGGCGGGGGAGCTGCTCGAGGCCTCGCGCATCGAGGACGGCCCCCAGGGCGCCCCCGTGCTGCGCCTGCGCCTGCACCCGGCCGCGGGCGAGGTGTCGGTGCTCGCCGCCACGCAGGAGCGGCTCGTCGTGTCCGCGGAGACCAGCGCCGTGGGCCCCGGCTACCACCTGTACCTCTGCGACCTGCTCAAGGCGCTGGGGGAGGCCCACGGCATCATCTGGGCCCCGCCCGACGCGGACGCGGGCGTGGGGGATGCGACGGGCTACTTCCACTCCGGGGACTCCGGCCCGGTGGAGGAGCACATGCTGGGGTGGTTGCAGCACTCGGTGGGGCAGGTGCTGCGCATGCGCAGCCTGGGCAACTCCGGCTTCGCGCTGTCCATGCGCTTCGGCCACACCTTCCAGCACCCGGGCGCGCTGCTCACGCCCATGGGGCCGCGCGACGAGCACTGGCTGCGCGCCGTCTTCGAGGATCCGCGCCAGGGCGTGGACGTGTTCCCCTGGTGGACCCCCGGCGTGGACGCGCGCATGCGCTTCCAGCGCGCGCTGTGCCGCTTGTGGACGGACGTCGTCTGGCGCCCGCCGCTCCTGGACGAGGAGCGCCAGCGCCTGCGCGACGTGGCCCGACTCCTGGAGCAGGCCTGGCGCGAGGACCCGTCGCTGCCCTACCCGTGGCGGGAGTGGCAGGAGGTGCTCGGCTACCTGGGCGTGGGAGGCACCGTGGCGGAGGAGGTCCACCGCCATGCCCTGGAGTCGCCCGGCACCGGGCCCTCCATCGGCTACCGGCGGGGCTCCGTGCAGGTGGCGCTCCCGGAAGGCTGGGAGATCCGCATCCCCGGCTCCCTCGCGGAGACGCGCCTGGGCGACGGCAGCTGGGTGGCCCGGGACCATCGCCGCACCGTGCGCGTGCTGCCCCTGGAGGACTCGGCGGAGGAGCAATTGGCCCCCACCAGTCCGGAGCGCCGCGCGCTGGAGCTGGAGCACCACGGGGCCCGCGTCAGCGGCCGCGCGTCGCTCCACGTCGGGCCCGGGGAGTGCCGGCTCACCGCCCTGTGCCGTTCGGGCAACCGCAGGGCCCTGTGCGTCGTCAGCTTCGATGATCCGGACGAGCAGGACTGGGCGCTGGGCACCTGGCGTTCGCTCGACCACGCCGTGGCGGCCTGAGCGGCGGCTGGAAGCCCCGGATAACCGGGACAGAAGGGTCGTTGCAGGGCCCATGACTTGCCAGAGCGCCGTCCGGTGGACAGTCAGGAAGCCCTGATGTCTTGCCGCGGCGCGAGGTCGCACCCAGATTCCGCCGGCATTTTCCACACGGAATCGAGCGATACCCATGAGCAGCAAGCGGGAGATCTGGCCGGGCAAGCCCTGGCCGCGCGGCGCGACCTTCGACGGGTCGGGCACCAACTTCGCGGTCTACTCGCAGGTGGCCACGCGGGTGGAGGTCTGCCTGTTCGACAAGGCGGACCCGGCGAAGGAGATCGAGCGCTTCGACCTGCCGGTGAGCACGGAGTTCGTCTGGCACGGCTACGTGCCGGACCTGGAGCCCGGGACGCTGTACGGCCTGCGCGTGCACGGCCCCTACGAGCCGGAGAAGGGCCACCGCTGCAACCCGCACAAGCTGCTGGTGGACCCGTATGCGAAGGCGCTGCTCGGCGAGGTGGACTGGCAGCAGCCGGTGTTCGGCTACCCGTTGGATCATCCGAAGAAGGACCTGATGCGCGACGAGCGCGACAGCGCCGCCGGCATGCCGAAGGGCGTGGTGGTCAGCGACTTCTTCAACTGGGGCAATGACCGGCGCCTGGACATCCCCTGGCGCAAGACGGTCATCTACGAAGCGCACGTGCGCGGCCTCACCATGAAGCACCCGGGTGTGCCGGAGCACCAGCGTGGCACCTACGCGGGCCTGGGTTCGCCCGTCATCATCGAGCACCTGCAGAAGCTGGGCGTCACCGCGGTGGAGCTGTTGCCGGTGCACGAGTTCGCGGACGACTCGTTCCTCAACGACAAGGGCCTGTCGAACTACTGGGGCTACAGCACGCTGAACTACTTCGCGCCGGAGCAGCGCTACGCCAGCCGCAAGACGCCGGGCGGCGCGGTGGCCGAGTTCAAGTCGATGGTGAAGTCGCTGCACGCGGCGGGCATCGAGGTGATCCTCGACGTGGTGTACAACCACACGTGCGAGGGCAACCACCTGGGGCCCACGCTGTCGTTCAAGGGCATCGACAACGCGTCGTACTACTGGACGATGCCGGACGCGCGGCACTACCTGGACTTCACCGGGTGCGGCAACAGCATCAACACCTCCAACCCGCAGACGGCGCGCTTCGTGGTGGATTCGCTGCGCTACTGGGTGGAGGAGATGCACGTGGACGGGTTCCGCTTCGACCTGGCCACGGTGCTGGGGCGCGTGGGCCAGGGGGGCTACGACCCGAACGCGCCCATCTTCCAGATCATCAACCAGGACCCCGTCCTGAGCCGCGTGAAGCTCATCGCGGAGCCGTGGGACGTGGGGCTCGGCGGCTACCAGGTGGGCGGCTTCCCGTCGCCGTGGCACGAGTGGAACGGCAAGTACCGGGACGCGCTGCGCAAGTACTGGAAGGGTGACGAGAACCAGGCGTCGGAGGTGGGCTACCGGCTCACCGGCAGCGCGGACCTGTTCGCGGCGGCGCGGCGCAGGCCGCAGGCGAGCATCAACTTCGTCACCGCGCACGACGGCTTCACGCTGCACGACCTGGTGACCTACAGCAGCAAGCACAACGAGGCCAACGGCGAGTACAACCGCGACGGCGCGGACGACAATCAGGCGTGGAACTGCGGCGTGGAGGGGGAGACGGACGACAAGGAGATCATCTCCCTGCGCGAGCGCCAGAAGCGCAACCTCCTGGCGTCGCTGTTCATGTCCAACGGCGTGCCGATGATTGTCGCGGGCGACGAGATGGGCCGCACGCAGAAGGGCAACAACAACGCCTACTGCCAGGACAACGAGCTGTCGTGGGTGGACTGGAACCTGGACAAGACGCGGCAGGACATGCTCGCGTTCACGCGCAAGCTGATCCACTTCCGGCACGGGCAGCCGGTGTTGCAGCGCCGCCGCTTCTTCCAGGGCGAGCACCTCTGGGACTCCGAGCACAAGGACCTGGCGTGGTACCGCCCGGACGGGACGGAGATGGGGCCGGAGGATTGGCAGAAGCCCTTCGTGCGCTCCCTGGCGTACCTGCTGGGCGGCGACGCCATCCCCACGCCGGACGAGCGCGGCCAGCGCGTGAGCGGCGACTCGCTGCTGGTGCTGCTCAACGCGCACCACGACACGGTGCCCTTCAAGGTGCCGCCGCTGGGCGAGGGCGGCGTCTGGGTGCTGGAGCTCTACACGGCGGACGACAAGCGCGGCGACGAGGAGATCCAGCCGGGCTCGTTCGAGATGGCCGGCCGTTCGCTCGCGGTGTTCCGCAAGAGCGGGGGAAGCAGCAACGCGCTGTGATGGCTTGCGGCGCACCCGCGCCGTGAGCGAGGGTGTGCGGCATGGCGGACGAAGCGGACGGCGGAGCACCTGGGCACGGTGGATCCGCTGTCGCGCGGGTGTACGGGGAGATCGCCTCGGCCTACGAGGTGCTCTTCCCGGCGCTGCACCGCTACGGCGACCGCGTGGAGACGTTCCTCGCGGGCGCGGTGGCCCCGGGGATGCGGGTGTTGGACGTGGGCTGCGGACCCGGCCTGCACACGCGAGGGTTGGACGCGTCCGTGGACGTGGTGGGCCTGGACCTGGCGCCGGAGATGTTGGAGCTGGCGAAGCGGGCGCGGCCGTCTGGAACGTGGCGCGTGCACGGCTACCTGGAGCCGGTGCCGGAGGACCTGGGCCGCTTCGACGTGGCGCTGGCCATTGGCTGCCTGGACTTCTGCGAGGACCTGCCGCGCGTGCTGGGGCACCTGGGCCGGGCGTTGAAGCCCGGGGGCCGGATGCTCTTCACGGTGCTGGAGCGCAGGCCCGGGCTGGAGGCGCACGAGGACGCCACGCGCACGGTGGGCACGGCGGACACGGAGGTGACGCTGCACCTGTGGTCCTTCGCGGAGACAGTGCGCGCGCTGGAGGCCGCGGGGCTGCGGGTTGGAAGCTACGTGCATGCGCCTGGATGGGTGCAGTTGGTGGAGGAGCGCACGATGTGGTTCGGCTGGTGGGACGTGACGCGGGGCTGAGTTTCGTTCGCGCGGCCTGTCAGGCTTTTTCCGCGTCCGCGTCTGGTGCCCTCGTCGGCAGCTCCCCGGGGCACACGGGGCTGGTCCGAGGCATTCGGGTCCCGGCAGCGGCGCTCTGCGTCGGTGCCGGGGCCCGGACGTTCCTCAAGGCCATTGCCTTCGTGTCTCTTCCCACCATCGGAGGCCGTACCGGTCGCGCGCCACCGTGAGGCGCGCACAAGGCTGTCCCTGACGGGACATCAACCTGGTCAAACACGAGAACAGCTCTCGCTGTCGAAGGTTCGAACCCTTCACATTGGGGCCCCGTCGTTTCGCTGATGCCAACGCGAGTCCACCGCGTCCTCCCCCCCCTCGACGCGACCTCGCCGGTCGCCAGGGCCTCCGGTTGCTTCCGTGCTGCTCGCGGAACGCTCCGGTCGCCGTCCGTGACCGGCTCCGGCGCGAACGCGCGGGTGGCCAGGTGCGGACCGGGCAGTCCGTGCGCGGGAAGCACTGGTGGGCGGCGGGGTCCTTTCCTTTCCTTTCTTTCGCAGCACCCTCCCCTTCGCGGGAGGCCACAGAGGTGACGTGTCATGGGCATCGGTCGGGTGGAAGTGGCGCAGAACGAGCGGCTGTTCGTGGTGGTGAACGGGCGGGCGGAGCAGTACCTGGGGCCGGGTCGGCACTGGGTGGTGCGTCCCTTCCAGCACGTCCGCTACGAGCGCGTGTCGATTGATCAGCCGCTGATCCGATTGGACGAAGCCAAGCTGGCGCTGGTGCCGGAGACGGACCTCCAGGTGGTGGAGCTGGGCGCGGACGAGCGGGCCATCCTCTTCCATCACGGTCAGCCGGTGCAGTGGCTGAAGCGGGGTCAGCACCAGGTGTGGACGGCGCAGCGGCTGCCCGGTCGTACCGGTCGGCCCGAGACGCCGACGGTGCGGGTGGAGCGCGTGGACGTGTCCGGCGTGGCGACGGCGCCTCCGCGGGACGAGGTCCGCGCGCTCCTTCCCGCCGCCGACTACACGGAGGCCACCGCCGCGGAGGGCAGCGTGGCGCTGCGGTACGTGGACGGCGTGTTGGACGCGGTGCTGCCTCCGGGCCGGCACGCGGCGTGGACGGTCGTGCGCAAGGTGCAGTTCGCGGTCATCGACCTGCGCGAGAAGCTGCTCCACGTCACCGGTCAGGACGTGATGACGAAGGACCGCGTGTCGCTGCGCCTCAACCTGTCCGCGGCGTTCCGGGTGGCGGACGCGCGCCGGCTGGCGGTGACCGCGCGCGCACCGGACGACGTGCTCTACCTGGCCATGCAGCTCGCCTCCCGTGAGGCGGTGGCCACGCGCACGCTGGATGAGCTGCTCGCGTCGCGGGAGGCGGTGGCGGCGTCGCTGTTCGAGCAGGTGCGGGCGGGAGCGGAGGCCGTGGGCCTGGAGCTGCTGCGCTTCGGCATCAAGGACGTGGTGCTGCCGGGGGAGATGAAGGAGCTGCTCAACCGGGTCATCCAGGCGCAGAAGGAGGCGGAGGCGAACGTCATCCTGCGGCGCGAGGAGACGGCGGCCACGCGGTCCATGGCGCAGACGGCGAAGGTGCTGGCGGAGAACCCGCTCCTCGTGCGGCTCAAGGAGCTGGAGGCGTACAAGGACCTCGCCTCCAAGGTGGGGCAGGTCCACCTGGTGCTGGGCGAGGGCGCGGTGCCCACGCTCCAGCTCAAGGGCGGCTGACGGCCCTGTGAATGCGGTGGAGGCCCTCGGACCGGAAGCACGGTCCGGGGGCCTTCGTGCGAAGTCGCTGAACCATCGTGCGCGCCAGACAATACCTGACAATCACCTGTCACAGCGGGCGGGCAAGGTTCTTCCCATCCACCCGATGCGGTCCAGGAGGACTGTCATGAAGCTCTACTTCCATCCCCTGTCCGGAAACTCGCGCCGCGTGCTGCTCGTGGCCGCCCACCTCGACGTGCCCCTTGAGCGCATCGTGGTCGACCTGCCCAAGGGCGAGCAGCGCGGCGCTCCGCACTTGAAGCTCAACCCCAATGGGCGCGTCCCGGTCCTGGATGACGACGGTTTCGTGCTCTGGGAGTCGCGCGCCATCATGCAGTACCTGACCGAGAAGACACCGGGGCAGACCCTGCTCCCGGCGGATGCGCAGGGCCGCGCGGATGTGAGCCGCTGGCTCTTCTGGTGCGCGGCCCACATGGCCCCGGCGAACACCATCCTGGTCTTCGAGAACTTCGTGAAGGCGCAGACTGGCCGCGGGCCGGCGGATCCCGCCGAGGTCGCGAAGGGAGAGGCGCTCGTCGCGCAGAACGCGCAGCTGCTGGACGCGCACCTGAAGGGCAGGACGTGGGTCGCGCAGGATCGCCTGACGCTCGCGGACTTCTCCCTGGCCGCGTCGTTCGCCCTCGCCGGTCCGGCGCGCCTGCCCATCGCGGACTACGCGAACCTCCGGGCCTGGCTCGGGCGCGTGCAGGAACTCGAGGCGTGGAAGCGCACCGCGCCGACCTTGCCCCGCGGTTGACGCCGGGGGCGGGAACCTCCAGGGGTGTGGCCGGACAGCCACGGTGCTGCGCGCGAAGTGTCTCCCGCGAGCCGACACACCGGGCCGTTTCCGAGGCGTGAGGGGTTGGCCCAGGGGCTGCAATGTCCCCCCGGCACACCCTGAAACCCAAGGTTCCAACCATGCGAGTCACGCTCGCCACGCTCTTCGTCTGTCTGCTGGCCCTGCCGGCCTTCGCGCAATCCCGCCCCGACTGTCCGCCCCCGGTGTCCCCCACCAGCAAGGGCGCCGTGTCCCAGGGCACGCTCGTGGCGCTGCTGCGGCAGCAGGCCGAGGACACCGGGTGCCCGGCCACCGCGCCGCTCACCTTCAGCCTCAAGCACACGGAGGTGGACGCGGAGGTCAGCGGCTTCCTCGCGTCCGTCACCGTGACGCAGGTCTTCGAGAACCCCTACACCGCCCCGCTCGAAGCGCTCTACGTCTTCCCGCTGCCGGAGCTGGCCGCGGTGGACGGCATGGAGCTGCACATCGGTGAGCGCGTCATCCAGGGCGTCATCCAGACCCGCGAACAGGCCCGCGACACCTACGAGCGCGCGAAGGCCGAGGGCAAGACGGCCGCGCTGCTCGACCAGGAGCGCCCCAACGTCTTCACCCAGTCCGTGGCCAACATCCTCCCCGGTGAAACCATCCGCGTGCGGATCCACTACGTGGAGCGGCTCACCTACGACGCGGGCACCTACCGCTTCACCTTCCCCATGGTCGTCGGCCCCCGCTTCATCGGCGGCGAGGCGCTGCCCACGCGCCAGGGCGAAGGCACCGCGCCGGACACCACCACCGTCCCCGACGCGAGCCGCATCACGCCCCCCGTGCTCCCGCCCGACCTGCGCAGCGGCCACGATATCCAGCTCACCGTGCGCCTGGACGCGGGCCTCCCGGTCCACGCCCTGCGCTCCACATCCCACCGCGTGGACGTGAAGCGTGAAGGTCAGTCCCGCGCGAAGGTCAGCCTGGGCCGCGATGACCGCATTCCCAACAAGGACTTCACGCTGGAGTACGTCGTCGCCGACGCGCTCATCCGCCCCGCCGTGCTCGTGCACCGCGACCCGGGCGCGGACCACGGCTACTTCATGGTGATGCTCAACCCGCAGCTCGCGCCCACGGAGAAGGAGCTCGTCCCCCGCGAGCTGTACATGGTGCTCGACACGTCCTGCTCGCAGTCCGGTCTCGCCATCGAGAAGTCCAAGGCCATCACGAAGGAGGTCCTCAACCACCTGATGCCGGAGGACACCTTCCAGGTGCTCAACTTCGACACGCAGGTGACGAAGTTCGCGCCTGGCGCCGTCCCCGCCACGCCGGAGAACATCCAGCGCGCCCTGCCCTACGTGGAGAGCTTCTGGGGCGGTGGCGGCACCGACGTGCGCATCGCCGCCGAGGAGGCCATGGTGCCCCCCAACGACCCGGCCCGCCTGCGCATGGTGCTCTTCATGACCGACGGTTTCATCGGCGGGGATGACGCAGTGCTGGGCACGCTCCAGTCCCACCTGCGCGAGGAGACGCGCATCTTCTCCGCCGGCGTCGGCTCCAGCGTGAACCGCTACCTCGTCGCCAAGATGGGCGAGCTGGGCCGCGGCGCCTCCACCTTCGTGAACCTGAACCGCCCGGAGGAAGAGGTCGCCCGCGAGTTCGAGCAGCGCATGCGCGGCCCCGTCCTCACCTCGCTCGTGGTCGACACCGACGGCCTGCCCGTCACCGACGTGTACCCGAAGTCCGTGCCGGACCTGTTCGCCGGCCAGCCGCTGTTCCTCGTGGGCAAGTACACCGGAACCGGTGACGGCATGCTGCGCATCTCCGGCCGCGTGCGCGGTCAGGTCCGCCGCTTCGACGTGCCCATCCACTTCCCGGCAGTCGCACCGGAACACGACGCCCTCAAGAGCCTCTGGGCCCGCCAGCGCATCGAGGAGCTCACCGTGCAGGGCTACCGCAACGAGACGCCGGAAATCGTGCAGGGCATCACGAACACCGCGCTCGAGTACCACCTGATGAGCCGCTTCACGTCCTTCGTCGCGGTGGAGCAGGTGGCGCGCACGGCCCCCAACGGCGAGACGGTGAAGGAGCTGGTCCCCGTGCAGCTTCCGGACGGCATGGTCGCGGGCTCCCTGAGCCGCGAGGAGATTCCCCCGGGCGACCCCATCATCTCCGTGCGCGCCCCGCGCGACGCCCGCCGCGTGACGGCCTACTTCCCCTTCGGCCTCGTGAAGCCGCTCACGTTCGACGCGGTGTCCGGCGCCTGGCGCGGCCGCTTCCTCGTGCCGCTGGGCGTCGCGGACGGCTACTACACCGTGTTCCTCATCAGCGAGCTGGCGGACGGCCATGTGCAGCGCAGCGAGGTGCGCTACCGCCTGGACTCGAAGGGCAACGACTTCGAGGTCGTCCTCTCCCAGCGCGAGCTCGCGCCCGGTGACACGCTGACGCTGGACGTGGACGCGGTGGAGGCCTCGCACGAGGTCAGCGTTTACGGAGACCTGTTCGGAGACGAGCAGCACCTGCTGGAGTCGTCGGACGGCCTGCGCTTCACGAAGGCCCTGGTCGTTCCGGAGGGCACCCCGGCCGGAACGTATGAGCTGGTGTTCGTCGCCCGCGACGCCGCCGGCAACCGCTTCGAGCGCCGCGAGACGCTGCGCGTCATCCGCACCCAGCGCGACTGACCGGCGAATCAATCTCGGATACCCTCACGGTCCGCCTGTTCCCGCGCGGTGGTTGGCGCGGGCCTGTTCTTGGCGCTGGCCGTGAGGAGCCTTCCGAATGTCGTCGTCGTCCCTGCACTACACGCCCAACCTCCGCGATATTGAGTTCAACCTCTTCGAGTTCCTGGACATCGGCCGCACGTCGCTGGGCAAGGCGCCCTTCGGGGACCTGGACGAGACGGCGGCCCGGCAGATGCTGGAGACCTTCTCCCAGCTCTGCACGCAGGAGCTGGCGAAGAGCTTCGACGAGGCCGAGCACAACCCGCCCAAGCTGGTGAACGGCGAGGTGAAGCTGCCCCCCGGCATCAAGGCGGCGATGGGCGCCTTCTACGACGCGGGCATGCACCTGTTGGAGGTGCCCACGCACCTGGACGGCCTGGGCGCGCCGCCGTCGCTGGGCTGGGCCGCGTTCGAGCTGCTGCTGGGCTCAAACCCCTCGCTGGCCTTCTACACGCTGGGCAACCTGCTCGCGCGCGTCATCGACCGGCTGGGTACGGATGAGCAGAAGAAGCGCTTCCTGCCGCACTGCCTGGAGCGCCGCTGGAGCGGGTCCATGGTGCTCACGGAGCCCGACGCCGGCAGCGACGTGGGCGCGGCGCGCACCAAGGCGCGGCAGGTGGACGGCGACCTGTGGGAGATCGAAGGCGTCAAGCGCTTCATCACCAACGGGGAGTCGGACATCGCGGAGAACATCATCCACATGGTGCTCGCCCGTCCGGACGGCGCGGCGCCGGGCACCAAGGGCCTGTCGCTGTTCGTCGTGCCCAAGTTCTGGGTGAACGAGGACGGCAGCATGGGTGAGCACAACAACGTCGTGTGCACCAAGCTGGAGAAGAAGATGGGCCTGAAGGGGTCCGTCACCTGCGAGCTGACGTTCGGCGACGGCAAGCCCACGCGCGGCCTGCTGCTGGGCAACGTGCACGACGGCATCCGGCAGATGTTCCACATCATCGAGAACGCGCGCATGGCGGTGGGCCTCAAGTCCATGGCCGCGCTGTCCGCGGGCTACTTCCGCGCGCTGTCGTTCGCGAAGGACCGGCTCCAGGGGTCGGACCTGGCGAAGGCGCGCGACAAGACGGCGCCGCGCGTGCCCATCCTCCAGCACCCGGACGTGCGCCGCATGCTGATGGCGCAGAAGGCGCACGCGGAAGGCATGCGCGCGCTGTGTCTGTTCACCGCGTCCACGCAGGACCAGGTGGAGCTGCAGGGCGGCCACCGCTCCACGGCGGCGGGCGAGGCGGACGTGCTCAACGACATGCTGCTGCCGCTGGTGAAGGGCTACTGCTCGGAGAAGGCGTACGAGCTGCTGTCGCTGTCGCTCCAGGTGCACGGCGGTTCGGGCTACCTCACGGACTACCCGTTGGAGCAGTACATCCGGGACCAGAAGATCGACTCGCTCTACGAGGGCACCACGCACATCCAGGCGTTGGACCTGCTGATGCGCAAGGTCGCGCGGGATGGCGGCGCGACGCTCCAGGGGCTGCTGTCGCGCATCCGCGAGACGGTCGAGGGCGAGGAGGGCGGCCCGGAGCTGAAGACGGAGCGCGCCGCGCTGGGCGAGGCGCTGGGGCACCTGGAGACGATGCTCGGCACGCTGATGGGCAAGCTGGGCGAGTCCGTCTACCACGTGGGGTTCCAGGGCAACCGCGTGCTGGCCGCCGTGGCGGAGACGGTCATCGGCTGGCTGCTGGTGCGCCACGCCGCCGTGGCGATGGACCGGATGAAGACGAACCCCGGAGACAAGGCGTTCTACGGCGGCAAGGTGGCCAGCGCCCGCTGGTACTGCCACGAGGTGCTGCCCGGCATCGCGCACGCGGCGCGCATGGTGGAGCACGGCAACCTGGACCTGATGGACGTGCCGGAAGAGTCGTTCTAGGCGCGGACGCGCTGGCCCGGGGCCGCACGTGTGGCCCCGGGGAGACACCTCCGGGGCTGCCAAGGCTGGCCCGGGGTTCGCATTGAGGGTGGGGCGTGATGCTCTCCGCCCTCACTGCCCTGGCCCTCGCGGCCACCGTCACCAACACCGAGACCGTGCACGACCTGGAGCCGTTTGGCGGCCACGTCGTCGCGTGCACCGAAGGGGGCCTGGAGCTGTTCACGGCCGCCGGCCGCCCGGTGCGCGTGCTCACGGTCGAGGACGGCCTGCCGGGCCACTTCTGCCGCGCGCTGGAGTCCACCGGCGACCGGCTCTTCGTGGCCACCGATGAGGGGCTCGTGTCGTTGGACACCGGCTTCCGCGTGACGCCGGTGCTGGACGTGCGCTGGCAGGCCCTGCCCGCCGCCGAGGACGCGAGCACCCCGGACTACGTGAGCCGGTTGGAGTCACTGGCCGCCGTGCTGTCACCGGGCGCCACGTACACCGCGTTCTCGCCCCGCTTCGCGGGCACGGCGGAGGGGCGTCTGTTCGAGCTGGGCACCCAGCGCGCGTGGGCCCTGCCCGGTCCGGTGCGCTTCCTCTCCGATACGAAGGACGGCGTGGACGTGGGCACCAGCGAGGGCGCCTTCACCATCGACGGGCGTGGACGTCTCGCGGCGGTGGGCACCGTGCCCACGGGCCCCCTGTCGTTCAGTGTCACGGAGCACGGCGTGCGCATCGTCGGAAGCAACGGGGACGTGCGCGCGTGGGGCGCTCCCCGCTCCGATGAACCAGCGAGCGTTCCCTCCGGCGCCACCGTGCTGACCGGCGACTGGGCGGGCACTCGCGCTTCGGGTGCTTTCATTCGTGAGGCGAAGGGCTGGCGCCGCGTGACGCCCACCGGGCAGCTCTGCGGCAATCACATCACCGCGCTCGCCCGGCACAAGGGCCGGCTCGTCGTGGGCACGTTCGACCGGGGCGCCTGCTGGCAGCGCGATGACAGCCGGTGGCAGACCTTCCGCACGCCCGCGCTCCCCAGCAACCAGGTGCTGGGCCTCACCAGCGATGGACAGAACCTCTACGTCGCCACCACCTATGGCCTGGGCCTCCATGACGGGAAGACCTGGACGCAGCTGGCCTACGGCGGCCGCAACCCCGTGGCCCTCGGCAAGCTGTCCGTACTGGGCGCCTCACGGATCCAGGACGGCGTGGCGCTCGTGGATGGACGCGGCCTGTCTGTCGTCACCCCGGGCAGCTCTCCCCTGTCACTCGTGCGTCGGCTGCCCCTGCCCGAAGGCTGGAGCGAACATCCCTCCGTCGCGGAAGGCTCCGGCCGCTTCGTCTGGATGGGCAGCGAGGACCGAGGCCTGCTGCGCTGGGACGGCGAGCGCTGGCAGCGCTTCCACGACGGGCGCGACCTCACCGACAACTGGGTGACGGCGCTGTCCACCGACGCGGAGGGACGCGCCATCGCGGGCACCTGCCAGGACGGCTTCAGCTACTTCGACGGCGCACGGTGGACCCGCGTGCCCACCGCGCCCGGCCTGCCCTCGCCCGCCATCGTCGCCGCCGCGCTCGTGCCCGGTGGAGCGCTGGTCGGCACGCTGCTCGGAGCGTCGTACTTCGACGCGGGCACCGGCGCCGTGCACGCCCTGCCCCGGCTGGCGGATCCGCGCGTGTACGCGGTCCTCCCGGAAGGAGACACCGCGCTGTTCGGCACCGAGGGCGGCCTGTCCCGCGCGACCTGGAAGCCCTCGGCCGCCGTCAGCCGGCGCTGAGGCCTACGCGCGCTTCGCGGCGGCGGCGCGCGACGCCAGCTCGCGCTCCACGTACAGCCGCAGGATGTGCATGAAGTCCTGCGCGTTCGTCACCACGCCGAACGCCTGGTGCGTGCCCCGGTCCTTCAGCTTGCTCACCACGAACTCGGACGAGTCCACGCAGATGGTGGGCAGCTCGCGCAAGCTGCCGTCCGCCTCCGTGACGAACGCCGGCAGCATGTTGCCCGTCGCGATGGCGTGCAGCGCCGTCGCCACCAGCACCGCCATCGTCGCCTTCACCGCGTGCCGCCGCATCACGTCCTGCGCCTCCAGGTTGTCCGTCACCACGTCCGGCAGCGGCCCGTCATCCCGGATGGAGCCCGTCAGCACGAACGGGACCTTGTGCACCACGCACGCGTGCATGATGCCGTTGGTGATGACGCCCGCCTCCACCGCCTTCGCGATGGAGCCCGCCCCCCGCACCCGGTTGATGGCGCGCATGTGCAGCCCGTGGCCACCGGAGGTCGCCTCGCCCACGCCGCTCATCCCCAGCGTGGTGCCGAAGATGGACGCCTCGATGTCGTGCACCGCCACCGCATTGCCCGCGAGCAGCGCGCCCACGAAGCCGTTCTCCACGAACCACGTCATGTCCGTGCGCGCCCGCGAGTGCACCAGCGCCGGCCCCGTCACCCAGATGGGATAGCCGCCCCGCTCGCGCTCCTCCACCAACAGCCGCGCCATGTGCGCGTAGTCGATGGGCTTCTCGCGCGACACCTCGCTCGTCATGAACTTGAACTCGCCCTCCCCGCCCGACGCCAGGTAGGCCATGTTCACGAACACGCCCTCGCTGCCGTCCTCCGCGAACCCCACCACCACGCGCTCGCCCGCGCGCACCCGCCGGCCCTCGCGCACCCACAGCTCTCCCTGCGCGTCCAACACCAGCGCGCCGTCCATGCGCGGCTCGCGCGGCATCCGCCACCGCCCCTCCACCCGCACATAGGTGGGCAGGTTCGTCGTGGTGAAGAAGCCCTCGGGCAGCACGCCGTCCCGGGGCGCTGGCGTGAGGCGCGCGTCCGGGAAGCCGGCGAACCGCGCCGCCGTGAAGTCGGGATGAGCAATGGTCGTCACCCCGACACCATGCGCGGCGCCCCCCACCCCGTTCAAGCGCCGTGCACCCCCACGTCCGAAGCACGACGCCCCACTCCCCGGAAATCCCCGGGAATTGCGCGCCGCGGCATCCCTCCGGGCGTCCAGCGAGGGTGGAAGCGTCTCAAGAGGCGAGACTTTGGGGCCGGAGATTCCGCTCCAGGTGTGACCTTGCCTCCCATGTGCGCGCTTGCAGTGAAAATCAGGATGCGAAGCAACCCGGACTTCTTGAATGCCGAGAATGGAAACAATCGCAGCCGGTGACCGAGGTCGGGTCACTGCTCCCCCTCCCGGAGCCCCCCATGAGCAGCTACTCCATCAAGTCTGGCGACACCCTGTCCGGCCTGGCCAAGCGCTACAACACCAGCGTCAGCGCCCTGATGAAGGCGAACCCGGACATCAAGGACAAGAACCTCATCTACGCCGGCAAGAGCCTGAACATCCCGGGCTCCAAGGACAGCTTCGAGCCCGGCACCTCCGGCACGCGTGGCGGCACGGGCGGCTCCAGCGGCACGGGCGGCACCAGCGGCGGCGGCAACGTGACGGCCCCTGCGGGCGGCGCGGGCCCGGGCACGCGTGGCCCCGGTGGCAGCCCGTTCGACATCGCCCAGTCGCACCTGGGCAAGAACGCCGGCTCGCTGAAGATGGAAGGCAGCGGCGTGGGCGCGGACATGGAGGACTGGGTCCCCAACAACGTGAACTGCGCCAACTTCGTCTCCGCGTGCCTGGAGCAGGCGGGGCAGATCAAGGACAGCCAGCACAGCGCCTCCGTGATGACCCTCCAGGCCAACCTGGACAAGGACCCGAACTTCAAGCGCGTGGACCTGAAGGACGCGAAGCCCGGTGACGTGGTCTCCATGAAGGTGGGCAGCGGCCAGCACGTGGTGATGTTCGCGGGCTGGAAGGACGGCAAGGCCCAGTTCATCGGCTCCAACAACGTGAACAGCGACGGCTCGCAGCGCATCAGCCTCACGTCGATGAACTACCCCATCATGTCCGTGCACCAGTACCGCGGCTGAAAGCGACGGCCTTCTTCGCCGCGCCCGCCACACCCCGGAGGGGCCTTTCGCCTCCCGCGCCCACCGCGCGGGAGGGGGAGGCCCCTTCCTCGTTTCCACGTTTCCACCTCCATGCCCTCCTCCCGGCGCCCCCTGACTCCTGCCCCGGGAGGCACCGGAGTGCCGCCGGCTCCACAGTGAGCGGCCCGGACGTCCAGGGCTGGACGTTCCCGGGGGGCGGGGGCTTTCAGGCGGGGCCGGCCGGGAGGAGGCTGGGGAGCGCCATGCGAAGCCTCATCCTCCTCGTGGAAGACCATGTTGACAGCCGGGAGATGCTCGAGGAGTTCCTCACGCTCGAAGGCTTCGCCGTGGAAGTCGCCGGCAACGGCCTGCACGCGTGGGAGCGCCTGAGGCGTCAGCCCGTGCCGGACGTGATGCTGCTGGACCTGATGATGCCGGTGATGAGCGGCTGGGAGCTGATGGAGCGCGTGCAGAAGGAGCCGCGCTTGAAGGGCCTGCCCGTCATCGTCGTGTCAGGCGCGGGCGCCACGCGGCCCGTCCCCCAGGGCATCCGCGCCTCCATCCCGAAGCCGCTGGACCTGGACGACCTGATGCGCGCGCTGGAGCCGTTTCGCTCGCAGCCCGAGTTAGCCGCCGCCTACTAGGCGCGGGCCTCTTCGCGCGGCAGCAGGACGCGGAAGGCCGTGCCCTCCGAAGCGCGCGAGCGCACCTCGATGCGGCCCCCGTGGCCCTTCACCACCTGTTCGACGATGAAGAGCCCCAGCCCCAGGCCGCCGTGCGCCTTGCCGCCGCCGTGCCGGAAGGGGTTGAACAGGTGCGGCAGCACGTCCGGCGGGATGGGGTCGCCGCCGTTGTGCACCTCCAGCATCACCTGATCGTCCTGGTCCGACAGCGTGAAGCGGACCGGGGAGTCCACCGGGCTGTACTGGAGCGCGTTGCCGCCCAGGTTGCTCACCACCTGGAGCAGCCGGTCCGCGTCCCAGGCGCCGTCGTAGCGGCCCGGGCCTATCTGGAGCGTGAGGGAGCGCTCGGGCCACGCCGCCTCCAGCTCCTCCACCCCCTGGCGCACCACCGCGCGCACGTCGCCGGGCACCCGTTCGATGGGGAGCCCACCG
Source organism: Corallococcus sicarius (assembly GCF_003611735.1). Classification (GTDB taxonomy): domain Bacteria; phylum Myxococcota; class Myxococcia; order Myxococcales; family Myxococcaceae; genus Corallococcus; species Corallococcus sicarius. Next base: position 9,548 of record NZ_RAWG01000058.1, on the reverse strand, counting down.
CCCAGCCGGCTGCGCGTGAAGTCCAGCAGCTCGGAGATCATCCGCGCCATCCGCTCCCCGGAGCGGGCGATGCGGGACACGGCCTTGCGCTCGCGCTCCGGGAGCGTGTCGCCGTGCAGCAGCTTCGTCACCGACAGCTGGATGGCGTTGAGCGGGTTGCGCAGGTCGTGGCTGACGATGGCGATGAAGCGCTCGCCGAACTGCGCCGCCTCGCGCGCGGCTTCTTCCGCGCGCCGGCGCTCGGTGACGTCCACCAGGGTGACGACGCCCGCGACAATCTGGCCTTCCGAGTCGCGCACGGGCGCGCTGGAGCCCAGCAGGTTCGCGGTGGTGCCGTCGGGGCGCCGCACCACCAGCGGCTCCGCCTGGCGCGTCTCGCCCGTCTGCAGCGCGCGCACCAGGGGCCAGGCCTCTTCCGTCAGGGGCTGCCCCTCCGCGGTGAAGATCTGATGGGCCGGCTCGTAGTCCGTCACGTGGGTGGAGGACCGGAAGGGGTGGCCCAGGAGCGACTCCAGCGCGCGGTTGCCCAAGAGCAGCCGGCCGCTGGGAGCCTCCGCGATGAGCACGCCCACGGGGAGCTGATCCAACACCGCGGACAGCCGCGCGCGCTCCGCCTCGATGGTGGCCAGCAGCCGCTGCCGCTCCGCCTCCGACTGGCGGCGCTGGGTGATGTCCAGCACCGTGGCGGCGCGGCCCACGCGGCGGCCCGTCGCGTCGCGCAGGGACGTCACGTGCACGAAGGCGGGGAAGCGGCTGCCGTCACCGCGCAGGTGCAGCGTTTCGTATTCGTGCGCCGGCTTGGAGCTGGCGGCCGCGAGGTGCCGGGGCAGCGCCCCGCGCGACTCGGGCGCCACCAGGTCCTCCAGCCGCAGCCCCTTGAGCGCCTCGACGGGCTGGCGGTGCATGCGCGCGAGCGCGGGGTTCGCCGCCACGAGCGTGCTGTCGTCCGCGCTCATCACGCCCACGCCCACGCCCAGGTGGGTGAAGACCTCCTCCCAGGTGCGCTGCCCGGCCGCATCGGGGTGCGCCTGTTCGAGCATCGCCACGGCGCGCGCCTCGTGCAAGCGGGCCTGGACATGGGCCTCGAGCGCCGCCGCCTCCACCGCGTCCACGGCCTCGTGGAAGCGCTCCTCCTTCGCCAGGACCCCGTCCTCCCGCTCCATGCCGGGCTGTTGCCGCCACAGCCGCAGCACCGTGTCGCGCAGGCGCCGGAAACCCGCGCCCACGGGGCGGCCGTCAGGGCCCCGTACGAGGAGCGCCGCCTCCCGCGCGAGTTCCTCGGAGATCCGGGCCAGGGGGTTCGCCATCCGGGCCGCGACGGCCCCGAGCACGTGCGTGAAGGTGTCGCCGGAGCCGGGGGCTTCGCGGATCCACGCGTCCTGGAGGACATCCCGGGACTGAAAGAGGAAATCGGCCAGGGGCAGGGACACGGAGCGAGGCTCGCAAGCAGGGGACAAGGCCCGGAACGGGGAGGGAATCCAGGGGGTTGCAGCGACAGCAGGCCCTGGAAGCCCGGCCTCCGACTTAGGCGGCCCCCTCGCACGGGACAAGCACCGTGTGAGCCCCTTCAGGAGGAAGGCGGTGGCACGATGCAGAGGGGTCGCAGGGTGGTCAACCGCAGCAGCCCCTCGCCCGGTTCCACCCGGTAGCGGACCTGGAAGCCGCAGGCGAGCAACGCGGCCCCCTCCCTCCCAGGCAGCGGCACCGGGACGCCCGGCATCAGGCTGGCGAGTGCCCCCAGTTCCTCCTGGAGCTGCTCGCGCACCCCCGAGGGGCACGCCGAGAGGGTGTGCACCACCTGGGGCTCAAGCTGGAAGCGGTAGGCCATGACGGCCGCAAGAGTGTGCATTGCCACCCACCTGCAACAAGACAGCCTGACGGTCATTGTCTTTGTTGGCAGGTGGGCGTCTGGGGGGAACAGTCCTCTCGGAATCAATGTCGGACAGGCGATGCTCGGGCCGGTGCTCGGGCCCTCAATTGGACATGGGTCCCATTTGAGAAACCTGGAGAAAGCGGGTCGAATCAGGGATGGCCATGGGGATGCACCACCTGCTGCTCGTCGAGGACGATGAGACGTGGCGGGACGGCGTGGGCCGTGCCGCGCGCGAAGCAGGCTTCCAGGTGACGCCGGTGTCGGACGGCACCGAGGCGCTGGCGTGGCTGAATCAACGGCCGCGGGCGCAGCACCCGGACCTCATCCTGCTGGACCTGCTCTTGCCTCGCGTGGACGGGTGGGAGCTGTACGGCCGGCTGCGCACGGACGCGCGGCTGCGACACCTGTCGGTGATGATGATGTCCTCCGCCCGGGGCCTTCCCCCGGAGGTGCCGTTGAGCGGGGTGGTGGGCTTCCTGCACAAGCCGGTGCAGCCCGAGGAGCTGGTGACGGAGCTGACGGAGCGCCTGCGCGAGCTGCCCCGCCGCGCGGAGCAGACGCCGCGCGTGCCGTACGCGCTGCGGCTGCCGGACGCGTCACTGTATTCGCTGCACTCCCTTCCGGACCCCATCCGCCACGCGGTGCGCGTGCACCTGTTGCGCGCCGCGGAGCTGGCGGCCACGGAGCTGCCGCTGGCGTCGTCGTGGCTGATGGCGCTGCACAGCGAGCAGCCCTCGCTGCTGGTGACGGTGGAGGGTGTGCGGGTGGTGCTGGAGGTGGACGACGACGCGTGCGCGCTGACCGCGAGCATCGTCATCGTCCCCAGCCACCTGCGCGCCTCCTGACGCTCACGCCACCGGCACGCGGTGGACCTCACCGGAGTGCAGGTCCAGCCACACCACCCGGCCGAGCAGGTCGTGGACGACGAACCACTCCTCCGTGAGTCGCACGACCTGGGGCGGGGTGCCGGTGAACTCGACGCTCGCGCGCAGGTTTCCGGCGACGTCGCGAAGGTGGGTGGTGCGCGTGGTGCCCGCGCTCAGCCGCGTCAGGCTCCAGCCGCTCCCCAGCACCAGCCCCACGCGCGAGGGCTCCCGCAGCGGCACGACGTGGTTCGGTCGGGACACGAAGGGCACCAGGATGCTCCCCCGGACGGGGGTCTCCTCTTCGGGGGAGACGGAGCGCGCCGCCACCGCCTCGCCATCCGCCGTGAGCGCGTGGATGTCCGGCATCCCGGCCCTGCACTCCACGTCCGCGCGGTGGCGCAGGGTGGGGCCGCCCTCCAGGGCATAGCCCCAGCGCTCCAGGCGGTGGAAGTCCTGCTCCGCGGAGAGGTGGAGGACGAGGAAGGACAGGTGCTGTTCGTCCACGGCCAGCTCCAGCACCGCGCCGCCCACCTGCGGCACCCGCCAGAGGGAGCGCAGGTCGTCCGCCAGCGCGTCCACCATCAGCACGGCGTCGCGCACGGCGACGAACCACCGGTCCCCGTCGTACGTGGGGGCCCACGCGCCCAGCTCCATGTCACACCAGCGCGAGGCCCGGCGCGCCACCAGGTCCAGCCGGGACAGGCGCCACACGTCGCCCCGGCGTGCGAGCGCGAGCGCGCGGTCCCCCTGCGTGGAGACCACCAGCGAGAACGCCGGCACGTCGAACCAGGCCAGCGTCCGCCCGTCCGCGTCGACCAGCCGCGCGCCCGCCTCCCCCAGCGCGAGCAGCACGCGCCGGCCCGGCAGCACCACCGCGTCATGCACCGCGTGGGCGCCCGCGTCGCTCTCCTCCAGCGTCACCCCCTGGGCCGGCAGCGTTGTGAGCGCGGACCACCCGGGGGCAGGTGTCGCCGTGTGCATCGGCAGGTCCGTGCGGAGCGCGGCCATCGCGGGTTCCTTCATGGCGCGCATCCGCCGCAGGAGCATGTCCAGGCGCAGGGAGTGGTCCGTCACGCGGTCGCGCATCAGCGCGCGGAACGTGGGGACGAGGAGCGCGGCCTGGGCGTCGGAGGGCTCCTCTCGCAGCAGCTCCGTGGCGAAGGCGAGGCGCTCCGGGGCGCGCTCGGCGGAGGTGTCCGACAGCAGCGCCTCCACCTGCCCGCGCGCCGCGCCGAAGCCGTCCGGGAACCCGAGCATCCAGTGCACCAGCAGCTTCGCGCCGCTCACGCCGCCCGTGCGCACGCCCCGCTCCACCCAGGCGCGGGCCAGGTGGCGCGCGGACGTGACGGGCCAGAGGGCCTCCACCGCGCGGGCCCAGTTTCCGGCCTCCGCGAGCGACTCCGCCCACAGGAGCCGCAGCGCTTCGGCTTCGCGCGGATGGGACTTCTCCAGGCGCAGCACCGCATCCGCGAACGCGCCTCCGCGGCGTGCGATGGCCACCGCGCGCGCGACGTCCTTCGCCAGCAACCACTGGCGCACCACGAGGCCCGCGGGCAGCTCACGGCCCTCGGCCAGCTCCGCGGCCAATCGCAGACGGCCGTGACGCTCCAGGAAGGACACGGCCTCTTCCGCGGCGTTGAGCAGCTCCGCCAGGACGAAGGCGGCTTCGTCGATGCGCCCCTCGCGCTCCAGCCGGCGGAAGGTGGTGCGGTAGCGCTCGCGCAGGGCCTCGAACACGGCGGGGCCGCCGCCGAAGACCTGGGCGCTGCCGGCGTTCCCGCGCGGCTGGATGCGCAGCTGTTCGCGCGGGCCTGGGACGCCCAGGGCGAGCTGGGCCTGGGGGTCCGGATCCCTGCCGAGGGGAATCGCGTGGCGCAGGGCTTCGTCGAGCCTGCCTTCCTCGAACATCTCCAGGAGATTGCGCAGGTAGTCGCCCTTGCGCCGGCCCACGAGCGCACCCAGCGGCGTGTGCTGGAGCATCCACGCCTTCATCCGTTCGAACGCGCTGGGGCCGGGCGGAGGCGCCTGGGTGGGCGCGGCCTGCGTGCCCTGGGTTGCATTCGTCGCACCGGAGGGCGCGGATGCGGCGCCCAGCCACGCGAGCAGGCGTGAGAGCACGCCCTGACGCTGCACTGTCATTGCGCTTCCCGGAGCAGCTTCGGGCCTTGCACCGAAGGCCTGGCGCAAGCGTGAGAACAAGCCCCCACGTTGCACGGGCTTCAAACCAAAGGCTCGGCGCACCCGTGCGGTTCGCTCCCTCCGCTGCGCCATCTCGGCGGTCTCCGAAGCGGCTGCGAAGCTCGCACCGAAGGCCCGTCGCAACCGTGCGAACACTCCCTCGCGCCGCACGGCGACCGTCTCTCCAGGCTGCCGGGAGAAGACGCGGCGCAGGCGCGCGAACCACCCCTCGCGCCGCGCGACGACCGTCTCTCCCCGCCCCTCCATGAGCGCCAGCATCCGCTGGGCCTCGGGCGCGAGCGCGGGCACTCCCGGTCCGAACGACTCGCGCGTGGGCGGCGGCAGGGGCGCCAGCATGTGCCGCAGGGCCGGCGGAGGCGCGCCCAATCCCTTCACCTGCATCCGCTGCCAGCCGGACACGTCCAGCCACGACCCCAGGTCCACCTGCCGCAGCTCACCGGGCACGTACAGCCGCGCGACCCCCTCATGCACCAGCACGACCGCTCCAGGCGGTGGCGCCAGTCGCTCGCGCTCCTTCGAGGCCAGCGGCGCGCTGGTCAGCACGCCCGACTCCAGCACCAACGGCAGGCCCGGCGCGGCGTCCACGGCCACCTTGCACGGCGTCGCCAGCCGCAGCAGGTGGCCACCCGCCAGCGCCCAGACGGTGGCCCCCGGCCTCCACGCGGCCAGCACGCGGACACGGGCCTCGGTCGCGCCTGTCGTTCCGGGATGGAACCAGAAGGCCGCCGCCAGCACGGTTCCCCGGTGCACGTGAACCCGGGGACTCAGGGCTCCAGACGGTTCGCTCACGGCATGGTCCCCGGCAGTGCGCGGTAGAGGACCGTCTTCTCCATCAGGTCCCACAGCACCAGCTCCCCCGACTTCGTCAGCCAGCCGAACACCGGCTGCCCATGGCTCGCCTCCGCCTGCACCACGTCGTCACCGGCCACGGTCAGGATCTGGGGGGCATGCTGCGAGAGGAAGGAGAACGTCCGCAGGTCGGGGCCGAGCGTGAGCATCCCCGCTGGGGAAGGCGCGGGAGGCTGCACCACGCCCACCACGCGCTGCTGTGTGGGAACCAGGACCTCCACCATTCCCGTGTCCAGGAACAGCCGCCACGTGTCCGCCGAGTGGCGCACCGCCAGCAGCCCCGCTTCGGGATGCGCACCGGAAGGGGAGTAGCCGAAGAACGCGTCACCCTGACGCGCATTGAGCGGAGCGACCCGGGGCTCCTCCTCCCCCAGCACCGCGAGCCGCGCGACCAACGCCAGGCCCCTGCCGTCCGGAGGCGGGGGCCGCATCACGCAGACGGGCGTGTTGCGCACCTCGGCCATCGCGGAGACGTGCGGCTCCAGCGGGAGGAGCGGCACGGTGCCCGCGGCCCTGGGGGGCGGAAGCGAGAACAGCTGCTCTCGTCGGTCCCGCATCCAGAGCTGCTCCTGGCCCTTGGAATCCACCCAGCTCATGAGTCGGAGGGGCAGCGCTCCCGCCGGCGGATCCGGTCGCTCCGCCTCCACCTGCGCGTGGTAGCGCCCCTTGCGGAGCCCGTCGGGCATCTTCACCTGCCCGTGCATCACGTACTCGTCTCCCGTGCGCGCCAGCACCAGCAGCCCCCCCGAGGAGCGCCAGCCCGCCGCGACGACGCGCATCCCCGAAGGCACCAGGAGGCGCCGGGGCTTGGGCAAGGTCGCGCGCGGCGAGTGCGGCACCGCCATGGCCGCGACGCTGCCATCCGTGTAATGCAGCAGCAGGCGGCGGCCATCCCCGGAGAACGCGAAGCCGAGGAGGCGCTTCTCCTGCCGGACCACCGCCTGCCCCGAGAGGCTCTGGCCCAACGGGTTGCGCAACAGCCGCACGCAGTCGTCTGGAGACGGAAGCTCCAGCACCACCGACCGCGCGACGCGCGCCGCGGGCCGCACGTCCACCGTGAGCCGGTGCGCGCCGGGCTCCATCGGCTCCGTCACCTCCACGCGGGACATCCCCTCCGCGCCGTCCAGCCGCGCCAGACGCGGAGCCCCCACCAGCCACACATCCCCGGGGGCCTGCTGGAGGGCGAGCGCCTCGCGCCACGCGGTCAGGTGGTGGGATGCCACGGGCTCGACGGAGCGGGCCTCCAGCCACTTCAGCAGGGAGTTGCCGTCCAGGCCCGTGTGCGGGCCACGCAAGGGGTCGGACTGGAGCGCGCCCCAGGTGAACGCGGCGCCCGCGGCCTCGGCCCTGCGCGCGAGCACGACGAGCAACGCGAGGTGCGCGATGCGGGGCAGGCCCAGTTGATCCGGTCCTGCGTCCAGCAGCACCACCGTGCGCAGGGCCCCGCGCGGCTGCCGGAACGCGGGCTTGAGGAAGGACAGCTCACCGAACGCCGCGCGGCGCACCAGCTCCTCCGGAGCCTCCAGCGCCCACAGCCATTCACTGACGAGCAGCCGCTCGAAGGTGCCCCTCCGGGTGAGCCCGTCATAGCCCTGCGGCTCACCGCCCTCCGCTTCACCGCGAGGCCGCAGTCCCCCGAGCGCCGCCGACAGCCGCGCCACCTGCGCGCCCAGTTGGAGCGCGAGGTCATTCGGGAAGAGGGAGAGCTGCGTCGCCCAGGGGCGCAGCGCCGGAGGCAGCGCGGTCACGTCCCGGCCTCCGTCCCCTTCGCCGACGTGAGCCACGCTTCCAGCGAAGCGCGCACGACCTGCTGGGCCGCGCCCACGGGTACGAGCTGTCCGGAGGCAGGCAGCACCGCGAGCGGAGCATCCCCCTGCCCCGCCAGCAACGCGCGCTCCAGCAGGGACACCGCCACCTCCGGCTCCAGCGCGCACGGCAGCAGGAGCGCGGGGGCCAGCGGATCACGCCCCAGGTAGACCACGCCCTCCACCCACGGAAGCGAAGCCTCAGCGCCCAGGAGCACGAGCACGTCCGGGCCCGCGACCCCGCTCCACGCCGTCAGCGCCGCATCGTCCGCGAGCAGGGCCCGCTGTCCCAGCACATGCGCCACCGCGCCCACGCCCGCCACGGCGACGGGCTCCAGGGGTGCGGCCCTGGAACGCCAGCGCACGGGCAGCCCCGCGACGCGCTCCGCTTGCGGCCTCATGACGCCCTTGCCCTCAACGGAGGTGAGACTTTCCGGACCGCAGTACACAAAGACGCGGAAGGCCGAGAGCCTGCCCTCGAAGAGAAAGTCTCGGCCCTGGGACGCCAGTGCACGGGCAGCCCCGAGGGTTTCCGGACCGCCGTACACAAAGACGCGGAAGGCCGAGAGCCTGCCCTCGAAGAGGGATGCCCCGCCACGCGGATACAGCCCCGCGAGCGTTGGATTCGACGCACCTTCACGCCGCCCGCGCCCCCGCGGGGGTCAGCGCCGCCGCCACCTCCGCCCGCAGCGCGCGCAACACGTCCGGCAGCGACTCCGGCGCGAAGCCCGCGTCCATCTCGCGCGCCACGCCCTCCAGCTTGAGCCGCCACGCGGCCAGCGCGTCCCCCTCCGCGTCCGGAGGCCGCGTCTCCAGCAGCACCCGTCCCGCCTGCGCGATGCGCTGCGCCCGCGCGAGCGGCCCCGCGCTCGCCTCCAGCGCCGCGGCCGGCAGCGCCGCGTTCTCCGACGCGGAGAGCACATCGCGCAGCACGTCCCGCGCGAGCGCCTGCGCCTCCTTCGTGGGCACCGCGTAGACGAGCGGCCACAGGTCCGCCACGCCCGGCGTCGCGCGCCCCGCCAGCGCCGCCGCCGCCGCCACCAGCCGCTGCACCTTCACCGCCCGCCGGTCCGACAGGACGATGCCCGCGGCCCGCAGCGTCCGCAGCGCTTGCGCCAGGTGCGGGCGCACCGGCGCCAGGTCCGCGTCGCGCGCCGCGCCCGCCACCACGTCCAGCGACTCCAGCGAAGCCACCCGGGGCGCCGCGTCCCGCCACAGCGATGCGCCGCCCGCGAGCAGCTCCTCCAGCCGCGGATCCGGCACCGGATCCAGGAAGATGCGCGCGAGGAAGCGGTCGGAGAAGGCCGCCAGCGCGTCGTCCTCCGGCAGCGCGTTGGACGCGCCCACGCACACCCGCAGCGGACACTGCATGCGCGTGTGCCCACGCCGGAAGGTGCGCTCGTTGAGCAGGCCCAGCAGCGTGTTGAGGATGGCGGTGGAGCCCAGGAACACCTCGTCCAGGAACGCCACCTCCGCCTCCGGCAACATGCCCGCCGTCTCCGTCTCCACCAGGCCTTCGCGCAGCTTGCGCAGGTCCACCGGCCCGAAGATTTCAGACGGCTCCGTGAAGCGTCCCAGCAGGTACTCGAAGTATGAGCCGCCAAGCGCCCGAGCCGTCCGCCGCACCGCCTCGCTCTTCGCCGTGCCCGGCGGCCCGATGACGAGCAGGTGCTCCCCCGCCACCGCCGACAGCGCCACCAGCTCCACCATCGCCTCGCGCTCCACCAGCCCCTGGCCTGCGTCGATGAGGGCGTCGCGGACGGTGGCCGCCGCGACTTCGAACGTAACGGACATGGGCGCGAGCCTAGCCGGTGCGCATACACTGGCGCGATGGGAACGAAGTGGACGTGGCTGGCGCTGGCGGGGGTGTTGGGGACGGGGCCAGCGCTGTCTCTTATACTCATCTCCGAGCCCACGAGACCGGAGCCTACCTCGTATGCCGTCTGCTACCTGAAA
>NZ_RAWG01000589.1 GCF_003611735.1 Corallococcus sicarius | reverse complement strand
CTGCGCCTGCTTCGCTTCCGTCAACGTGGCGCGGAGTTCCACCACCTCCAGGGCGCGCACCCGCGCTTCTTCCTCAGCGGTCGCCAGTGCCGCAGCGTGCGTCAGCGACGCGGCTTCATTCGCGCGCCGCGCCTCCGGGGGATGGAAGGCCCGGGGGACGTGCGCGGCCTCTGGCCGGTGCGCCGCCTCCAGGGACGCCGCGAACAGCGCCTCCTCGCCCAGCGTCGTCGCCAGCCGCGACAGCACCCCCTCCAGGGCCGCGTCCCCCTCCGGCGCGTCCCCCAGCGCGAGCTGCTGGCCCAGGTCCTCGTCGTGCGCGTCCACCCGCACCGCCACCTCCGCCACGGGGCGCTCCAGCCGCAGCTCGCCCAGGCGGTGCCGGGCCAGCTCCAGCAGCAGCTTCGCCCGCGCCGTGGGCCGCGCCAGCAGGAGCGGCACCTGGGCCTCGCCGGTGGGATCCAACCGCAGCACGAAGGTGAGCCGCACCGCCGCCCGCTGCCGCCCGGAGAGCCGCGCGCCCAGCCGGTCCAACAGCGTCTTGAGCGCGAACTGCACGGGTTCGAAGGTGTCCGCGGGCGCGTCCAGCACCACGCGGTCCTCCAGGGTCTCCTCCAGCGGCTCGGGCGTGAAGGGCGTGTCGTCCAGCCCCCGGCACCGCGCATGCGCCCGCGCCGCTGGCGCCCCACCGCGCGCCACCACCGCGCCCGCCGGCAGCGCCGCCACGTCCCCCAGCGTGGACAACCCCAGCACCGTGAAGGCCCGCGCCGCGCCGTCCTCCAGCGCCTGGAGCGGCAGCGGGGCGAGCGCCCGCGCGCCCTGCCCCTCCGGCACCACCGTCACCCGCCGGGTGCCATGTCGCGCCAGCACCCGCGAGGTGAACGCCTCCGAGGCCACCGTCACGTGCGCCCGGTAGCCCTGCTCAGCGCAGACCTCCAGCACGCGAGCCCCCAGCTCCGGCTCGCCCCCCACCAGGTGCGCGGCCCCCGCGTCGAACCACAGGCCCTCCGGCGCATCCCGCTGGAAGCCCGGGCACAGCCCGAGCAGCGACTCCCCCAGCGCGCTCAGCGCCTGGGCCTCGTCCTGGGGGCGGTAGGGGAAGTGCCGCAGCTCGGGCTCCAGCGCCGTCGCCGCCGTCAGCGTCATCCCCGGCCGCACGCCGGCCTTCAGCGCGCGCGTGGAGGCGAAGGCCACCCGGCGCTGGCCACGCACCTCCTCCACCAACGCGAGCGGCTGACCCGCGAGCGATGGCGATTCGATGACCTTGCGCTGCACCGGGAAGCGCGTGACGTGCAGGTAGCCCCTTCGCATCGGGATGCCCCTTCCCTCAGCACGCGCCCGACGACGGCGGAAGGTCCTGGCGCAGGGACGGCATGGGCGCATCGCGTCCGGGCCGCTGGCCCTGGATGCCGCAGCCGTTGCGCACGTGGGCGGCCGACTCCCGGTAGAAGCCCGGCCCGGCAGCCGCCGCCCCCGCGTCGTGGCCCACGCCGTCCACGTCCAACTGGCGCGCCCCGGCATCCAGCCCGACCTCCGGGTACAGCTCCTGCCAGGGACTGACGACGCGCGTCCCCACGCCACCGCCCCGGCTGCGCTCCAACTCCACGGACCAGCCCTGGACGCCCTGGGCCTCCAGCCGCAGCCGCGCCAGACCGTCCGCCGGGGCCTCCGGGGACGTGAGCAGCAGCACCAGCGTCCCGCCCCGCGCCGCCGCGTCCGCGAGCTTGCGCGCCTCCGGCAGGGAGAGCCGCTCCGGCCGTCCCGCCGCGCCCACGCCGTGCGTCAGGTCCAGCACCACGCAGGTGAAGGCGCCGCTGCGCGCGAGCTGCACCGTGGCCCACACGCGCTGCGCGAAGGCCCGGGGCTGCACGACGAGCAGCCGCTCCAGATCCACGCCCAGCGACGCCGCCGCGGGGGGATAGAGCTCCCGGGGGCCGTCCACCCACGCGCACAGGCGCAGCTCCCGGTGCGCGGAGGCCACCGCGCGCAGCGCCAGGCTGGTGCGCCCGGACGCCGCCTCCCCACACAGCTCCACCGAGTGCCCCAGGGGAAGGCCGCCCATGGGCAGCAGCGCATCCACCGCGTCCACACCCGTGCGCAGCACCGGGAGCGAGCGCCGGGGCGCGGCCTGGAGTTGACGGATCCGTTCACGCAGCTCCTCCACCACCCCCACCGC
>NZ_RAWG01000588.1 GCF_003611735.1 Corallococcus sicarius | reverse complement strand
CCCTCCACCACCGCCCGCCCCCGACTTTCCTGCAGACCCCTGCGCCCCGTTTTGATTGGCCTGCCAGCCCGAAGCTTCGACGAGGCCACGGCCCAGTCCGCCTCTTCCTGCATCCCCGGGCTCTCCCACCGACCCCGTGACCCCCGCGTCGCCCTTCACCCCAGTGCAACTGCAGGTCTGATCTACGCAACCTCCATCGACGACGTAGCCGCCAAGCCCGCCAGGCGTTCCAACTTCACCCGGCTCCCCAGGCTCACCACTGTTGCGTGCATTGCCGGTTCCGCCGTTGCCGCCGACGTTACCCTTGCCCACCGCGCAAGTCGTGGAGCCTCCGCTTCCCAGGATACCACCTCCGTTGGGCGTACCCGTCTGACCCTCGGATCCATTGCCGCCAGGAGCGCCTGCGTCTCCCGCTCTTCCTTCAAGCCCATTCCCGCCACGTCCTGCTTCCAGGACGATGTCTTGGAGCAACAACGATGTGCGCACGACGTGCAAGGCAATGGACGGCTCACCATCGCCGGTCGCGTTGGCGGAAGCGACGTGCAACGCATCCAGTCGCACGCCCGCATCCGTCACGTCCCGCACCGTGAAGGCATGCGTGCCACCATCGATGAGCGTGGTGCTTCCCTCCGGAAAGCGAGCCCAATAGCGATATCCCTGAGTGACCCACTGATAGCCGCCGTAGATCGACACCGGGGTGTTCACGACGGTGGTCGGCTCGTTGTACGTCCCGACACTCAGGTACACATTCGTGCGTACGGTGCCAGTGACGTTGTCACGGATCCGCTGGAGGGCTTTATCCAGGGTCTTCAGCGGATGGAGCTGGGTGCCGTCATCCCCGTCGTTACCGCGCTCTGGATCCACGAAGTAGCCCGCGCTGGCCATGCCATCCACGCCGTCGCAGTTGAGGTCCCTGCCTTCGGGATCGGGCTCATCCAGCTCCGAGGAGGGAATGCAGGTGGGCTCCGGATCCACGGGTCCACTGTCGACCCCTGCGTCCACCACGCCTCCATCAGGGCCGCAGCGACCCTCGTCCACGCACTTTTCATAAGCCGTGTCGAAGTCATTGCAGCCGCCCACGCTGAGCACCGCACCGAACACCGCGCCCAGCGCTCCGACCTTCCAGATGTTCCGCATGGTTCTCCCCGAACTCACTGCCACGTCCCGGCGAGACTCAAGCCACCACCCTGGGGCGTGAGCGTCACGGACGGCTGAACGGAAGTCTGCTTCGTCGGCAGGAAGTACATCAGCGCGCCCGCCGCCACCGCCGCCGCTCCCACGCCAATCCCGACCACGCCCAGCGTCTGCGACCGCTTGCCGGAATCCCTCGCGGCATCCGCCTCGGCCAGCGTCGGGAACTCCTTGTCTTCCAGGTCGCTGAACTTGCTCCGCGACTGCACCAGGAACACCGTCCCCACGCCCGCCAACACCACGCCGCCCGCCGCCGGCACCCACGCCCACTTGCGCCGCCCCGGCGTCTCCACCTTCGGCGCGTCCCTGGCCGTGTCACTCAGGTCCATCTGCGTGGGCGGCTCGATGCCCGGCGTCACCGGCGTCACCGGCTGCTTCACACCCGGCGTCACCTGCGGCGTCTGGACCACGGGCGGCGTCGGCGGCGCCACCGGCTCCGGCCGCAGCACCCGCAGCGTCGTGGGCACCACCACGTCCAGCGACTGCGTGAGCGCGTCCATCACCTGGTCCTTCTTCACCTCCGGCACCGAGTGCTCCACCAGCGGGGCCCCGTCCTTCGCCGTGTACACGCGCACGCCGGCCTTGAAGCCGTTGAGGTAGGGCACCACCCCCGTCACCATCACCACGTCCGTCTTCGCCGCCACGCCCAGCGACGCGATGCAGGACGGCTGCGTGCGTTTGCAGCGCATCATCGCCGCGCGCTGCTTCTTCGGCAGCGTGCGCGTCACGTCCTCCACGCGGATCACCTCCAGGCCCCGGGCCTTGAGCTGGTCGGCCACGTGCTCCTGGGCGACTCCGACGAGGTAGCGCGGCGTGCCGCGCGTCACGTCCGTCGGCGCCAGCAACACGGTGAGGGGCTTCGCGGAGGAGGTGGGCGCGGGCGCCTGGGCGGCGACCACCAGGGTGAGCGCGGCGAGGATGGGGATCAACACGGGACCACTTTCTCCCCGAGCCGACCTCCTCGCAAGGTCAGGCTTCGCGGACCCGCGTGGTGGGACAGGGCCCCACCC
>NZ_RAWG01000587.1 GCF_003611735.1 Corallococcus sicarius | reverse complement strand
CGCCGGGCACGTCCTCGCGCACGATGACCACGGTTTCGCGCACGTCGGGGTGCGTGCTGAGCGAGGACTCAATCTCCCCCAGCTCGATGCGGAAGCCGCGCAGCTTCACCTGGTGGTCGATGCGGCCCAGGTACTCCAGGTCGCCGTTGGGCAGCCGCCGAGCCAGGTCGCCCGCGCGGTAGAGCTTGCGGCCCGGCACGGGGCCGAAGCCGTCGTCCACGAAGCGCGCCGCCGTGAGTTCGGGCCGGCGCAGGTAGCCTCGCGCGACACCGGCGCCGCCGACATGGATTTCACCCGGCACGCCGACGGGCACCGGCCGTCCCAGCCAGTCCAGCAGGTAGAGCTGGAGGTCGGGGAGGGGCTGGCCAATGACGCTGGAGGCAGGGCGCTCCAGGTCCGCGAGCCCCACCGGACGCCAGGTGACATGCACCGTCGTCTCGGTGATGCCGTACATGTTCACGAGCTGCGGCCGAGCATCGCCGTGCCGTTCGAACCAGGGGCGCAGCGACGCGAGGTCCAGCGCCTCACCACCGAAGATGACGTAGCGCAACGCCAGGGGCGGAGCCTCGCCCTGGGAGGCAGCCTGCTGTTCGGCGTGCAGGAGCTGACGGAATGCGGTGGGCGTCTGGTTGAGGACGGTGACGCCCTCGTCGGCCAGCAGGCGCAGGAAGGCCTGCGGCGAGCGGCTGACGAAGTACGGCACCACCACCAGCCGGCCGCCGTACAGCAGCGCGCCCCAGAGTTCCCAGACGGAGAAGTCGAACGCGTACGAGTGGAACAGCGTCCACACATCCGAAGGCCCGAAGTGGAACTTCGCCTCGGTCGCGGTGAACAGCCGCGTCACGTGGTCGTGCTGCACCATCACGCCCTTGGGACGTCCGGTGGAGCCCGAGGTGTAGATGACGTACGCCAGGTCTCCGGGCGCGCTCCGGTGCGCGAGCCGCTCCGACGAAGCCCCGGAGGCCATCGCGGCCTCGAACGTGAGGACGGTGGTTCCCTCCACCGACGGCACCCGGTCCTCCAGCGACGACTGGGTGAGGACGAGGGGCGCGTGCGCGTCCTCCAGCAGGAACGCGAGGTGCTCAAGCGGGTGCGCCGAGTCCAGCGGGAGATACGCGCCGCCGGCCTTGAGGATGCCGAGCAGCGTGACGACCAGCTCCACGCCGCGCTCCAGGCACACGCCCACGAGGACCTCGGGGCGCACGCCGCGATTCCAGAGGACGTGGGCGAGCCGGTTGGCCCGCGCGTCCAGCTCGCGGTAGGTGAGTTGGCGCAGCTCGAAGGTGACGGCGATGGCGTCCGGGGTGCGCTCCACCTGCGCCTCGAAGCGCTCCACCAGCGTGCCCGTGGGGAACGGCTCGCACGGAGGGTTCCAGCCGTGGAGCACCTGGTGGCGCTCGGCCTCCGTCATCAGGGGCAATTCGGAGAGCTTCGTCTCCGGGGCGGCGACCATGCCGACGACGACGTTCTCCACGTGGGAGAGGAGCCGGTCAATCGTCTCGGGCTCGAACAGGTCCGTCGCGTACTTGCAGCCGATGAGCAAGCCGTCGGGGCCGGGGGCGGCCTCGAACGTCATGTCGATCTCGGTGGTGCGGTTGTCCAACAGCCCCACGTCGAGCGTCAGCCCACCGCCCACCGGCTGGGCGCGCGGAATGGCGTAGTCGTCCAGGACGAAGGCGATGTTGTACAGCTCGCGCCGCTGCGAACCCGGCTGCGCGATCGCGAGCACATGGTCATAGGGCACGTACCCGTGGGCCAGTGCGGCGAGCGTCGTCTGCTTCACACTGGCGAGGAGCCCCGACACGGTGGTGTCGGAAGGCAGGCGCAGGCGCAGCGGGAGGAAGTTGGTGCAGTCGCCCACGAGGGAGCGGGTGCCCGGCACGTCGCGCCCGGACGTCGCGGAGCCGAGGATGAAGTCCGCCTGTCCGCTCCACCGATGCAGCACGGTGGCCAGCGCGGACACCAGCATCATGAAGGGCGTCGCACCCTCGCGGCGTCCCAGCGCGTGCAGCTTCGCCATCAGGGACGCGGGCAACACGCGCAGCCTGCGGGCCCCCTGGGAGGACAGCCGCTGCGGCCGGAGCTTGTCGGTGGCCAGGGCCAGCAGTGACGGAGCGCCGGAGAGCGTCTGCTTCCACCACGCCAGCTCCGTGCTCAGGGCCTGGGGCGTGAGGTTCGTCTGCTGCCACGTCGCGAAGTCGCCGTACTGGAGGGCGGGC
>NZ_RAWG01000586.1 GCF_003611735.1 Corallococcus sicarius | reverse complement strand
GAGTGCCCCGGCCCCCCCTCCCCGTCTCCGCGCGGATCGCCGCCCTGCGCGACGAAGTCCGGCACGACGCGGTGGAAGGTGACGCCCCGGAAGTAGCCCTGCTTCGCGAGCGCCACCAGGTTGCCGCCCGTGAGCGGTGCATCGCGCTCCAGCAGGACGGTGATGTCCCCCTTGCGCGTGCGCAGCGTGAGCGTCGTGCCCGGCGGCGCGGCCGGCGGACGGTACGTGTCCGCGGGCAGCTCCACGCGGGCCGAGCGCACGGCAGCGCCCGTCAGCGTCGTGAGGGCCTCGGCCGCGACCCGGCGCACGTTGGCGTGCGGGTGGCCCAGCCATTCGCGCAGACGGGGTTCGGCCGCCCTGCCCTGCAGCGCGACGAGCGCGCCGGCCACCGCCTCCGCGAGGTCCGGCTCCCGGGGCACGCGCGCCGCCAGCGCCTCCACGGCGGGCAACGCTTCGGCGTCCTTCAGCTTGCCCGCGGCGGACGCGGCGAGCCCCGCCAGGACCGCGTCGTCCCCCGCGATGAGCGCACGCACCGGCGCCAGGGCTTCCGGCACCGGACGCTCCGCCACGACCTCCAGCGCCGCGCCGCGCACCTGCGGGCTTGCGTGGCCCAGCAGCGGCACCGCGAAGGCGGCGCCGGGCCCCCGGGGAGGGATTCCCCCCGGCGATGAGGGTGCAGCGGCGCCTTGGGTGAACTGCGCCACCTCGCGCAAGCCCAGGGCCAGCCGCCGGGGTTCGGACACGCGGCCGAAGCCGCACGCGCGCGCCTCCTTCAGCTCCCCGGTCTGCCGGTCCAGCGCTGCCGCGAACCGGCAGTCGAGCCACGCGAGGTCCACGCGCGCCTCCTCGGACGGGGTGCTCCGGTCGGACTCGGCCAGGGCGCTCCGGAGCTGGCTCAGCAGCGGCCTGCCGCTCACGGGAAGTCCCTGCTGCGCCACCGCCAGCAGCGGGTGCGCCCACGCCGCGCTTCCCGCCGCCACCTGTTTCACCCGGGACGCGAGCGCGGACAGGGCGCCCAGCGGCGGGCACGCGGTGGGTCCTGCCGCGACCGGGCACTTCGCCACCTGCTTCGCCAGCGCCCGCGCCGCCTCCGCCGCCACCCGGGGCGTGCCGTCCGCGAGCAGCGGCGCCAGCGCGGACGCGTCGTTGGGACCGCCCACGTCTCCCAGCCCCTTCGCGCAGAGGGCGCGCACGTCGGGATCCGCGTCGCCCGTACAGCCGCGCAGCGTGGGCACGGACTCGGGACGCTTCGCCGTCGCCAGCAGGTACGCCCCGCCGTAGCGCGCCGGCTGCGGACGCGCGGGCTCGATCAGCGCCACCATCGCCGCCAGCGGAACAGCGGCCACCGACGCCGCGCCGGCCTTGCGCGCCACCACGCCCAGGGCCTTCGCCGCGGGGGCCGCCCAGGGGCTGTCGGGCGGGGACAGGCGGGCTGTCAGCGCCTCCACCGCACCGGGCGTGGCCAGCTTGCCCAGGGACTCCAGCAACGTGGTCCGCACCGCCGGGTCGGCTTCCGAGGCCTCGGCGCGCGTCAGCGCTCCGGTCAGCGCCGTCCGGGCCTCCTCCGGGAGGGGCTCCCACGACAGCGCCAGCTCGCCCGCCGCGAAGGCCGCCTCGTCGCGCACGGCCGTCTCGGACGCCGTCAGCCCGGCCACCACCGCGTCCAGCGTCGTCACGTCCTGGATGCGCCCGAGCGCCCTCAGGGCCCGCGTCCGCACGGCCACGTCCGGCGCCGACGTGGCGAGCCTCACCAGCTCGCCTCCTCCCAGCGAGCGGCGGTCCTCCCAGTCGGCGATGCGCTCCAGGACGCGCTCGGGTCCCGGGGCCGGATGGCCACCTCCGTCGGACGGAGGCACCGCGCGCACACACGCAGTCAACAGGAGGAGGCCAGTGGACACGGCGGCGGGCAGGCGGGCCATGCCCCCAGGGGGTAGGTCAATTCTCCGCGAAAATCCAGGGGTTATGGCGCTGAACGGGTTTGACAGGCACGCGCATGGACCGGAAAGATGGAGGGCTGTTCACCCCTCCCGGAGCACCGGCCCTGAACTGCCCAGGCTGCAAGCGCAAGGTCGCGGACGACACCGCCATCTGCCCCGAATGCGACTACATCATCGACCAGTCCTTTCTCGCGGGTGCCGAGGACGAGGGCGGACCCGAGGAAGATGAGAGCACCGGGGTCGGACCGCCGCCGCGTGCCCGTCCCGCCGCCCCCGTGCCCAAAGC
>NZ_RAWG01000585.1 GCF_003611735.1 Corallococcus sicarius | reverse complement strand
GCCCCCGCCCCGGACCCCCACCGGATCCAACGGCGGGATGTGCATCGCAACCACGTGCACCGCGTCGCGCGCCTCCTCCAACCACCCGTCCAGCTGCTCCTCCACCAGCGGATCCACCGTGCTGCTGCCGGAGTCCACCAGGCTGAAGTGCACCCCCTGGAAGGTGAAGTGCTGGCTGGCCCGCCCCACGAGCTGCTGGTAGATGCGCGCGTCGTCCGTGAACGTCTCGTGGTTGCCCAGCGTGGCGTACAGCGGGATGCGCGAGCTGGCCTCCAGCCGCTGCTGGAACTCCTCCAGTTGCTCGCGCGTCCCGTACTCCGTCAGGTCCCCCGCGAAGAAGATGAAGCGCAGGCTGGGGTCTTCGTTCAGCCGCGTGTAGATGTCCCCCACCTTCGACAGCGCCTCCTGCACGTCCGCCAGCGCCGCGAACCGGAACGGCGTCCGCGAATCCCAGTCCGGCGGCGCCACCGTCAGCCGCGCCGTCGCCCCCGGTCGCAGGGCCACCCGCCACGCCTTCACCGTTGGATGCGCGTCCGGCAGCGGCTCCACCGCGAGCGCCTCGCCGGACTCGTCCACCGCCACCAGCGCCGCGCCCGGCATCGTGTTGCGCACCGTGAACAGCCAGTCCGCGCGGGCCTGCGCTCCGGCCGTGACGCGCACCGTGAGCACCGGCGCCTGGCTCCACAGCTCCAGCGCTCCCGACCCCAGCGTCCGCACCGACGCGAGCCCGCCCTCGACCTCCACCTTCAGCGCTTCGGCCTCGGCCTGACCGACGCGCGTGTCGCGCACCGCGCGATCCTCGCTCGGCCGCGCGCAGCCCGCGGACAGCAGCGCGGTCGCGAGCCCCATCGCCCCCAGCACCTTGAAGCCGCTCACGTGTCACCTCCCACCGCGTACACCAGCGACACGCGCCCCATCAGCGCGCCACCCGCCTGCGCTTCCGCCGCCACGCCCCAGCGCTCCGTCAGCAGCACGCGGCCCCTCAACCCGAAGGAGCCGATGATGCCGCCGCCCCGCCCTCGCATGCCTCCCACCAGCCCGTCCTTGCGGTGGTCGTAATAGAGCATCGCCTCGCCCCGGAGCGGCCCGCCGCGCCCCAGCCACACGCCGTAGCCGAAGGTGTAGAGCAGCTGCCCGTGCAGGTTGTCGTCCCCCACCGCGCCCGGATAGCCGAGCCCCTGGTACGACAGGCCCACGCTGCCCTCCGCGAAGGAACCCGTCATCCTCGGGCTCAGCCGCGCCATCGCGTAGCGCCCCCGCAGCGACAGCTCCCCGCCGCCCAGCGTGAAGCCCTCCGTCGGATAGCGGTGGTACGTCGCGAAGCCCTCCACGTCCAACGCCGTGCCGTCCCCATTGCCCAGCGACCGCTCCGGCGCGCCCCACAGCCGGTACGCCGCCCCGGCGCGGATCCACGTGTTGCCCTCCGAAGGCGCGAGCCTCGCGGACGCCTCCAGCCGCACCGACGACAGCCGCGCCACCGCGCCCAGCGCGAAGAAGTTCTGGTAGTCCGCCGTCGCGTCGCGCACGGACTGGTAGCCCACGTCCAGCTCCAGCGGCGGCAGCGTGGCCGGCACCCGCCCCGGGTCGAACGCGGGCGACGTCACCGCGTACAGGTTCGCCAGCATCGACACGGAGAACAGCCCGGCCCCCGTCAGCGTCACCGCGTACAGCGGCCCGATGGTCCGCCGCGACGCACCCGTGAGCGCGATGGGCACCAGCCCCGCCCCCATCAACCCGAACCCCACGGCCTCCACCGCGAAGAGCTGCCTCGCCGTCGCGGAGTCCCCCGCCGCCCACGACCCCAACCCGTGCAAGAGCAGCCCGGGCACCACCGCCACCGCGACCGGCAGCGCCTTGAACGGCGGACGCGGCGCTTCTCGCAGCAGCCCGACGCCGGGCTCGGACACGCGGCCGCCCTGGGGCTGGGGACGCGGCGAAGCCTCCACTTCCACTTCCAGCTCTCCTCCCAGCTCCGGCGAGGCCCGTCGCAGCTCACCCGCTTCCGCGTACACCGGCACGCGGTGGCCGCGCTCGGGCGCCACCACCGGACCGGACCCGGCCGCGGAGGCCATGGGCACGGGCCGGGGCCCGGCGTCCGTCAGCGCCCGCGCCAGCACCTCCGGCGGCACCACCGACGTGCGCGCGCCCTTGCGCGCCGGCACGTCCCGGGGCACGTCGCCGCCGCCCAGCTCCGGGCCGCTCGCCAACAGGTCGAACGCGGATCTCCACCCGCCCCCCTCCCTGTCCCTT
>NZ_RAWG01000584.1 GCF_003611735.1 Corallococcus sicarius | reverse complement strand
GGCCTCGGGGGCCACGGGCTCCTGGGCCACGGAGCGCGCCAGCTGCTCCACCATGTCCACCATCGCCTCGTCTTCGGGCGGCGGAGGAGGCGGCGGCGTGAGGGCTCCGGACTGCCGGGCGACGAGCGCCTCGCCAAGCTGGACGAACCGCTGCGGCAGCGGCTGGCGGTAGATGGTGGAGATCCACTCGCGCACGCGCAGCTCGATGGCGACCCACAGCTCCAGCGGCTTGCCCAGGAGGAAGCCGACTTCGTCCAGCTCCTTCTTGGGTACCGGGTAGGCGCACGCGACGTGCAGCGTGTTGCCGTCCAGGGACAGCGGCACCACGCTCAGGCGCTCGGCGATTTTCGGAGGGATGAAGCTGGCGACCTCGAGGTTGGGCTCGAAGTCCACCAGGTTCACGGGGCGGAAGCCGGAGACCTCGCCCAACAGCGCGAGGACCTCCTCTTCACCCATGCCACGCTCCAGGAGCGCGGAGTCCAGGTGGCCTCCCTGGGCCTGGTGCTGACGCAACAAATCTCCGGCCTGCTCCTGGGTCAGGAGGGCGCGCGAGACGAGGTGCTGAGCAAGACGGGAAGGCATGAAGGCCGCGGCATCTTACGGCCGCGGCCGCAAGGCACAATGAGCCGGTTTCAGCTCGGTTGGACGACGAAGGTGGACGTCAGCTTGTCATGCAGCGTCTGACCGCGTCGGTCGAACAACGCCATCCAAAAGCCGCCCAGAAAGAGAACGAAGGAAAGCCCGGCGAGCAGCGCCCGGAAGATGGCCCGGCCCGGTGTCGGCGCCATGCCATGGGTGTCCACCAACCGGAGCCCCAGGAGCAATCGTCCCAGGGTGCGGCCATTCCAGAGGAAGGCCGCGACGGCGCAGTAGACGGTGGCGAGCACCAGCACCAGTACCACGCCGGGAAGCAGCACGGTGTGCAGTGCGCGCAGCCAGCCGACAAACGCATCCAGTCCCGTCAGACCCGGCTGCGGACCCTTGACGCCCGCGATGGACGAGGCAAGGACGATGTAGGCCGCCGCGACGGCGCCGATGGCCGCGGTGTCGATGGTGAACGACAGCAGCCGCCGCCACAGCGAGGCGGGTCGCGCGTGCACTTCGCCGGGGACCGGAGCCGCGGCGGGAGCCTGGGACTTCACGGGGGCGGCGGGAGAGGGCGAAGCTTCCATGCGGGACACTCCCGGGGGGGGCGACAGGGAAGCGGCGGCGAAGGCCGGCGTCTCCAGTGGAGGCAGGAGGGCCGGATCCTCCATGAGCGGCAGCCCCTGCGAGGGCGCGGCGTCACGGCGGGGCAGACCCGACGAGGCAGAAGCCTGCGCGGGCGCGTCCATGAGCGGCAGTCCCGACGCGCGCTCGGCGTCACGACGGGGCAGGCCGGACGAGGGCTGCGCGGATGCCTCCATGCGCGGCAGACCGGACGGAGCCGCGGGCTGCGCGGGTGACTCCATGTGAGGCAGACCGGACGAAGCAGGCGCTTGCGCGGGCGGGGCGTCCCGTCGCGGCAGTCCAGGGGCCGCAGCAGGGAGGGGGCGCGCACCGTGCGCCTCGGTGCCGTAGGCCGGCGTGGGCACGGAGCCCGGACGAGGCTCGGCGGCGTTCACCGGCACCTGCGCCGCGCGGGGAACCGCGACACCCGGATTCTGGAAGCCGGCCTCCGGCATGGCCTGCGTGGGCGAGGCGCGCGGCGGCGCCATGGGGGCCTGGGCGCTCGCGGCGGACATCGGGGCCACGCTCGGGGGCGGCTGCGCGACGGCGGGACGCGGCGGGAGCACGGCACCCGAGGGCGCGTTCACGGGAGGCTGCGCGGCGCGAGGAGGCACGGGCGCCGCGGAAGCGGGCACCGCCGTACGAGGAGCCGCACCGGGAGCCCGGACCGCCGGACCTTCCGCGTGCGGCGCGGCGGCGCGAACCGTTGCATCGGCCTGGGGCACGGCGCCACGCACGGACGCATCCGTATGAGACGCAGCCGCACGCGCAGCCGCATCCGTCGGAGACGCAGGTGCACGCGGTGCCGCACGAGCAGGCGCATCACCCCCCTGCGGCGCGGCGGCGCGAACCGTCGCATCACCCTGCGGCGCGGCGGTACGAACCGTCGCATCGGAAGGAATCCCAGCACGAACCGTCGCATCACCCTGCGGCGCGGCGGCACGAACCGTCGGTCCATCCGTCATGGGCACGGCTGCGCGAGGCGCGGCGGCACGCGGGGGCGCGGCGGCCGGAACCTGGCCGGGCGTCGCGACACGGGGCGCGGCGGCACGGGGCGCGGC
>NZ_RAWG01000583.1 GCF_003611735.1 Corallococcus sicarius | reverse complement strand
TCGGGAGGGTGGGTCGATGGCGGAGGTCTTCTTCTGGTGCGCGGCGCTGGCACTCGTGCACACGTATTTCTTCTATCCCTTGAGCCTGTTCGCCCTGGAGGGCATGGCGCAGGTCTTCCAGAACATGAGGCGGATGCGTTCCGGGGGCACCGTCCAGGCGAGCGTCCCCGCGGGGCCGCTGCCGTCGGTGAGCCTGGTGGTGGCCGCGTACAACGAGGCCTCCTGCATCGAGCAGAAGCTGCAGAACAGCCTGGCGCTGGACTACCCGGCGGACCGCTTCGAGGTGGTCATCGGTTCGGATGGCTCCACGGACGGGACGGACGGGCTCGTGCAGCAGTGCACGGATCCCCGCGTGCGGCTGTCGCCCGCGCCCCGCGCAGGCAAGACGACGGTGCTCAACCGCTGCATCCCCTCCGCCCATGGCGACATCGTGCTCCTGTCGGACGCGAACACGATGATCGACCCGGACGCGGTGCGGAAGCTGGTGCGCCACTTCGAGGACCCGGAGGTCGGCGCCGTCTGCGGCAAGCTGCGCCTCTACAACCCCACGAAGCAGGACTACGAGGAGAGCGCCTACTGGAGCTACGAGTCCCTCATCAAGATGTACGAGGGAAAGCGCGGCTCGGTGGTGGGGGCCAACGGCGGCCTCTACGCCATCCGGCGCTCGCTCTTCACGCTGCTGCCGCCGTCCACCATCGTGGATGACTTCGTGATTCCGCTGCGCATCCTCGAGAGCGGCTACAAGGTCCACTACGAGGAGACCGCCGTCGCGCACGAGGAGACGACGGAGGATTACGGCAAGGAGTTCGGCCGGCGCGCTCGCATCGCGGCGGGCAACTTCCAGAGCCTGCGCCTCGTGCCCGGGCTGCTGCTGCCCACGGCGGGCTTCCCCGCGTTCGCGTTCTGGTCGCACAAGCTGCTGCGCTGGTGCGCGCCCGCCCTGATGGTGGCGGCGTTCGTGGCCAACCTCTTCCTGCTCGACAGCGCCTTCTACCAGGCGACGCTCCTGGGCCAGACGCTCTTCTACGCCCTGGCGTACCTGGGCCGCGCGGGCGTGTTCAAGAGCGGCGTCGCGAAGCGGGTGTCGTCGGTGGCCTACTACTTCGTCACCATGAACATGGCGATCGCCGTGGGCTTCTGGCGCTTCCTGCGCAACTCGCAGCGCGCCGCGTGGGACCGCACCGCCCGGGTCGCGTCCTCCACGACCACCACCTAGCCGTCAGCTTTTTCGCAAAGGCAGTCCAGGCCCGTCGTTCCCCGGTGGCGCTCCGGCTGGTTCCGGAAGCACCCCGCAGGGAGCGACGGGCTTTCTCTTGCTACCGGGCCGCCGCCACAGCCACGGGCTTCGCGGTGCCCGAGGGCAGCACGCTGCCGAACGCGGCGAAGAGCTGGCCGGTGAGGACGTGCGTCTGTCCGGGACCGGGGTTTCGCAGCATGTCGTTGAGCACCTCGCCCGTCCGCGGATCGCGGGGCAGGTGGGGGCGCGCCAGGTTCATCCGGTAGCGCACGACGCCGCGCTTCACCCGGTGGATGACGGTGACGGTGCCATCCGCGTCCACCCCGTCCACGAGCCCCACGTGCGTGAGGCCGTCGTTGCGGCGGCCGTCGCGGTTCTGATCATACGTCTCGCGGAAGAACACCAGGTCCCCCGGCACGGGCCGGCCTTCCGTGTACACGCGGCCGTTCGCGCGGGCGTAGCGGTAGATCGCGGTGACGCCGTTGTCTCCGGGCTTCAGCGTGCCGCGGAACTTCAGGCCTGCCTGGGCATACGTGGCCTCGATGAGCGCCGTGCAGTCCGCCGGGTAGCGCCGGCCGTTCACCTGGATGGTGGGCTGTCCCACCAGCGTGCGGGCCGTGGTGAGCACGCGCTCGCGCGGGTTGGACACGGGCGCCATGCTCACGGCGGCCTTCTTCGTAGGAGGCGCGGCGGGGCGTGCCTTCACCTGCGCCTGGCTCGCAGGGGAGGCCTTCGCGGGCCGTGCCTTGGAGGCCGGCGCCCTGTGGCTGTCACGGCTCGCGACCGACGAGGACAGCGCGGCGCGGGGGAAGGCCGGCGGGGATGCGGAGCGGTAGCGCACCGGCTCCGACGCCACCCAGCCGCCCACGGGGGCCCCGGTCGCACAGCCCGTCGTCATCGCCAGCAGCGCCATCCACATGCCCAGCTTCATGGCCACCTCGTCCTGTAGCGTCCTGGGGCACAGGCTCACCCCGCTGGACGGTGTAGTCAAAAAAACCACCCAGGCAACCGGGCAGGACGGCTCGGGTTTTCG
>NZ_RAWG01000582.1 GCF_003611735.1 Corallococcus sicarius | reverse complement strand
TGACCGTGATGTGGCCCCGGCCCGGGTGGCCGTTGCGGCGCCACGCCTCGCGGTAGAGGGCCACCTTCGGCTTCAGCTCCTCCAGCGAGTGCGACATCAGGCCCGTGAGGACGCCCGCGCCCAGCTCACCCGCCAGCCGGAAGGTCTCCGGGTTCACCGTGGCGGTGAGCCACACCGGCAGCTCCTTCTGCACCGGCTTGGGCCGCAGCGACAGCTCCACCGTCGTGCCCGCGCCCGCGGGCCGCGTCACCTTCTCGCCGCGCCACAGCGCGCGCAGCGTCTTGAGATTCTTGAGCAGGATGTTGCGCCGGTCCTCGTAGTTGCCCGGCGCGAAGGTGAAGTCATGGACGTGCCAGCCCGTGGCCACGGAGATGCCCACGCGGCCCTGCGACAGGTTGTCCACGACGGACCACTGCTCCGCGATGAGCAGCGGATCATGCAGCGGCAGCACCACGCTGCCGGAGCGCAGGCGCAGGTTCTTGGTGACGGTGGCGATGCCCGCGGCCACCACGGCCGGTTGCGGGTAGAGGCCGCCGAAGGAGGCGAAGTGGCGCTCTGGCGTCCACACGGCGGAGAAGCCATTCGCGTCCGCGAACTTCGAGCCTTCGATGAGCAGCTCGTACTTCGGCCCGGTGAGGGTGTCCTCGTCGTTGGCGAAGTAGATGAGGCTCAGGTCCATCGCCTTCGCCCGGCGCCCGGCGCCGCCGAGGTTCACCAGCCGCGCCGTCACCTGCTCCGAGGGGAACACCACGCGCAGCCCGCGTGAGAGCGCCCACAGCGCTTCCAGGTCCGGACGGTCCGCGGCGGCTTCGCCCGCGGACAGCCACGCCCCTCCGTCGGTGGGCGAGAACCGTGCGTCCAGCGCGACGAAGAACTCCGACAGTTCCAGGTGGCCCAGCGCCCACGCGGGCTGCCCCGCCCCCATGGGCAGCAGCCACGCCAGGGTGTCGGACTCACCGCGACCTGGCACCTCCGGGATGGAGGCCTCCGAGGGCGTGGCGACGTCTTCGACGTACAGCGTGCGTGAAGCCTCCACGCGCACGGAGGCGACGAGTTCACGCGAGGTGACGAGCACCGGCACGCGCGCGCCTTCGGGGGCATAGAGGGACACCTCGCCCAGGTCGGTGGGGCTCAGCGCGACCACCGCGCCGCCGGCCTCCAGCACGGCCCACAGCGCGATGAGCTTCTCCGGCGACGGCCGCAGGCTCACGGCCACGGGCGCGCCGTCCTTCACCCCCAGCGACCGCAGCCGCGCGGCCAGGGTCCGCACCTGGGTGCCCAGCCGCGCCCAGGTCCAGTGCTCGTCACCGCGTGACACGGCGACGGCGTCGGACTGACGGGCACGCCGGTCCGCGAGGAGGGCGGGCACGGAGGTGAAGCCGGCCACGGTGCGGGGCGTCGGCCACGCGCGGCGCTCGGCCTCCGTGGACAGGGGCAGGCGGGAGACCTGCGTGTCGGGCTTGGAGATCGCCGCGGACAGCAGCACCTGGAAGTGCGCCATGAAGTGCTCGGCGAACGCAGCGTCGAACAGCTCCGTCGCGTACTCCAGCACGCCGTGGAGACGGCCCGGGGACTCGGAGAGCACGAGCGTCAAATCGGCCAGGGTGGCACCCCACTGCACGGGCGTGCCGGGCACCTCCACCAGCGAGCCGCGCATGCCCTGGAGCTCCAGCGTCATCGCACCGGCGCTGACGCCGGAGTGGAAGACGAACACGGAGTCGGCCATGCGGCCCTTGCCGATGTCCTTGCCGGGAACCAGTGCCTCCACCAGGTACTCGAAGGGCACGTCCGGCCGCGCCTGGGCGTCGTTCACCTCTTCGCGAATCTGCGCGAGCATGTCGCGGAAGGTCGGCTCGCCCGCGAAGCGCGTGCGGAAGGCAGCCGAGTGCGCCACGTAGCCGATGAGCGGGAAGAGCTCCGGCCGGGTGCGGTTCGCGATGGGCGTGCCGACGATGAGGTCCGTCTGGCCGCTGTAGCGATGCAGCAGCGTCTGCCACGCCGCGAGCACCGTCATGTACGGGGTGAAGCCTTCGCGTTTGGCGAAGGCGGACAGCTCCCGGGCGAGCGCGGCAGGCATCTCCATGGTCATGCGCGCGGAGTCGAGCGTGCTGTGCGCGGTGCGGGGCCGGTCCGTGGGCAGGTCGATCTGCCGGGGCATGCCCGCCAGTCGCTGACGCCACCACTGCTCCTGTTCGGGCAGGCGCGCTTCCGCGAGGCTCTGGCGCTGCCACTGGCCGAAGTCCGCGTACTGGAGGGGCAGCGCCAGAGCCTCGCG
>NZ_RAWG01000581.1 GCF_003611735.1 Corallococcus sicarius | reverse complement strand
TGCCCGCCACCACACACACGGGCAACCCCTCCACCACGCCGCAGCGCGCGCCCGCGTCCAGGAAGGGGCGCAGGTGTTCGGGCAGCACCACATAGGCTGTGGCAGCGTCCAGCCCGTCGCGGCGCAGCGTGGCGTCCACGGCGGCGCGGTGCTTCTCGTCTTGGAGGGTGGCGTCGATGGGGAAGAGGTACGGGTCGCGGTGCGGGGTGTTGTAGATGTTGACCGACTCGACGAGCTGCTTCTCCAGCACCAGCTCCTTGTAGGCGGGGCTGGTGTCGCCCACGAGGTACTCGGCGAGCACGGCCATGATGGCGGCGTCGGGCGTGTCGGCGCGGGCGGCGGGGGAGCGCCACGCGAGCACGTGGCGTGGCTGGGTGGGTTGCGTCCAGTCCACGTGGACCGCGCGCGACTTCTGCTGCGCGGGCTCGGTGGGGATGGTGACGTTCGTGGCCTTGCGGTTCCAGGCGCCGTACTGCTTCGTCACCTCCGCGAGCACCTGGGCGTCGTCGAAGTCACCGACGATGAAGAGGGTGGTGTTGGCGGGCGTGTACCAGCGCTCGAAGAACGCGCGGCTGTACGCGTACGCCTTGGGCATGGCCTGGATGTCTTCGTAGAAGCCGAGCGTGGTGTGCTGGTACGTGTGGCGCGTGAAGGCCGTCTTCGCCAGCGACTCCTCCAGCTTGAGGTTCGGGCTGGCCGCATTCTTGTGGTACTCGCCGAGCACCGCGAGCGCCTCCGTCTGGAAGGACGGCTCTGAGTACGTCAGGTTCTGGAACCGGTCGGCCTCCAGCGCGATGAGCTGCTGCAGGCCGGCGGTGGGGCCGTACGCCTGGTAGACGGTGATGTCGTCGGTGGTGAAGGCGTTGTCGTCGAAGCCGAAGCCGCCGAGGACGCGCTCGCGCTGGCCTTCGGGGTTGGCCTTCGTGCCCTTGAACATCATGTGTTCGAAGAAGTGCGCGAAGCCGGTGCGCCCCGGCTCCACCTCGTTGCGCGAACCGACGCGCACGGCGGTGACGTAGGCGACGATGCCGGGCGAGTTGAACGGCACGCGCACCACGGTGAGCCCGTTGGGCAGGCGCGTCGTCTTCAGGGTGTAGGGGAAGAAGCGGGAGGCCTCCTGCGGCTGGGCGGAGGCCGGGAGGACCGGCGCCAGCAACAGCAGCAGGAGGGGCAACAGGCGGGGCATGCGCGAACCCTTTCGGTGCGGGGCCCGCCCATCACCTTGCGAGCGGGCCCGGAAGTCGCGCGGGACGTTACGCCGGAGCTTCTCCTGCCAGGAGAGGGAATCGTCCGGCGCGTGTCGCGTGCACGCCAGCCGCGGGCGTCAGACGGAGATGACGATCTTCCCGAAGTGGCCGCCGGACTCCATGTAGCGCAGGGCCTCGCGTGCTTCGGAGAAGGGGAAGACGCGGTCGATGACGGGCTTCGTCTTCTGGGGCGTCATCGCGCGGAGCATGTCCTCGAACATGGCGCGGCTGCCCACGTAGGTGCTCACGACGCGCAGGTGCTTGCTGCCGGTGGCGGCGTTGTCGGGCTTGCCCGGAGCGCCGGTGAGCAGGCCGATGAGCGCGATGTGGCCGCCCTCCTTCGTGGCGCGCACGGAGGTGGGCAGCGTCGCGGCGCCGCCGACCTCCAGCACGTGGTCCACGCCCTGGCCGCCCGTGAGCGCGAGGACCTCCGCGGCCCAGTCGGGGGACTTCTTGTAGTTGACGAGTCCGTCCGCGCCGAGCTGCTTGCCGCGCTGGAGCTTCTCATCGCTGCTGGACGTGAGGATGACGCGGGCGCCGAGGATGCGGGCGAACTGGAGGGCGAAGATGGACACGCCCCCGGTGCCCTGGGCGAGCACCGTCTGGCCGGGCTTGAGGCCGCCCTGCGGCACGAGTGCGTTCCACGCGGTGACGGCGGCGCAGGGGAGGGTGGCGCCTTCCTCGAAGGACAGCCAGTCGGGTAGGAGCGCGAGCCCTTCGGCGTCCAGGCAGACGTACTCGGCGAG
This sequence comes from Corallococcus sicarius, assembly GCF_003611735.1. Classification (GTDB taxonomy): domain Bacteria; phylum Myxococcota; class Myxococcia; order Myxococcales; family Myxococcaceae; genus Corallococcus; species Corallococcus sicarius. The sequence goes on along the minus strand of NZ_RAWG01000581.1, from coordinate 314 downwards.
GACGCCGGGGATGCCGCCGCCGAGCGCATGGGCGACCTTCTCCGGCGTGCGCTCGCCCTCGGTCCACACCTGGAAGAAGGTGGGGGCCACGCGGTCGCCTGGCTTGACGCGGGTGACGCCCGGGCCGACGGCGACGACCTCGCCCGCGCCGTCGGAGACGGGGATGAGGGGCGTCTTGATGCCCGGGTAGGAGCCCTTGGCGATGATGAGGTCGCGGTAGTTGAGGGACACGGCGCGGAGGCGGACGAGCGCCTGGCCGGGGCCGGGCTGGGGCTGGGGCTTTTCGACGGGGACCCAGCCGTCGATGCCGGTGG
>NZ_RAWG01000580.1 GCF_003611735.1 Corallococcus sicarius | reverse complement strand
GTGCCAGTGCCCGGACGCCCCGAGCCTCCCGTCCCGCCCGTGCCGCTGCCCGGCCGGCCCGGCACCGAGCCCCCTCCCGTGGTGGGCGGCGGGCAGTCCGACGGGGGCGGTTCGCAGTCCGACGGCGCGGGCGACGGACGGCCCGGCCGCTGCGGACGGCCGTACTTCTCGAAGTCCGCGGCCAGCCGCTTCGACTCCACCTGGAGGGCCCTCACGTCGATGCGGTCGTCGTTGAAGTTCGGCACCAGCGGCAGGCCGAGCAGCGTCTTCTTCGCCGTGTCCGCCTGTTCGAAGAAGGTCCGGTTCTCCACCATGAACTTCGCCGCGTCCCGCAGCAGGGGCGACACGTTCGCGTCCTGCGCGACGCGCTGGAGGTCGCCGTGCGACAGCGAGCCGTCCTTGCGGCCATCCATCAGGTCCAGGTAGCCGAAGTTCGCCTCCAGCGTGCGCAGCGCGTCCGCGTAGTCCAGGAGCCGCGGATCCAACGGGCTGCGGGCCCCGGGCGCCCCCTGCGTGGAGCCCGCGCTCGAGGACGGCGCGTAGCCTGCCCCCGCCGTCGCCGCGTCCTTCGGCGCGCAGTACTCCGTCTTCGCGGGTGGGTTCTTCTTCAGTTCGTCCGCGACGCCCAGGGCGCCGCTGGCCGCCATCATCACGTTGCCGGTCATCACCCCCGCGGCCGTCTTGATGGAGTTGGTAAGGACCGGGGGTAGCCCCAGGGCATTGCCTGCCAGGTCGACCACGGAGGACATCGGGCCGCCCAGCAGGTTCGCCACGCCTTTGAGGATGTCGAGCATCGGAACTCCCGCGCGACGGGTTGAAGTGGGTGCTGCCGGATGCCGCGCGCCGTCTCTTCGGACGGGACAGGGGCATTGCAGCGGCGATGCCGGCGGTGGCACCGGGCGCGGTGAGACAAATCCAGGGGTTGGGTGCGAGGACTGTCCGCATGCGTCCCCTGGCGCGGACGGGGCGGTCCCACGCGGAGGATTGCGGCTAGAGTCCGGCGCCCATGCGCACCTTCGGGCTCGACTACGGCACCAAGACCATCGGGGTGGCCGTCTCGGATGGACTGGGGCTCACCGCCCAGACGGTCACCACCGTGCGACGCACGTCGCTCAAGGCGGACCTCGCGGAGCTGTCCCTGCTCGTGAAGGAGTACGAAGTCACGCGCATCGTCCTGGGGCTGCCGCTCAACATGAACGGCTCCGAGGGTCCACGCGCGGAGGCCTCACGCAAATTCGCGGACGTGCTGGGCCAGTCCCTGGGACTCCCCGTGGAGCTGTGGGACGAGCGGCTGTCCACCGTGGCCGCCCAGCGCACGCTGCTGGAGGCCGACGTCAGCCGCGCCAAGCGCCGGGAGGTCATCGACCAGCTCGCCGCGCAGTTCATCCTGCAGGGCTGGCTGGACGCGCACCGCGCCCCGGGTGACATGGGCTACGACCCGGACGACTACGACCCGGAGGCTTGAGGCGCTCCGGGTGACCCGCCGTCAGCCCCCTACGGCTGGCGACGGTAGACGTGCAGCGGCGCCAGGAAGCCGTCCTGCTCCACGTACGCCACGCCGTCGAGCGTCAACGTCCGCCCCTCCAGCCGCACGCCCGGATCCTTCAGCAGGTTGCCCTGGTCGAAGCGCACCAGCACGTCCGGCTTCGCGTCCTGGAGGCGCTGGCGGAAGGTGTCCCAGCGCACGCGCGCCAGGCGCATCTCCGGCAGCCCGGAGAAGAAGGCGAGCTGCAGGTCCATGTACCGCGGATCGTCGTCCACGGCCGCCGCGCCGCCCCGCGCCGCCACCTCCTCCTTGAGGAAGCGCGCCACCTGCATCACCGCCACCGGGTTGGTGGACGTGGGGCTCACCGGGCGCAGCGAGTCGTGCAGCCCGCCCTCGACGCGGAACGTGTAGATGCCCAGCGCCACGGGCATCACCACCGCCAGCACCGCGGTCACCCCCACCACCGCGCGGCGCGCGAAGGCGCCCCGGCCCGCCACCACCGCCGCGAAGCCGGGGGCCAGGAAGACGGGCAGCAGCACCAGCTGCGTCACCGTGAAGCGCGCCAGCGGCACGAAGCTCAGCATCACCGCCGCGCGGAAGGTGAAGTACAGCGTGGGCACCACCGCCAGGGCCACCAGCCAGCGCGTCTCCGGGTGCTGCTTCCACGCCTTCACCATGCCCACCGCGCCCAGGAGCGCCACGCCGGGCGTCAGCGTGAACAGCGCCACCCCGGGCCAGAACCTGTCTCTTATACACATCT
>NZ_RAWG01000057.1 GCF_003611735.1 Corallococcus sicarius | reverse complement strand
GGAAGGGGGAGGTCGCCCCCTCCGGCACCAGGCCCTCGCGGCGCACCGTCTCCAGCCACCCCTGCTGAAGCAGGGCGGCTGACCGGGGGCCGTCCTCGGGCCGCACCAGCACCTGGAACTTCGGAGTGCAGCCGACCTTGGCGCACGCCTCACGGTGGACGAGGGCGGGGACGTCCGCGCCCAGGAAGGCCTCCACCAGCCTGCGGGCGTCCGTGAGTGACACCTCCGCGCACGGCACCAGCTCCGAGTCCGCCAAGATCCTCTGCGCTTCGTCTGGAGTCATGAGGCTAGAGGTCGCTCTCTTGGGTGAGCTGGTTGAGCCGCAGCAGATAGGGGGCACGGTGAGCACGGCGGCCCATGGCATGAATTGTCCTCCAGGTTGCATGAGCAGGCAAGCAGCCCGGAGTCCTGCGATCAGCGGGAGCTCCTCGAACAGTCTCCGGCACAAGCTGCCAGGATCAGGCAGTTGTTGGCATTGGGAATGGCCATCACCCCAACAGATTGGCGATGTCCTTCACCGGCTGCGGAGCGGCCTCGGTGCTCCCCAGCGCGCCCATGACGCCTCCGAAGAGCATGGAGGCCGGGTTGGCGCGGCCCTTCGTGATGGACCCGACGACGCCCTCCGCGACGCCCTTCAAGGTGTTGACGTAACCGGTCGCGGCGCCCTCGAGGACTCCCTTGAAGCCCCCTTCCGAGTTGCCCACGCCCGTCAGGACGTTGCTGACCCCCGGCAGGAACCACAGGGCCTTGCCCGCCTCGCCCGCGAACCACTGGAAGTTGTCCTTGTTGCTCCCGTCCGCCTTGACGTGGGTGTCCTTCGTGGTCGGCAGCTGGTGCTCGCCCAGGAAGGAGTATCCCTTCTCGGCGAAGTCCTTGAGCATGCCGGCCTCCGTGCCGTGGCGCGCATCGCCGCTCTTGGTGATGCCCTCGATGTTGCCGTCGCCCTTGCCGTTCTGGACCTTGTTCGCGCGGTCTCCACCCGTGGAGGCCTTGGCGCTGTCGATGAACTCCAGCACCTGCGTCAGCCGGTAGACGCCGTCGGCGTTCTGCTTCGGATCCTTCAGGTCCAGCTTGGGGTCGACGCCCGTCTGTTTGCACAACTGCTCGAACTTGATGTCCTTCTGGCGGCCCAGCTTCTTCAACACGGGCGAGTCGTCGACGATCTGCGCCGCGGACCGCGTGTCCCCGGCCGGCCGCTTGTCGTGGGCGCTCGGGACGCCCGAGGCGGAGGACTGCGCAGCCGGAGCCGCCGGCGGGAGCTCCGGCGTGCGGGGCTGCCCGCGGAGGATGACCGCCGCGGGCTCGAAGCAATCCACCGGGCTGAAGCCCCGCGCGGGGGTGCCCCGGGCCCCCACGTCCTGAACGGGCCCCGCCGACAGCTGCTGCTTCGGGGTGACGGGAGCGGACGGAGCAGCGTTCGGGCGCAGCACGGAAGACGAGAGGGCCGAGGGCTTGGCGAGGATCATGGGGTCACCGGGTTCGGGACATCGGTGCGCTGCCTCACTGCAGCGCGGATGCCAGCCAGGTGCCCCCCCGCAACCCGTCGATTTCCCTGGGATGGGATGCCTTGGAGAACGCGCGCCAGGCCCCCAGCCGGTGACCGTGGTCACCAGGGGGATGGCGCCAGTCACCAGGGCGCCCGCGCCTGCCCGGAGGCTGCCTGGGGAACGGTCATGTTTCACGGGTGGGGGTTTCGGACGTTTCGCGGCCCCGCGGGGTAAGGGCACGCTTTGAGTCAGGAGGCGTTACTCCCATGGGAAGGCAGCGTCAGCGCTGCCTTCCCGGCTTCCGGCCGAAGCTGGAAGTGCCACCCCGGGAGGAACCCATGTCGCTGAAGCTCCTGTCGCGGACGGTCGCGTCCGCCTGCGTGCTGTTCCTGCTGTCGGCGTGCCGGAGCGCGGGCAATCCCATGCCGCCACCCGGTGACACACCCTGCCGTGGCACCGCGTCCGTGCAGACACCGGTGCGCGAGAAGTTCCTCTCGGTCGCGAAGCCGGTCCCCGGTGAGTACGTCGTCGTGCTCAAGGCGCCCCGGGAAGGAGACGTCGCGCTGGCGCCGGTGGTGGACGCGCAAAGCCTCACCGAGCGCTTCGGCGGCAAGGTCTTCCACGTGTACGCGCACGCGCTGCGGGGCTTCGCCACGCGCATGAGCGAGAAGCAGGCCCGTGACATGTCCGCCGCGCCCGAGGTGGCGTACGTGCAACAGAATGGCGTGGTGACGCTCGACGAGAGCCAGCCCGATGCGACGTGGGGGATTGACCGCATCGACCAGCGCGACCTGCCGCTCAATCAGCTCTACCTGTACCAGACGCAGGGCCGGGGCGTGCACGTGTACGTCATCGACACGGGCCTGCGCCCCACGCACCGGGAGTTCGCCGGGCGGGCGGACATCGCCTTCGATGCCGTCGGCGATGGTCGCAACGGCGTGGACTGCAACGGCCATGGCACCCACGTGTCCGCAACGGTGGGCGGCAACGTGTATGGCATTGCCAAGAGCGCGTCGCTGCACGCCGTGCGCGTGCTGGACTGCGCAGGCTCCGGGACGACGGCGGGCGTGGTGGCGGGCGTGGACTGGGTGACGGAGCACCACCAGTCCCCGGCGGTGGCCAACATGAGCCTGGGCGGCGGGGAGGACGCGGCGCTCGACGATGCCGTGCGCCGCTCCATCGCGTCGGGCGTGACGTATGTGCTGGCGGCGGGCAACGAGAACCAGGACGCGTGCAAGCGCTCTCCCGCGCGCACCGCCGAGGCCCTGACCGTGGGTGCCACCACCCGCGCGGACCGGCGGGCGTCCTTCTCCAACCATGGCGACTGCGTGGACGTCTTCGCGCCCGGCGAGGACATCCTCTCGGCCTGGGCCAGCGATGACACGGCGACCCGAGCGCTGAGCGGCACGTCCATGGCCTCCCCGCATGTCACCGGCGTCATCGCGCTCTTCCTGGAGGCCCATCCCACCTCCGCGCCGCAGGAGGTCAGCACCGCCATGACGGGCAACGCCACGCCGGACAAGGTGGCCAACCCCGGGCGCTGCTCACCGAACCGGATGGCCTACTCGGGCTTCATCGCACCCTCGCGGGCCCCCACCGTCCGGAACGGCGGGGAGTAGGCACGCCCCGGGGGGGAGAGCAGGCAGGACGCAGTGCGCTCGACGTGGCGGAAGGGGCCTTCCGCGTGCTCACGGAGGTGGATGTGGCGGAGGGACTGGGGTTCAGAAGCCCTTGAGGAACCGCTGCGTCCGCTTGGGGTCCTTGATGCCGTCAGGTGACATGATCATGTAGCGGTCATGCGCCTTCTGGGCCTTGGCCTTGTTGCCGACCAGGGTATAGGCGTTCTCCAATCCCAGCCAGGCCCGCCGGAGGCTGGCCTTCTTTCGGGTGACTTCCTCCAGCAGCTTCACGGCCTGCCTGTGGTTGGCGGGCGTCCCCGGCTGAAGCTTGATGAGCGTCAGTCCCAGCTCCAGCTTGGCCTCGATGGAGTCCGGCTTGAGGGACAGCGCGTTCTGGAGGACGGCGGCTGCTTCCGGGTACCGCTCGTCCCGGACGGCCGTGCGGCCCACTTCCAGCATGTCAGCGAAGGTCTCTGGCTTCGCGATGCGGCCCGAGGCCGATGACAGGGCGTTCGCGTCGTCCAGGACCTTCACCACCGTCGCGCGGCTGGAGTGCGTGACGGGGGCAAGGTCCATGAAACGCTGGTAGTGGGTGATGCTCGCATGTCTGTCGTTGAGCCGTGCGTACAGGGTGCCGAGCTGTAGCTGGCAGTCCGCGTCACCGGGAAACCGCGTCTCGCACTGGAGCGCCAGCTTCAGGGCCGGCTGGAGCTCCCCTTTCTGGATCAGCGCCTGGGTGTGTTGCTGCAATTCAGCCAGGGACAGGTCCGCCCCCAGGGGCGTCTCCGCCGCCGCGTCACGAGGGGACTCCAGGCCGCTCAGCGCCGCCGCCACCGACGCGCGCCGTGCATCGTCGGGCGGTGCGAACCCCAGGAAGGCCCGGTAGTGGAACGCCCCCAGGGCGTCGTTGTGGAGCAGGGCGTGGGTGCTGGCCAACATCAGGTGGCAGTCCGCGTTCTGCGGGAGCGCGGTGAAACAACGGGTGGCCAGTTGCAACGCTTCCTCCAGCTTCTTCTCCTGCTGGAACTGGCGCACCTGGCCCTGGGCCCGCGCGACCGCCGTCGCCGTCCAGGCCTGCCCTGCCATGGGCGGGTGGACGTCCGAGGGACGCGCCAGGGGGAGAACCTCCCCGGGAGTGATGGCGTGCGGTTCGACAGCGTCAAGGAACCAGAGGCTCCCGGCGCCGATGGCCACGGCCCCCACGCCCAAGCCCAGCAACAGCTTCCGGGACATGGGCCTGGACGGAGCGAGCGCGGCGGGGGAGTCGCCATCGGGGAGGGGAATCTTCCCGGTGTCGATGGCGGCCCTGGGCCGGGAAGGCGTCCTCGCGAGCTGCGATTCGCCCTTCCGCCACGAGCGCAGGTCCTCCAAGAACGAGGTGGGAATCGACAACTCCCGTCCCTGCTGTATCAGGTCCTCGCGGAACAGCATCCGCACCAGGTGCGCGATGCTCAGCGAGGAGAAGCTCGGGTGGTAGGCATGGAGGAAGCGCCCCAGGGCCTCACCGAAGGCATGGCTGGAGTCGAAGCGCTCGCTCTGGTCCGGGTGCAGGGCCTTGCGGACGATGTCGTTGAGTTCCGCGGGCAGGTTCGGACGCGCCTCGCGGAGGGACGGCAGTTCGCCAGTCGCCACGCGCAACATCACGGCAGGGGCCGGGCCATCCAGGGGCAGCCTGCCGCACAGCAACTCATACAACACGATTCCCGTGGCCCAGACGTCCGAGCGGGCATCCACTTCCTCTCCGCGCGCCTGCTCCGGGGAGAAGTAGAGGTATTTGCCCTTCACCACGCCGGGCGCCGTCTTGAAGCCGCGGATCAGCCGCGCCTTGGCGATGCCGAAGTCGACGATCTTGACCTGCCCCTCGTAGCCGATGAGCACGTTGTCCGGGGAGATGTCCCGGTGGACGATGCCCAGGGCCGTGCCGCTGCTGTCGGTGCGCGTATGCGCGTAGTGCAGGCCCCGGCACATCTCCATCACGATGGAGACGGCGATGGGGACGGGGAGGGCGGGCATGCCGCTCTTCACGGCGCGCTTGAGGACGCGGTGGAGCGGTTGGCCGTCCACGAACTCCATGGCGAGGAAGTACTCGCCCTCCACACGGCCGAAGTCGAAGACCTGGGCCACGTTGCCATGGGACAGCGTGGCGGAGATGCGCGCCTCGCTGATGAACATGGAGATGAAGGCCTCGTCGTTGGCATACTCCGGCAGGACCTTCTTGATGAGGACCGGCTTCGTGACGCCCGCGTCGCCCATCAGCTGGGCGCGCCACGTCTCCGCCATCCCGCCCCGGCCCAGCCAGGACACCAGCTCATACCGTCCGAAGGTGTCGCCAGCTTCGAGTGCCATGGGCCGGCATTCTAGACGCAGACACCCGGGAACGCGGAATCCGGAGCTTCGGCGGATGTCCGGTCCGCGAGCATGCGGACCGGCGGGGTGCTCGCTCAGGAGCAGGCGCCGTGGCGGAACGGTTCTTCTCATTCAACTGGGGCGCGTCCTCACCGCGCCGCTCCAGGCAGAGGGCCGCGTGGGCGGAGTACGGCCTAGGTCACCAGCCCATCGAGCGCCTTCTTCATGGCGGCCATGCCGGCTTCGATCATCGGGCCGACGACGGCGCTGGCTTCGTGAGGAAGGAAATCGGCGGTCCAGACGACCCGGCTCCCCGTGCCCTCCGCGAAGACCTGGACCGCTCCGTTGTAGTGGGTCAGCGGTCCACCTTCTGCTCCCCACACGAGGCGCCGTCCGTCGTCGTCGACCGTCACGATGGGCTCCCGGACCACCATCCCGTTGCCGAAGGTGACCACGCGGGCTCCCGGCTCGAGGCGCGTGTCGACAACGAACCCGGGCACCAAGCGCGTGTGCAGCGCGCCGATGTCACGGATCGCATCCCAGACCCACTCGGGCGCGGCACGCGTCGTGATGTCCTTGCGGATTGAAGCCATGGTCTGTGCTCCTGGTAGGGTGCCTCTTGGGTTGAGCCACACCTCTAGAAGTTGCTCGCCATCTTCTCTTGGAGAATCTTGCGATCTCCGCGCGAGGCCTGCCGGAATGCGCGCGGCGAGACGCCCGCCGCTCGGCGGAACGTCCGCACGAAGTTCGAGAGGTCCCCGAAGCCAACGTCGTACGCGATGCGGGTGATGGGGGCATCCGTCGAAAGCAGGCGCGCAGCCTGACGAAGGCGCATGCGCACGAGATACTGGTGCGGCGTGACACCCAGCACGCCGCGGAAGACGCGGAGGAAGTGGAACGGGCTCAAGCCGAGCTCCGCTGCGAGCCCCTCGAGCGTCAGCGGCTCACCCGCCTGCGCTTCGAGGAGGAGCGCGGCTTCCACAGCCCGCCGTCGATCCCGCGCGTGCATCCGCAACGGCGCCTCGCGTTTCCCGGAGACGGTGCCCACGAAACGCGCCGCGAACACGAGCGCCACCTCGTCCAGTCCGAGGTGGGTTCGTCCCTCGGCCGTCTGCTGCGCGAGCTCCCCCAGCATCATCAGGGCCGGGACCGGTGGCAGGGCGCCCACGCGCCACACGTCCAGGGAGGCTCCGAGCGCATCCACGAGCGCGTCAGAGAGCTGGAACGATAGGCACTCGTCGCCCGCGAGATGATGCTCGTGCGTACAGCGGTAGTCGTCTCCCGCATGCCCGACGAGCGTTGCGCCGGCCACGAGTTCATGCGCCGTGCCGCGGGAGTGGTATCCGAAGCTTCCACAGCGGACGTATGACAGGGAGAACGCCGCGTGCTGCTCCTCGACGGAGCCCTCGCCCGGCTTCGCGTCGCACCGGTAATCCAGGACGGCAACGGAGCGCGAACGGTGCAGGACGGTGACTCGCATCAGCGCGGGCTAGCAGGGAAGGGGGAGGAAGACTTGGAGAATCTTGCTCGAATGCTCAACCGGCGCGCGCAGCCCGACGGGGTCCTTCACGTCAGAGAAGCTCCGCGAGGCGTGCTCGATCCGCATCGACCTGGAGCTGGCGGGCAGCGATGGCCGCCGCACGCCCCAGGACCCCGGTATAGGTGGGAAACGAGAGCGGAACGCGAGCCAGCTCATCCACTCGCATCCCCGCCGCGATGGCGATCGCCGCCGTCTGGACCAGGTCGACCGCCCGCTCACCCACCACGTGGCAACCGAGGATCCTCCGCGTGGCGCGGTCGACGATGAGCTTGCAGAACCCGGTCGTCCGACCATCGATGAGGGTCCGCGTCGTCGAGTCGAAGCGCACCACCGCCACGACGACGTCGTGCGTTTGACGCGCCTTCGCTTCGGTCAGGCCCGCTTGCGCGTATTCGGGATCGGTGAAGCTGCCAATCGGAGACACCCCGTCCGTGACGGCGATCATCGGCGTGTTCGCCGTGTTGGTGCCTGCGACGAACCCGTCCTGCATCGCCTGGGGGACCAGCATCATGCGCCCGGTCACGTCTCCCGCGGCGAAGATGTGCGGCGCGGAGGTTCGCAGATGGGCGTCGACGCGCACGAAACCTCGCGAGTCGGTCTCGACGCCCGCGGCCGCGAGGTTGAGCGCGGAGGTGTTGGCCGTCCAGCCCACTGCGACGACGACGAGCGCGGCCTCGGCGCTGTCTCGCGCGCCGTCCCGGGAGAAGACCATCCGCACGCCCCCCGGCGTCCTTTCAAAGCGCTCAATCGAGCCAAAGGCCTCGCGCACCACCATGCCGGCCTGACGAAAGGACTCCGCGACAGCGGTGGACACATCCTCGTCCTCGGTCGGCAGGATGCGCGCTCCCGCCTCGAAGAGCTGTACCCGCGTGCCGAACGCCGTGAAGATCGACGCGACCTGGGCTCCCGTGGCGCCACCGCCGACGACCACCATCGTCGGCGGAACAGCGGTCAGGCTCCACGCATCGCTGTGGGTCGCCGTGAACTCGAATCCCGGGATCGGGAGGCGCCGGCTCACGCCGCCGGAGCAGAGGATGAACTTCTCCGCTCGCAATCGCAGCCCGCCCTGGGTCTCGAGGGTGTGTGGGTCCACGAAGCGCGCCGCGCCTGCGTGCTCGTGCACGGTGACCCCCGCTGCGGCAATCTGTTCGCGCAGGGCCGCCTGAGCGCGAACGTCGCCGGCCACCTCGCGCACCCGGGTGAGCAGTCGCGCGTAGTCCAGCACGGGCTCGGACACGGAGATGCCATAGCGCCCCAGTTGCCGGGCGTCGCGGAGCAGCCGTGCCGCCTGCGCCAGCGTCCTCACCGGCACCGGTCCGTCGTGGGCCGCCATGCCGCCGAACTCGTCGCGAGTGACGAGGGCGGTCCGGGCGCCCAGGTCGCCAGCGCGGAGCGCCGCGAGCAGCCCCGCAGGGCCGGCACCGATGACCACGACGTCCATGCTCGCCGGTCCGTTCATGTCCGCAGCTCCGCCAGCCACCGCAGCGCTCTCAGCCCGGGCATGAAGCAGTACTCGCCTCCGCGCGTGATCACGAACCGCGGCAGGCCTTGCAGACGCCTGGGGATGGGCCGCTTCGGGAATGAGAACACGCCGGTCCCGTCGTTCGCGCCGGCGACGGGGTCCTTCGCATCTCCCAACCCGAGGAAATCACCGCCGTTGACCCACTCGGCTTGCACGAACTCGAACTGCCGTCCGAGGTGCGCGCCGATGAAGGCAAACATCAACCCCCGGTCGGCGCCATCGTCCTCGATGACTCCCTCGGGCAGCTCGGGCCCGTAGGCGGTTCCGCGCCGGATCATCCGATGGAGCCTGACCACTCCGGCGACGGACGCATCGCGGGGGTTCGCTCGCCGGACGTGCGACGCGGGGGGCGTCTTGTAGCCGGTCGGGTCATCCGCGAAGTGGAAGTCATTGTTGCGCGACGCATCGGCGCCCAGGTCGGGAGCGTCGTGGTGGGGGCACAGCGCCAGCGGCGCGCCGCTCCGCCACCGCCCCATCATCTTCGCGGCCATGAGCTCTTCGTCCTCCGGGCTGCTCGCGGTGTTCTTCAGGTACTGCCTGAACGTGGCCACCCGCTGATGAAGCTTGCGGAAGGCGACGTACGTTCCATTGCGCCCCAGGACGTCAGGCTGGGGCCTCGGGGACACGCCGCCCGTTTCGTCGGGGTAGCCGAGGACGAACTCGCCTGCCTTGAGCGGCTCCTCGTGGGGATTGCTTCCTGGAATGCCGCTGCCTTCGACGGCCGGATGGCTGATGCCGTCCTTGAATCCGAACGGCTCCTTGCCGGTGCTCAGGGCGTGGCAGTCCTGACGCCAGATCGCCGTGATGCCGCCAAGCTCGCTCAGGGCCTTGCGCGCGCGCTCCAGCGCGGCTTCGAGCTGGACCTGATCCGGCGAAAGCGCTGTCAGCACGACGTGGACATCGCTCGTTCCCAGCGGCGGTTCCCAATGTTCGGGGCTGCTCTCGCCGTCGTCTCCCAGCGCCTTCGCCCGGGCGGCCATTCCCTGCCGGAACTCCCACGCGAAGGTGTCCAGGGAGTCCCGCGGTACGCCCAGCGCCTCGAGCCCGTGATACGTGAGCGCGACGCTGAGCGAGCAATCGGAGGTCGGGCTGCTCGGATGGGCGGCCGCGGTCACCGCCGAGCCGAGCCGCCGCATCAACTCCCGTCCCGCGCTCCGGTCGTCGATTCGCAGGAGGATGTAGGTCGCGACGTACGGAGAAGGCCGGGGCCGCAGCACTCCGCTCTGGATGTCGTCAAGTTCGAGCATCTCAATGGGCCGTGGCGAGGTTCTTCCAGAAGCGCACGAGGCTCTCGTCCGCCCCGAACAAGGTGCTGAAGACGGTGGAGTCGGCTACCAGCACATCGCCAGCCCTGCCGTCGCCCGGCGGCAGCCACACCAACGCATTGAACTCGGTGTTTCCCGCGTTCGTGAAGGGGTGGGGCCGGGTCCGGTCGATGGGCTGTTTCGCCAGGACGCGGACTGAACGGGAATCCTCCGCCGTGACCGCGTAGTGCGGCAGGTGCAGGTGGAAGTTGAAGTTCTGGACTCCGGTGAGCCAGCCCCGCGTGTCCAGCTCTTCCATCACCGTCAAGGGGGCGCTTCGGTTCGTTCCTTCGACGACGGCGGGGCGGAGACCCCAGCGATTCTCGACAGGGATTCCCAGCCCCTTCATCAGCGAGCGCGTATAGCCGCCGAAGCGTTGCTGACGAGGCACCAGCGCGTCGCCATGGTGGGCGTATTCCAGGGCGCGCTCCTTCAGGTCCGGCGAGTGCCCGACGTCGTGGTGCGGGCCGATCACCAGACAGGTTCCTTCGCGCTCGAGGAATGCGCGGACCGCTTCTATCTCCTCCGGGGCAGCCTCCTGCCCGGTGACGTTGTGGTCCAGACCGAAGATGAGCAGGGTGTCCGCATCGGCGAGGACCCGCTCGTCGAGCGGCAGGGTGAAGCCCGCCTGGTCGACCCGCTGAAACATGGGGACCTTGTTCCCGGTGACCTCTTCCATCACCTGCTGGAACTTCACCCACGCCCAGAAGAAGAGCTCCAGTGAGCCCGCGACTCCCTGTTGGAACCTCAGTGGGTCCGCCCACTGGGGGGACTCGTAGTCTGGCCAGAGTACCCGGCGGACCTCGGCCATCGTCGAGAAACGATTGTCCATTTCGTCAGGCGTCCGGTTGGCTTCTCCGGGGTAGCTCCAGGACGTGTAGACACTGACCCGCCGGTGCCCCCTCGAGTATTTCCTCGGCGTGTGGTTCTGGTTGTACGTCCGCCCGAACGCTTCGCTCATGACTGGCCCCTACTGCATCTGCTCGAGCATCTCGGTGAACGCGGCCTTGAGCTTCAGAGCCTTCTTGATCTCATCGCTCGTGAAGTACGGGTATTCGCCATACTCAAGAAAGCTGGTGCACTGATGGTCTCGGAGGAATTTGACGAACGCAGGCGTGTTGGTCTTCCAGTCCAGGGGAAAACCCTCGAGGTTCTCGAAGGCGGTGTTGATTCCAGACCTGGTGAAGAGAACGACCGCGTCCTCGGTGTATTTGTCGAAATCGGTGTCGAAGATACCCTGGTACATGAACCGGGTGTCATCATCGAAGAGCACCCAGCGCAGGTAGTGGAGCTTGAGCGGCGCGAGAAAGCCGGGGTCGGCCTTGAGCGCTTCGGCGATCCTCTGGCCGTAGCCGCGAATCGTATCAGCGCGCCCGGGCTTGACGTTGGCGACGATCGTGAAGCCATAGCAGGCAGGCGTCTTCGGAAAAATCGGACCGTACTTCCCCCTTTCGAGGTGCTCGGTCGACCTGGGTATGGCCACGGCCTGGGGCTTGATCTCCATCGAGGGGCTCCCTTTGCTCGGACACTTCAAGTTCGTGGTGGATCCCGGAATCAGCAAGGGCGCCATCGCTTTCGAGCGGAGGAGCACACGAGGAGTAGCAAGGCGGGGCCCCCGTCCCGATGGCCACGGGAAAGAGGCGGTCGGACGGAGGGGCGTCTTCATCGTCTTCGTCGAGGCGCTCGACGATGGCGGCAAAATGGTGGTCAAGCGTGGCGCCAAACGGAGCCCCGCCATTGCTGTGGATGCGCCCTGGCGCCAGTCCGGCCGCATGCTGACGGGAGGCTGGGGGCTTCTTCAGGCGAGCGCCTCGGTCTGGATGCCGCAGGACTTGCACTTGCGCGGCTTGAAGTACGAGACGGCCCCGGTGGTGACCCGGGTGGTGACCGCGCCGGCCAGCCAGCCAACGGTCGCCGAGTAGGCCGTGGTGGCGACGATGGAGCCCAGGGCCATCCACCACCCGCCCGCCGCGGTCACCACGCCCGCCGCGCCCATCGCGCTCACGGCGCCCACGGTGCCCACCCCCAGCTCCGCGTAGATCGTCATCCCCGAGGCGCAGTGCGCGCAGTAGACCTTCTTGCACGCCGAGCAGCGGTGCCACAGCCGGACCAGACTCACCCGGCTGCCATGCACGGTCCTGCAGCCGCTGCACGTCAGCCCGGCGTGGTTGCTCGACGTGTACCAGCCGACAAGCCGCGCCACGGGGCCGACATACGGCAGGGTGGGGATCCAACTGCCTTTGAGCGTCAGCCCGAAGCTCCCGAAGTCCGCCTTGTCCCAGGCGGAATCCGTGCTCAGTGCCTTGTCGAAGGTGTCCAGGATGTCCAGCCGGCCCTTCGGTGACGGGCTGCCCGCGCTGACCACACGCGCGTAACCGGGGTCGGTGAACTCCCCCCACATCTGGGAGGCTTCGGCATAGGTGGTCGGCAGGAGTTCATTGTCAATCCCCAGACACGAGCCGAAGATCTTCCAGCCATATTGGATCTGATCCGACTTCAACGACTGGAGGCGCTTGTCGTAGCCGGCGATCCGCTTCTCCCACGTGGCGATCTCGGCCCGCACACCATCTGCCCCCTTCGGCGCCAGCTGGGTGGCCAACTGGTCCGCCCAGGCCTCTCCCATGCCCTTTGCAAGCAGCCCCTCGTTGAGCTCTTCCTTCGAGAAGGTGCTGTCCCGCAGTGCCTTCTTGAGAAAGGTCAGGGCTTGCTTCTCCCACGCACTTCTCTCCTCGACGCTGAAGGCCGGCGTAAAGGAGAACGTGAGCAGGGTGAAGAGCGCGGACCCCTGGTTGTAGAAGGGGCGAAGCGTGTCCTTGTCCTTGTGCGTCTGGAATCGCGCGACGTGCATGATTCCGAGCAACAGCGACGTCGCGAGGAATCGCTTCCTGTCGAGGATGCGATCCAGGATGTACGCCGTCTCGAAGACGCGCGACTTCACGAGGCCCTTCTTGGTGACCACCTGGGTCTTGCTCAGCAGCGCGATGATGTCCTTGTGGCGGTACGTCTCCTTGAAGGAACTGCGGAGCGCTTCGAGGTTCACGCGGAAGGACTCCGCCGTGGCGTCGATGGCGGAATTGAGTCGGGTGAGGAACGTACCCGCGCTCATCTCCCCGGTGATGGTACGGGCCGTCGCGGCGGAGGTGCCCGTGAACAACTCCGCCGCGATGTTCTCATCATTCAGCGCGACATCACTGTTGCCGAGCAGGTTGTTGAACAGCTCCAGCATGGAGACGTAGTGGACGCCTTCCTCGACGACGGTGTGCTTCGCATACTCTTCCTTGTACGCGAGGAAGATCTTCAGGATCTTCGCGAAGACATTGTTGTTCGCTTGAGCCAGGGCAAAAAAGCTGTCGCCGCCCATCGCCTCATCGAGCTCGTCGTCCCGGTTGACGAATTTGTACATGAACGCCACGGTTCTTGAACCTCCGCACCGCGAGCAACGGCGGCGATGCTCGCACCCTAGCGCGAAGGATGCGCCGGCCGCCCTCTCTCTCCACCCGTGGCAGCGATCGATACAGGTGGATCCGGACTCACCTTGAGCGCGTGCCGAAGCGCGGCCGTCCCCGCCCGCCGCCCTCAAGAGGGCCCCCATTCGTCCTGTACTTCGAGGACCTGCGGGCCCTGCTCGACGTGTGAGCCGCCTGAACGAGCTCCGAAACGCCAAGGGCCTGGGAGCGCAGCGACAGGTGGGGTGAGAGAAGCAGCCCACATGGGGCAGGGTGTGCGCGCAGGCAAGGAGTGGAACCTGCGCACGCCCTTGGGGCGCAACTGCGTGCGGATGCGACGCATGTTGCGTGCGGCGCGCACGCAGCGGGAGCACGGCGCGCGGCACCTGCCCCACGAAACACCCCGGACCGCCGTGAGCAGCGGATTGGCGCCCGTCTTGCTTTGTCGGCATCACGTGCCGGGCCACGACTCACGCGACCCCGGGAGGGACGTAACATGAACAACGCCAGTCTGCTGCTCGCGCGCCTGCTGTGTTGCCTGTTGCTCGCCTGTGCCGCCCTGGGCTGCACGGCGGAGTCCCCGGACGAGCTGCCCTCCACGTGCGCCCAGGACTCGGACTGCGTGACGGAGGGCGGGGTGTGCGCCACGCGGCCGGGCACCACCGAGCGATCCTGCTGCCTGCCCCACGCCGAGGAGTGCAACGGCGTGGACGACGACTGCGACGGCCAGGTGGACGAGGACTTCGACCTGCAGACGAGCGCCCAGCACTGCGGCCAGTGCAACCACCCCTGCACGCTGCAGGAGGCGTGCGTCGCCGGCAAGTGCGAGCTGCGCACGGAGACGAGTTGCTCCAACGGCGCCGACGACAACGGCAACAGCCTGGTGGATTGCGAGGAGTCGAGCTGCAACGACCAGTCGTGCGGCGCCGGCTGCACCTGCCGCAATACCCGCAGGGCCGAGTTCGCGTGTGACAACGCCAATGATGACGACGGAGACGGCTCCAGGGACTGCGTGGACCCCGACTGCGACGGGGCCTCGTGCGGCATGGGCTGCACGTGCACCGGCCTGCTGCCGAAGGAGACCCTCTGCGACGACGGGCTCGACAACGGCGGCAACGTGGGCGCGGACTGCGACGACCTGGACTGCGACACCCAGGCGTGTGGCGCCGGCTGCGTGTGCACCGGCACGGCGCGCACGGAGACGCTCTGCAACGACAACGTCGACAATGACGGCAACCATGGCGCGGACTGCGCGGACGTCGCGGACTGCGAGGGCGTCATCATCCGCCAGCCCGCGGGCCAGGTGCCCTCGGCCATCTGCATGGGCGGGCAGTCGCGCGAGACGGACTGCGCCAACAGCGTGGACGACAACGGCGACGGACGCATCGACTGCAAGGCCGGCAACGCGGACGCCAACTGCGTGAGCGGCTCGTGCGGCCCCGGCTGCATATTCACGAACTGCGTGCGCAAGGAGACCGTCTGCAACGATCGCATCGACAATGACGGTAACAACGGCACGGACTGCTCGGACTCCGCGGACTGCCCGCAGGGCACCGCGTGCACGAGGGCCAACGGGGCGCCCGGCACGTGCCAGTCCAACAGGACGTGTGGCTGAGCGGACCCGAGGGGGGGCGAAGGGGCAGCGCGAACGAGCCCGCGTGACGGTGCGGCCGGCTCCCCCCGAAACGGCCGGCAACTCCTGACACCCTGGGTCCCTTCATGCTTCGGGAGCCCTCTCCCGGCCCGAGGAGGCCGCGGCCGAGGTGGCTTCGGCGCTGGCCACGGTGGAGGCCGAGCTGGGTTCGTGTGGGGCGGTAGCCTCAAGTGTCCCGCAGGCCCTTCCGGGCGTTCCCGCGGCCACTCGCGGCGTAGGGTCCGTGGCTTGCGCGCCGGACCCGGGGCCGGGGAAGCTGCCGCCCCATGAAATTCAATCCCGCCGTGCTCATCATCACCGGGGGATTCAGCCTGTTCTTCCTCGTGTACGGCGTGCTCTGAAGCAGCGGTCCGCCCGGGGCAACCAACGCGCCCGCCAGGTGGGCCCTCATCCGCCGAGTCGCGTTCCTTCGTGAGGAGCAGCCCGATTTCTTCCGTGGGTCCGTAGTCCTTGCGGGGCTCCTGGATCCAGGCAGCCTGCGACGAGTCGTCTCCCACCTGCGCCTGAAAGCACCCATGCCTCCTCCGCGCCTCCTGACCTTGTTGGCCCTTGCCTTGCTGTCGGGATGTGGTGGGGGGGGAGATGCGCTCACTGGCGTGTCCGTGACGGGCCCGGACAGGACTGCCTCCAAGGTCTGGACGGTCCTCACAGCGGTCGTGGAGGGGACCGGGACGTTCTCCCCTGACGTCACCTGGAGCATCACGTCCGGAGTCGGCAGGCTCTCCACCGTGACGGGCACGTCCGCCACCTACGTTGCCCCGTTCGTCCGGGAGGACGCGGCGGTGACCCTCCAGGCGGTGTCCCAGGCGGACCCGTCGAAGGTCGGCGTGTTCACCTTCACGGTGAGCCGGGCCCCTGCCGCGAGGTTGATGGCGGGCACCCATGAGGGGCTCCTCTCCGTGACGTCTTCCTCCCAACCAGCTCCCTCGCCCCAGGCCCAGAAGTACACGCTGGCGGTGGTGAGCGACACCCAGGTCGTGCTCACGCCCGTCCCGGGCTTCCCGAAGGGAGTCCTCGTCGACGTCAAGGAAGACGGCACGCTTGCCTTTCCTCCGCAGGAAAGCGCCATCACCCTCTATGACAAATACTGTCAACAGCAGCAGTACTTCATTGGAGACGGGTCCTCCAGCGCTCCGGGAACCGGGACCTGGGATGACCAGGGGAACCTGTCGCTGACGTGGATTCTCCGTTACGAGCGGGTGTGCACCATTCCTGGCACCCAGGTCCCCGGAGCGCCCCGCTACACGTATACGGCTTTATCGACCCATGTGTTCACGGGCGTCCGGCAGCCGGCCGAACCCCGGGCTCCCGCCATGGTGTTCCTCGCGGACCGCTTCACGGGGACCTACTCCTCCTCGGAGGAGACGACGCCGGCCCACCATCCGCCGAGCACCGGGAGCCAGACACAACCGTTGACCCTCCATTTCCAGCAGGTCGGTGCCACCCGGTTCCTGTTCCGGCAGGTCTATCCCTACGCGGAGGGAATCCCCGTCGATGTCTTCGAGGACGGTACGTTTGAACTGCCTCCCTTCACATATCCTCGGGTCGTCGAGGCACCGGGTTGCCAGCGGCAGTTCCATGTCGGAGAGGTGAGCTCCCTCGTGCCGGGAACGGGGACCTGGGATGACTGGGGGAACGTGACCCTCGAATGGGTCAGCCGGAGCGACAACGCCTGCGCCAGCAACGACGGTGACGACTACGTCACGCGCACCACCAACACCTTCGAGGGCAAGCGGCAGGTGTGGTGAGAGGGTAGGGATTGGCGGCAGGCTCAAGGACGAACCTTCACGAACACCTGCACGCCGATCATCCCGAGCCTCGGCACGGTCCGTTCCTGGGCACCCCCGCGTCCTGGACGCCGAGCGGCACGGCCACCTCGAATGGCAGCACGTTCGCGACCTGCAAGGCGACCCTGACTGGCATCGGGGCGAGTGGCAGTTACACCTGGGCGCTGTCGATGCAGTGATGCGCTGATGGCCGGGGCCTCGCCCGATGCAGTTCAGACGGGGCCCCGCGCCGCGGCGGAGCGGAAGCCGGCTTCAGGGAGCCAGGACGTCGAACTGGCAGGAGGAGGCCCCCAGCGCGACCGTGTAGGCCGTCCACAGGTCGATGCCATAGGTGCCGGAGGTCGGCGCCGTGAGGGTCCGCATCCAGCGTTGATCCACGCGCTCGATGGCTCCCGGGTATCGCGTGCCCTGCATGTCCTCGAAGGCCGAGGACAGCTGGAGCTGTCCCGGGTTCGTCTTCCACTCACAACTGAGCTGGTAGCGCTGCCCGGCCGTGGCCTCGAAGGAGAAGAAGTCGTGGTCCGAGGGATCCGCGATGAAGACGGACACCGCCTGTGACGGGCCCGTCAGCGGCGTGGCCGTGGCCAGGGTGTCGCCATGGTCGTCCGCGCCGAAGTCCTCGAACTGGAGGGTGTACTGTCCTTCCACCCAGCGCGCGGGCACGACTGGATCAAGGTCCACGTGCACGAAGTGCGTGGCCTGGGACGCCCTGAAGGCCGTCGTGCTCATGTCTCCCCCCTGCAGGGAGGAGAAGTCGCTGCCGGGTGCGGCGTTCCGGAGCCGGCAGCCCTTGTCCCCGTCGATGGTGCACGACACCCGGTAGGCGTGACCGGCCACGACGCCCAGGGAGAAGATGTCCTTGTCCTTGAGGGTTTCCATCTTCGCCTGCACGGACGCCGTGCCTGCCGAAAGCGCGGTGGCGGTCTCCACGGTGTCCCCGTGGTCCTCCGCGCCCAGGTCCTTCAACACGACCGTGTAGGGCTGAAGGGGAAGCGTGACCTGGTTGTCCTGGATGGAGGCGTAGAGCACGCCACCCGGAGACTTGAAGGCCGTGGCGGCATGGGTCTCCCGGAAGTACATCCCGTTCACGAAGGCCTGGGGCTCCTTGAGGGAGTCGAAGAAACCCAGTTCCCAGAACATCGTGGGGAAGACACTGTCGAGGACATAGACATGCCCCTCGACGGTCTGGAACGAGAACAGGTCCCGTTCGCCTTTGTGTTCGCCGGTCCCCATCCGGGGCTGCTCCGAGGGCGTCCAGGACGGCGCCGTGGTGAACAGGTCGCCGGAGTCGTCCAGCCCCATGTCCACGAACCGGAAGACGAAAGGCAGACGGGTGGGCACGGTGACTTGGGAAACGTCCACGGTATGGACCGCTCCCGCCGTGAGCCCCGACCAATGCCAGGAACGCGCAAAGGGGTCGAGGCCAGAGAAGCGCTGATCGACCCGGTCGATCGACCTTCCCTGCGCGTCCCGCATGTCCAGGACGTAGCCCTCGTTCGCGGCCTCGACGATGAAGTCGTAGTGGTGCCCGGCCTCGGCCACGAAGGCGAACCGGAGCGGCGCCTCCCCGCCTCCCCGTGGAACGCTGTGGACCTCCGTCTCCGACGGCATCAGCAGCGTGTAGCCCTCCGGGATGAGGGGCGGTGGCTGTTCGGTCGAACCGGCATCCGGGTCGGAGCCGGCATCCGGGTCGGAGCCGGCATCCGGGTCGGAGCCGGCATCCGTCCCGGCGTCGACGGTGGTGCCTGCGTCAGGGGCGGGGTCGTCCTTGGACTCACAGGCACCCAGCGCGAAAAGACAGGCGACGAGCATGACGGCAGACAGCGGGTGTTTCAGCATGGGCATGGAATGGGCTCCCCCTCAGGAGGACGCCCACCCTATGCGACGGCTGACATGCCGCCAATCCACGCTCAGTAGGGGCTCGACGCGGGGCGGATGATGATTTCACTCACGTCCAGGTCCGCCGGCTGGCTGATGGCGTTGCTGGCGGGGGCAGCGCCGAAGCCGGAAGAGGCAAGTGAGCCGCCTTTAGCAGGGGCGAGGCAGGAGCGCACGCCGCAACAGGATGGGGCCGGGTTGCTCAAGCAGGAGCTTCGCGCTGGACGTGTTCGCGTGCGGCAGGTGTGGAGGCAGGCTTGAGGGTGCTGGCGTCCCTGACGGCACCAGCCTGGTGGACTTCCGCAGGCACCGTCACGGGAGGTCCTCCACGTAGGCAAGGGGTCCCGTGGGGGTGTGAGCGACGGCGCGCACGCGCTGTCCACGCGCCTCTTCTGCCGAGACTCACAGAGACGATTGGGAGGGACAGCCGATGAATCCAGGCCAGGGGTGTTTGAAGCGAGAAGAGGACGCGCGCTGCGCCCGCGCGATGAACGGAGCGCACGAACCCCGCTCCACATGGCAGGAGCAGGTCGGTCGCGCCGTCCATGGTGAACACGTTGAAGCCCCCTCTTCACCGTGGAGGAGACACCCAGGAGCGCAAGGGCCATCGGCGGACAAGCCGTTCGCTCGCCGACCGTCGCGCGACCACGCCGCGCATCACGCGATCACCACTGGCCGCCGCGCCAGATTCGGCGATACTTTTCCGACCATGCTCCAACGGCCCTGGCCCCTCGAGCTCGCCGCGCAGCAGCTGATCCGCGATGACGTCGCCGTCGAGTCGCGTCTGTCCGTGGTGGGTCTCATTCGACTCGACGAAGTCCTGGCTGGCCGCATGGCTCGCGGTATCAAGAGGGAAGACGTCGAGTCCTGGATCGACCTCCATCGCGCCTGGATCAACGAGCGTTTCGGGTCCGAGGACCTGGTGCCCGCCTTCACTCGGTGTTCTCGGCTACGGGCCGTCTCCGAGCTGCGCATCGACTGCAACTGGCTCGGTGTCACGGGGGTCGCCGAGGTGCTTGCGTCACCGCTCCTGCATCACCTGGACGAACTCGAGCTGGCCGTCGGGCTCCACACGGTCGAGGCATACGAGCCGCTGGCTCGGCGCAAGATGACCCACTTGCGCCGCTTCGGCCTCGCGATGCCCGACGCCCAGGATGGTGACATCCCTGTGGGTGATGATCTGGCCGACCTTCTCGCTGCTGCCGGTCTCGAGCGTCTGGAGAGCCTCGCGCTCCCCCGCGTCGGCATCGGCCCGGCGGGGCTGAGTCGTCTGTTCGACCTGCCCGCGTTGGCCTACTTGGACCTCGCACGTTCCGCGATCGGCGAAGAGGGCTGCCACGCCCTGGCCCGGGCCTCGAGCCTGTCTCGTCTTCGTGGGCTCGATCTCGAGGGCTGTCTCGGATTCGACGATGCCGGCGACTCGGCCTTGCCTGGCCCCGGCTTCTCGGCGCTCATCACGTCGCCGCGCCTGGCCGTCGCGCATCTCGGTCTGGGCGACGTCCCGGGAGCCGTCGCGATCGTCGCCGGCTCGGCGCGCATGACGACCGTCGAGCACCTCGTTCTCTCGGAAGTCGAGGATGACGAACTCGCGTCCCTCATCGCGTCTCCCTACCTGACCGCTCTCCGCCACCTGCGCCTACGGAGCTGCAATCTTTCGAGCACGAGCCTCACCGGGTTTGGACGGTCTCAGCTTCTTGCCGCACTCGAGTCTCTGACCCTGAGCAACGATCCCACGGCGTCGCAGCAAGGTCTCGTCGCTCGGCGCCTGCCGCGCCTGCGCGAGCTCCGTCTGGAGGTCAACCACACGACCGCGGACAGCCTCGGCCGAGCCGACTTGCCCAACCTCACCGAGCTACACCTCGACTTCGACGCAACGGCCCTGAGTCAGGATGAGGAGGTCGAGGGAACCGATCTGGATGCTGTCATCGCTGCGCTCGTGAGCGCGAAGGGCATGCCGCGTCTGACAGGAGTCGTCATGTCACCTGTTTCGCCCGAACACATGGCCAAGCTCGTCGGCCGCTTCGGTACGGGATTCCGGACCAAGGAGTACTCGCTGACTGGCTCGGTCCGGGAGCGTTGAATCGCGACCCGGAGCCGATTCGTCAGGCGTCAGGGGCCGCCGGCTCCCTCCGCAGCGAGCCGTAGCTTCGCACTCGTATCCGCGCACCGCGGCGGGCTCGAGTCGTCCGCCATGCAGCGTCGTGCCGTGACCATCAACGTCGCGCCCGCGCGCTCCCGAGCACCAAGCCCCGCAAGCGGCAGCTTGAGCGCGTCGCTCCATTCGCCATCACCGCGATCCCACGACGAGACCGCGCCGACCAGCGGCACGCAATCCTCGCCGCGGCGCGCCTGGAGAGACTTGCCCGGCGCCATGACGATTCCCAGGTCCTCACTGGACGAGCTTTCACCTCCAGGGTGACCTCGTCGAAGCGACGACCCCCGCGCGTTGCGTCGCGCGCCCGGAGGAGGACGTAGAGCTGGCCACGGCCCCAGAGGAGTGCGAGCGAGGCACCGAGGTTTTCGTCGCGCGGCGCAATCACGAGGCGGGCCGCGCCTTGCCATGGAAGCGCTCGGATGGACTCGAATGCGTCGATTGGCCCATCCTTGTGCAGCCGGAACGTGGTGCGGCTGGTGGTGTCGCGGATGCTCACTGTGCGCGAGGTGGCGGAGGAACTGGCCGTTTGCCGGGCCACCGTCTCATTCACGTTGACAGGTTCCGCTTCCTCCTCGGTTTGGACCCGGACTTTGTCTACAAGCTGTCGCAATTGTGGACTGCATACGACAGGGGAGACGCTAATCAATGGGTCTACTTTCTTCGTTCCTTAGCGAATCACCCCTACAACGCGAAGCTCCGTAGTCAGCTTGCTTGTGCAGCAGACGAGTGGGACACACTGATCAAGGCCTACAAACTCACCGTGGCGCTGCCCGGGGCGAAGACTCCGTGAAACCGGGTAAGGTTTGACCGAGGCGGAGGTACCAGGGACTCCACGCGACGTAGCAGCGTAAGCATAGTGGGGGAGGCAGAACCCCAATCTGGAGACCCTCATCGTCACCCGCACCCGAGACCTCGGCGACGGGTTCGCGGTGCGGCGGGCGCGGCCCTCGGCCCGGCGGCGGATGGTCGGGCCCTTCATCTTCCTCAACCAGAGGGGGCCCGCAGTGTTCAGCCCGGGACACGGGTCGACGTGCGACCGCACCCGCACATCGGCTTGGCCATCGTCACCTATCGGCCCGGCGAGGTGAACTGGATGACCGCAGGGCGCGGTATCGCCGACTATGTCCAAAAACTTCATGGACACTCCACTAGGGGGCAGGCCCGACATCGCGCCACGCTCCGGCAGTGCGATCATGAAGGAGCCTGACACGACGGTGCTGGCGGGTTGTCACCTGCAGTGCATCGCGCTGCCACCTCCGGGAGGGAAGCCAACGGGAGCGCAGTGTTTAGCCTGCCTGCCTGGGGCCGGATACCTCCAGCCCGGGAGGCAACATGCGGAAGACTTGCGATTTCCTCGTCGCCTTGGCCATGGCTACAACGCTCGCGGGGGCGCCCGCCGCCCAGGCCAGCGATGCGGTGCGTTTCGATGCGGAGGCCCCGGTTGCCTTCAACCTGGGGGGCGGCGGCGTCCAGTGCGGTGACACCCTCACCCAGCACACGAAACTCACGCACGATCTCAACTGCCCGGGGACAGCTCCCTTCGCGCTCCGGATCGCCGGTGAAGGCATCGTCCTCGACCTTGGCGGCCATACCGTGCGCCGCACCGGCCCGGCGAATCAGAACTCGGAAGGCATCGCGGTCGATTTCAGCAGCATGGTGCGCAACGGCACGGTTCAGGGCTTCGGCTTTGGAGTGATTACTCCCCTGAGTTCAATCGCGGCGAACCTGCGGCTGCACAAACTCGCGCTCCTCGATAACGGAGATGCCGTCCACAACCGCGTCTTTACGAACTTCCTCATCACGGAGTGCCGCCTGAGCGGGAACGCCAGAGGGCTGTCCAACGAGTTCGCTTCGTCCTTTGGCTCCTTCGACGTGAGGTCTTCGGTCTTTACCCACAACGGGACCGCGATGACCGCGGACTTCCATCAAGTTGACGTGCTCGACTCCACCTTCACGTCGAACGAAAACGTCCTCCATTGCCGCAACGGCATCGTTCGCTTCAGGTCGAGCACGCTCGCATGGAACGCCTCCGTGGCCCTGATGCAGGTCGACATCGGCGGGCCCCGCACCTGCGGCGATCTGCGGTTCGAGAACTCGCTCATCGCGAACAACACCGCGTTCGCACCCGCGCCCGCGCCTGCGCCCGCTTCGGTGTGGCATCTGTTTAGGTTCTCGATGATCAACTCGCTGGCCGTCAACAATGGTGCGGGTCTCCATGTCGCGCCGACGAACATCTACATGGACGGCAATACCTTCTATGACAACGCAGGAGGATTGACCCTGTCCGACCTCCCACATGAGATCCCCTTCAGGCTGACAGGCATTGTCCGTGGCAACCAATTCCTGGCCAATGACGGCGATGGCCTCCGGGTCCTGGCTCCCAGCACGCCCACGTTGATCAACAACGTCGCGCTGGGCAACACCGGCTGGGGCATCCATGCGCCAACGGCATTCAACGGGGGCGGGAACGTCGCGCGGAACAATGACGCGGGCGACTGCTTCGGCATCGTCTGCGCCCCCTACTGACAAGGACAGTTCCGCGTCAGGGCACGTCCATGGCCGTCGGGTCGGCCTTCCAGCGATGGAGCTGTTCCTTGGAGGGAAAGCCCTGCACGCGGTAGCGCTCCGGGTACATCCCCAGCTCGGGCGAGGGCTGCACGGCTTCTCCCCCGGCCTGGCGCACAGCTCGGCGGCACCCGTCAGCATCCCTCCTCGGCACCTCTGCACCCGCCCTCACCCTCAACAGGCCTTCTCTTCGCCCTATGCGTTGAGCGGTGGGACTGGGCGACGCTGCTGAAGCGCGGTTTCGACTTCGACGTCTGCACCTGTCCTGGCAGCGGCAGGCGGCGGAGGGTACTGGCGGTGCTGAAAGGCCGCGGCGTCAAGGAGGTTTTGAGGCACCTGGGGTTGCCCACGGTCCCCTTGCCCCTGGCAACTGCGCGAGGCCCGCACAGAGGGGCTACCGGACGCCGAGGTGAAAGTGGCCGCCAGTTCCGCCGATACGTTGTGCGTGACGCTGTCGGTGGTTCCGGCCTTCGCCCAGGACGAGGGCGGCAAGGCGCAGGGCGGCGGTGAAGGTGGTGGCGCCCGGATGCAGAAGACGACCAACGTCGACTTCGAGGACGACACCATCGAAGGTGACCTCACGAAGCCGGATGGTGAGTACGTCGAAGCTCGCAAGTCCGCGAAGCACTCCAACCTCATCCGCATCCGCGAAGACTTCGAGACAAGGTCATGCAGTCCGTGGGTGAGCTGTAATTCCCCACGAATTGCCGGCGGGAACCTTCCGCCAGCCCCGTTGTCCAACGAGCGCGAGAGCGAACCGGGAGCCCCCTTCATGGCCGTACCCCTGACACTCAAGGTCTTCAAGGGCGACACGCTGGTCGCCTCCAAGGACTACGAGCGCGACATCATCAAGATTGGTCGTCTTTCCTCCGCGCACCTGTGCCTGGAGGACGACAAGGTCAGCCGCATCCACTCCGTCATCGAGGTCGCGGGCGACGGCTCCATGTCCATCATCGACATGGGCAGCGTCGAAGGCACCTACGTCAACGGCAAGCGCGTCAACAAGGGGCAGATCTCCTTCGGTGACGAGGTCCGCGTGGGCGGCACCACCATCCGCCTGGAGAGCCCGGCCGCCGTGGCCGCGGTGAACCTGGCCGCCGCCGCCGCGATGGCGGCGTCGGTCGCGCCCACGCAGAAGAACAAGGTCGTGGCGCCCGCCGCCAAGGCACCCGAGGAGGCTCCGGAAGCCCCTTCCGAGGACGAGGAGGCCGCGCCGCGCGTGCGCACCGTGCGCCGCACCAAGTCCAACGGTCCGCTGGGCGTGTCGCTGCGCCTGCTCTGGGGTGATCAGCGCGTGGGCGAGTTCTTCGTGCCCCCGGGCGCGAAGAAGGGCTTCACGGTCGGCAGCGCCAAGGGCGTGGACTTCGTGATGGACGACGCCAGGCTGGGCGGTCCCTCCTTCGAAGTGCTGCGCACCGACGGACAGACCTTCTCCGTGCGCTTCGCGCGCAAGATGAAGGGCGAGCTGACCCGCAAGGGCGAAACGCTCGACCTGGAAGCGGTCATCGAGTCGGGCAAGGCCTCCAATGAGGGCGAGTCCTACGCCGTCACGCTGGAGGCCGACGACTTCTTCTGGGTGGACCTGGGCGGCCTCACGCTGGAGGCGCAGCTCCAGTCGATGCCCAAGCGCGTGGTCGTGCCCGTGGGCGAGAACCTCGACTACACGGCGCTCAACATCTTCCTGGTGATGTTCTTCATCGCCACCGCGTTCGTCATCCACTCGATGAACAGCAGCGGGGAAGGGGATGAGTACGCGGACGAGCTCGCGGGCAACGACGCGCGCATCGCCAAGCTGATCATCAAGGCCCCCGAGACCCAGAAGAACAAGTTCCTGGAGAAGCTCAACCAGCAGAGGGAGAAGAAGTCGGGCGAGATGGCCCAGAAGACGCGCGCTGACGAAGGGCAGATGGGCAAGAAGGACGCGCTCAAGGCCAACAACCGCACCGTGTCCAAGGGCGACCTGAACAGGAAGGACGAGGCGCGCGCCCTCACCGCGAAGATCTTCGGCGGCGGCAAGGGCGGCATCTCCAACATCTTCGGCAAGTCCGGCCTGGGCGGTGAGCTCAAGAGCGCCATGGGCAACGTGTTCAGCGCCAAGGTGGGCAACGCGGGCGGCTTCGGCGGCATGGGTCTGCGCGGCAGCGGCGGTGGCGGCGGTACCGGTGACAGCATCGGCATCGGCGGCATTGGCACCAAGGGCCGTGGCGGCGGCAGCGGCGGCTACGGCACGGGCGTGGGCACGCTCGGCGGCAAGCAGAGCGTGGACGTGGGCATCACGTCCTCCGTCCTGGAGGTCATGGGCTCGCTGGACAAGGAGCTCATCCGCCAGGTCATCCAGCGCAACCGCGGGCAGATCCGCTACTGCTACGAGAGCCTTCTCAACCGCTTCCCGAAGCTGGGCGGCAAGGTCTCAGTGAAGTTCATCATCAGCGCCACGGGCTCGGTGGCCACGTCCAACGTCGCGCAGTCCACGGCGGGCAACTCGGACCTGGAGACCTGCGTCGCGGGCCGCGTGCGCATCTGGAAGTTCCCCGAGCCCAAGGGTGGCGGCTCCGTGATCGTCACCTACCCGTTCATCTTCAAGCAGGCCGGCGACTAGCCTGGACTCGACTTCATCCGTGTGCCGCGCGGGCGGCCCTGGCGACAGGGCTGCCCGCTTCTTCATTTCCTCCTCCCGTCCCCGCGAGGCCCCGGCAGGAGCAGCGGAGGTGCGGAGGAAGCAGCCAGGTGTCGGGCAAGGACACGAAGCGGACGTGGGTGCCCGCGGACTGGCTGGAGAAGCAGGGCGAGACGGGGGACATGCGTCTCCCCATCTCCATGCCGCCGACGGGCAACAGCGCGGGCACGCACCTGCGCAGCAACGCCAAGGCCGTGAAGGCGGGGCCACCCCCCGAGACGCGCTAATGCAACCTGGCCTGCAGCGACTTGACCCACGCCAGACGGCCGTTCCGCGTCCGGGCCTGCTCGAGTGCGGCGCGTGCGCCCGCGAGGTCCCCCGACGCGGCGAGCACGTGGCCGCGGAGGGCGAGGAGGCGCGGGTCCTCCGGCGTGAAGGTCAGGGACTTGTCGATGGCGGCGCGCGCCCGGGCGAGGTCGGCCGCCAGCGGCGAGGGCCGCGCGAGCACGACCTCCGTCTCCAGGCGCCAGCCGTCGGGGCTGCTCGCATCCTCGGCCTTCATGAGCTGCGCGTACCGGTCCGCGGCGGTGAGGGCCGGGAGGGGGTCGAGCCCGCGGCCCGCCAGCCACGCCGCGCGGTGCAGCTCGACCTCCGCCATCCGGCCCCGCATCGCCGGGTAGACCCCGGCCTTCACCACCTTCTCAAGCAGCGGCCTGGCCCGGGCGAACTCGGGCCCGGGGTCCCGTCCCGCCAGCACCGCGGCCTGGACCTCGAGCACCTCGAGCTCGGCGAGCTGGGCGGCGGCGACGATGTCGGTGTCGACGCGCGTCCGCAGCGTCGCGGCCCAGGGAGCCACCGCGGCCAGCGCGTCGTCGGGCCCCCGTCCCTCGAGGAGCACGGACTCGGCCCAGAGGACCGCGATCTGCACGCCGAAGCCGGCGAGCGCCGACTGGCCCTCCCCCCTCGAGAAGGCCTCGCCGATGATGTGGACCGCCTCCGCATAGCGCGCGTCGGCCGCCTCGCCGGCGGACCAGCGCCGGGTGGCGTCCTGGCGTATGGCCTGGGCGAGCATGATGCGCGATACGATGGGGCGGTCTCCAATCTCCGCCACCCGGCGCGCCGCGACGAGCGCCGCCTCGATGTCCCCGGTCGAGTCGCCGCCGCGGATGCCGGTGGTCTCGGCGCGGTCCGCGTACATCTGCGAGAGCAGCGAGGGCGGGACGCTCGACTCGGCAGAGAGCTCGCCCGCGCGCGTCGCCGCCGCGATGCCCTTCTCCCAGGCCCAGCCCACCTCGTAATGGGCATCACGCAGCTCGCGCGCGTAATTGAGGCAGGCCCAGGCGAGCCGCTCCCATGCGGAGCGGTTCGAAGGCGCGGCCCGCGTCGCGGCGTCGGCGGAGGTGACCGCGGCGAGGAGGCTCGGGCCCGGGTCGGTGCCGAGCATGCGTGCGAGCCGCCCCTTCTCCGCGAAAATCTCGGAGCGCACGACCAGCAGGTCCGGGTCCTTCGGGTCCAGGGCGAGCCCCTCGGCGAGGACCGCGAGCGCCGGGTCGAAGCGGTCGGCGCGGACCGGCTCGCGCTGCTGGCGGACCATGCCCTCGTGCATGAGCGCCTGGGCGAGCAGGAGGCGGGGGCGGGGGGCGCTGCGTCCTATCTCCGCCGCGCGCCGGAGCGCCGGGAGGGCCTCGGCGAGGGGCGTGAGCGTCCCGTCAAGGTCTCGCGTCTCGTAGACCTCGAGGGAGCGGCGCAGCCAGGCCTCGCCCTCGAGTGTGCTCGCCTCGAGCGGGTCGGCCCCGGCCTCGCGCGCCCTCCGGGCGAGCGCGGCGGCGTCGGCATGGCGCTCCTCCACGAGCGCGATGCGGGCCTCGAGGAGGTCGCGGTCGGCGCCGGTCGCGGCGGGGACGAGCCGCAGGCGCGCCACGGCGGGCTCGCGGAAGCGCGCCCGGAGCGCTGCAATCCGGCCCTCCTTCCGCTTCGGGTCGTCGATGCGCGGCAGCTGAGCGCGCTCGCGCGCGTAGCGCTCGCCGTCCAGCAGGCCGAGCGCGAGCGCCGCCTCGGGGTGATGGAACCCGAGCGTCCACGCCCGCTCGAGCGCCTCGCGGGCCGGGTCGGCGTCATGGAGGAGCTGGAGGCCGCGGCCGATGGCGAAGGCCCGCGCGGCCGCTCCGGCGCTGCCGTCCGCGCGCCGCAGCGCGTCCACGGAGGAGCGGATGGCCGCGTACACCGGCGAGAGGTCGTGCGCGGGCGACAGGTGCGCGATGCGCATCGCGTTCTCCATGCGCTGCGCCTCGGCGCCCAGCCGCGCGGCCTCGAGCGCGTCCAGGCCCGCCCGCCGCTCGGCGAACGCGGCCCACGCCAGGCCGAGCACCACCGCCGCCGCCGCCACGGCGGCGGCGCGCGCCGCCACCGGGTTGCGCCGCGCCCACTTCGTGGCGCGGTAGGCGAGCGTCGGCGGCCGCGCCAGCACCGGCTCGCTGCGCTGGAAGCGGCCGAGGTCCTCGGCGAACGCGAGCGCCGAGGGGTAGCGCGCGGCCGGTTCCCTCTGCATCGCCCACGCGGCCACGAGCGCCAGCTCGCGGGGGACCGCGGCGCCGAGGGCCGGCGGCTCATCGGCGAGGATGCGGCGGAGCAGGATCGCCGGCTCGGAGCGCCCCGACGCCTCGGCGAGCCCGTGGAACGGCGGGTGCCCGGCGAGCACCGCGTAGAGGGTGGCGCCGAGCGCATAGACGTCGGCGCGGAAGTCCACCGGGCCCGCGCTGGCGAGCTGCTCGGGCGCCATGTACTCGAGCGTGCCCGCCGGAAAGCCGGAGTGGGTGAGCCCGCCCTCCTCGCCGCGGGCGAGGCCGAAGTCACCGAGCCTCGCCAGCGGCACGCCCGGCCCTTCCTCCACCAGCACGTTGTCGGGCTTCACGTCGCGGTGCACGAGCCCCTGGCGATGGGCGGCGTCGAGCCCGAGGGCCGCCTGGCGCACCAGCTCGACCCGGGTGGCGAGCGTGAGGCCCGCGGCGAGGTCCGCGAGCGTCTTGCCCTCGACGAGCTGGAGCACGAGGCACGCGCGGCCCTCCAGCGAGCCGACCGCGTGCACACGGACCACGTTCTCATGCTCCACTCGCGCCTGCAGCCGCGCCTCGAGGACGAGCCGCTCGGTCTCGCGCGGGTCGTCGCCGCGCAGGAACTTCACCGCCACCGCGCGCTCGAGCGTGGAGTCGAAGGCGCGGTGGACCTGGCCCATCCCGCCCTCCCCGAGCAGTCCCTTGAGCACGACGCGCCCGTCCAGCGGCTGCAGCTCCACCGTCATTGCCCCTCCGGGAGGGCTTCGGCCATCCGCCGCGCGACCTCGACCAGCTCCGCGTCGCCGTAGTTGGAGAACCCGATGCGCAGCCCCGGGACGGCGCCGCCGTCGAAGGCGAACTGCCGGCCGGCCTGGAAGGCGACCCCGCGCTCGAGGCCGCGCCGCGCCCAGGCGTCCACGTCCAGCCCCTCTCGCGTGCGGGCCCACAGGGCGAGGCCGCCCGTGGGCGGGTCGAAGGTGAGCGCGGCGCCGAGGTGCTCCGAGAGCGCGTTCGCGAGCACGTCGCGACGGTGGCGGTAGATGGGGTGCATGCGGTTGAGGTGGCGCTCGATCTCGCCGTCCTCGAGGAGCTCCGCCATCGCCCGCTCGAGCGCGGGGTCACCGTGGCGGTCGAGCGCGTCGCGGGCGGAGCGCAGCTGCGCCACGAGCGGCGCGGGCGCGTGGACGAAGCCGAGGCGGAGCCCGGGGCTGAAGATTTTCGAGAGGGAGCCCACCAGCACCACCACGCCCGCGCGGTCCTCCGCGGCGAGCGGCGGGGGCAGCGCTCCTTCGAACTGGAACTCGGCGTCGTGCTCGGACTCCAGCACGGCGAACCGGTGGCGCGCCGCGAGGGCGAGCAGCCGCGCCCGGCGCTCCGGCGAGAGCGCGACCACCGAGGGGTACTGGCGCACCGGGGTGGTGAGCACCGCGCGCAGCCGCTCCGTCGAGAGGAGCCGCTCGAGGGTGTCCACGTCGAGCCCCTGCGCGTCCACCGGCACCGGCAGGCAGCGCGCGCCGGCGCGGGCGCAGGCCTCCCACGCGTCCCGCGCGCCGAGCGCCTCGACCGCCACCGCGTCGCCCGGCCCGAGCAGGGCGTGGGCAACGAGGGCCAGCGGCAGCTGCCCGCCGCGGGTGACCACCAGGCGCTCCGGCGCGGCGGCGACGCCGCGGGCCGCGCGCAGCGTGCGCGCGAGCGCCTCGCGCAGGGTGGGGTGGCCCTGCGGGTCGTCCACCGCGAGCGTGCCGCGCGGGTTCACGGTGAGCGCGCGGCGGTAGGCCCGCGCGAGCGCGGCGCCAGGCAGGAGGCGCGGGTCGGGGTTGCCGGTGGCGACGCGGAGCAGATTGCGGGCGGCGTCGGGCACCGCGGGGTCCAGGGGCCGGCGGAGGTCGAAGCCCATGCCGGCGCCCGTGAGCTCCGCCGCGGGCCCGGGCGGAGTCTCGGAGGCGCCCGGAAGGCGCCGCGGCGGCGTGGGTGCGACGGTGCTGCCCTCGCCCGGCGCCGCCACCAGCCATCCCTCGTCGGCGAGCTCGCGGTACGCGGCCATCACCGTGTTGCGGGACACGCCCAGTCCCTGCGCGAGCGTGCGGTAGCCCGGGAGCGCGTCGCCGGGCCGGAACCGGCCGCGGTGAATCTCGGACATGAGCGCATGCGCAATCTGCAGGTAGACCGGGCGGTTGGAGCGCGGGTCGAGGGTGATGGTGGGGATGCCGGGGGCCACGGCTGCTCCGGTCGCTGGCGGCGTGGCCACACGATACGTCGCGGGCGGCCGCTTCGCTCGCGGTGAAGTGAAGGTGAGCCAGCCGCCTACCCCCGCTCAGGGGTGGCCCAGCCGACTTGTCGCGAGTGCACCTCCCCCGTGCCGCGGGCCAGGGGAATAGTCGGCCTCGATGTTCCTCTCAATCGGAGTCTCCATGCCTCGCGCCTCGCCCCGCACCTGCTGTGCACTCCTCCTGGTCTCGCTCGCGGCGCTTGCCGCGTGCGGTGGCGGGCCCACCGACGGGGCCGGCGATGGAGAAGCAGACGGCGGCCAGGGAGTCGCCGGGGACGGAGGAGACGGTGGTGGAGCAGGCGGCGGCGACGGGGGTGGACGAGACGGCGGAGGAGGAGACGGCGGCGGCGTGGCAGCGCCATCCGCGCCCACGAACCTCGTCGCGCGGGCCACGAGCTCCCAGGGCGTGGAGCTCACCTGGATGCCGCCGTCCGGAGCCTTCACCGGCTTCGAGGTCGAGCGCTCCGTTGCGAGCGGCGGGCCCTTCGCGCTCATCGCGAGCCCACCTGCCTCGGCCCTGGGCTACGGCGATATGGGCCTCGCCACCGGGAGCACCTACTTCTACCGGGTGCGCGCGGTGAATGGCGCCAGCGCGTCGGCGTTCACCTCCGTCGTGGGTGTGAGCACGGCCGCGGCGGTGCCGCCCAGCGCGCCGACCGGCCTCACCGGCGTGCAGGAGGTGGTGGCGTCCGCCGGCGTGGCGCGGCTCTCCTGGACCGACGCCGCGACCGACGAGACCGCCTACGAGGTGCAGTACTCCAGCGAGTTCATCCCCTGGGGCTCGACAGTCACGCTCCCCGCGGGTTCGACCGGCTGGGTACACGAGAGCCCGGTCTTCGGCACCAACAACTACCGCGTGCGGGCCGTGGGTGTCGCGGGCGCCTCCGCCTGGGTGCAGGTCTCCGTCTACAACGGCCCCATCGTCATCGCCACGCTCTGCCCGGCCACGGAGGGCACGTCGGCTTCCGCGCTGTCGCAGACCTCGCTCCGGCTCGGCTGGACCTGGAACATCTGCGGCGGCGTCGCAATCGAGCGCGCGCCGTCCGCCACCGGCCCCTGGGCCGAGGTGGCCCGCTTGGGCAACTTCGTCTTCGGCGGGCCGCCCAACGGTACGTGGGATGACACGGGCCTCGTGCCGGGCACCCCCTACCACTACCGGTTCCGCACGCTGCCCCTCTTCGCCCCCACGCCCTCCGGGCCGCCGTGGTCGCCCTCGGGCTACACGGCGCCAGTCTCGGCGACGACGGTGCCGCCTGTCGTCATCGCCACGCCCACCGGGCTCACCGCGACGGTCACCTCCGCCACGAGCGTGAGCCTCGCCTGGACCGACGTGGCCCAGGACGAGACGGGGTACTCCGTGGAGTACGCCACCGGGGCGGCGGGGCCCTTCACCGAGGCCTTCCGCCTCGGCGCCAACATGACCATGACGAGCGTGAGCGGCCTCACGCCCGCGACGGCCTATTGGATGCGCGTGCGCGCGGTGAAGGGGACGACGAGCTCCGCGCCCTCCAACGGAGTCTCGTTCACCACCGCGACCCGCGCCGTGCTGCGCACCACCGGTGACGCCACCGTGATGGAGAGCACCGCGCTGCTCTCCAACCAGAACGTGACCCTGCCCTCCGGACCGAATGATGTGGGCTGCTTCTTCACCTGGACCATCGGCCCGGGCGGGCAGGCCCTCTTCCACAACTGTGGTGGCTCGGCGCTCCGGTTCGACACGGCGGCGCTCTCGGGGAGGAACGTGCTCGTGGCGGCGCTCGTGATGTACCCCTGTGCCCTCGCCCCACACCCCGTGTCCGACGCGCACTACCTGGTCCGGGCGCTCGCCGGGCCCTGGAGCCCGTCCACGGTGACCTTCAACACGCTGCCGCAGGTCTACACGGCAGGCTCGTGGTGGCTGCCGGCGCCGACGGCCGGCGGCGCGCAGGCCTGGGACGTGACGACGGTCGTGAAGAACTGGGCGAGCGGGACCTGGCCCTCGAACGGCCTCTACGTGGGGCAGTCCCCCATCACGGACCGCGTGCCGAGCTGGGGCGGGCAGAACTGGGACAACCAGAACCAGGTCACGAGCTACTGCAGCCTCGAGCAGACGGGCGGCTCCATCAACTACGTCCCGGCCCTGCACGTGGACTACCGGTAGGGGGATGGCCCGTGGTTCTTCGATGCGGATGCGACGGGATTCCCGGGCACTGCTCACCGAACCGGATGGCCTGCTCGGGCTTCATCGCACCCTCGCGGGCCCCCACCGGAGGGGACCTGCGCCGCTTCGCGTGGGGGCTTCCATCCTGGGCGTGAAGTGCGAGAGTCCACCGCTCGACCACCGCACGAGGGCGCGGACCATGTGTACGTTCTGTGATCTGGGAATCTGTTGCGACCCCGGGCATCGAAGCGAGGCGCTGCTGCGCGAGTGGGTGCGCGACACGTGCGCCTTCTGCTCGATGGGGAGCTGCCTGACTCACGGCGCCTCGGGACCGCCCGTCGGCGAGACGACCATTCCCCTCTTCGATATCAAGCGGTCGCTCCGCTCCAACAGCTCCTCGACCACGCTGACGAAGGTGTCGTCGACGCCGCGTCGCGGCATCCTGAGCGGCACGGAGGACCGGACGTATTGGAATCCAAGCCAATCGGACGAGGCGCTGATCATCTCGCGGCTCCTCAAGTCGCCCATGGGGACGAAGCACGCCATCCCGAAGAACATCCATCGCTTCTGGACGGGCGGACCGATGAGCCCAGCGGTCGTCGACGACCTGGTCTCCGACGGCGCACGGGCCAGGCAGGCGGGTTGGACCTGCTACCTGTGGTACTCCGCCGAAGTCGAGCGGGTGCTGGACGGTCATCTCGACGGAGAGATCAAGAAGAGCGAGGGCATCTTCATCTTCTCGAAGCGGCCTCCGAAGCCCGTGGACAAGCGGCCGACGCGCGCCAACCAACGGCGCAGGTTGGAGCTGGCGGGCTTCCGGGTGGTCCCCATCGAAAAGCTCGATGACTCCAGCAACTGGCTCTCGGAGCTCGCGACCCTCGTCGGGGGCGCCGCGCTGATGCGCAACTGGGATGAGGTCAAATACTTCTCCGACCTCGCGCGGCTCCTGTACCTCAACTTCGTGGGAGGCATCCACATGGATGTCGACATCTCCCTGGGGGACATGGACCTCACCCAGACCTATTTCCACAACGACCCGGACGGTGAGGTGCCGCTCATGGGCAGCCTGCTGCGCGATCAGTCCGATCCGATGATCCCGAAGCTCCGCTTCCTCAAGCGGATCCGCCGCCGGCCCCTGCTCACGAAGGAGGAATACGACGGGTACATGGAGGCGCTCTCCGCGCTGGTCGAAAAGGGAATGCTCGCCGCGGGCATGCTGAACGCGCTGATCGCGTCGCGCCCCAACACCACCCACCTTCAGGACACCCTCGACGAGTTCCGCAAGGCCATCCTCAAGAACAAGGGCCTGATCAGCGGCATGGCGCTCGCCCGCGTCATGCTCTTGGGCAAGAGCCGGGAGGGGGATGTCGAACAGGCCATGAAGTGGACCGTCCCGCCCTATCTCGTCCGCCTCGACCCCGACACCGACGAGAGCAATCTCTGACGGCGGACGACGACGTCCCCTCAGGGCGCCGGCGGCACGAGCGCTGAGTCGCATGCCTGGGGATGCCGCCACGCGCGCAAGCCGGCGGGAAGTACGGGCGGGTCTCCTGTGTCTGTCCTCCTCAACCCCCGGACAAAAGGACCCAGATGCTTCGACTCCTGAAACTTGCGCCCCTTGCGCTATTGGTGCCCTTGGCGGCCCAGGCATCCGTCGTCTGGAAGGGAGACTTCGAGACCGGCGACCTGTCTCAGTACACCGAGGCCTGGTTTGTTGCCCCGGACCGCATGCAGGTGGTGGGCGACCTTGTCCGTGACGGGAACAAGGCGCTGAAGGTGACCGTCCAGCAGGGAGACGACCCCGTCAACGCCAGCGGCAACCGCAACGAGCTGTTCCACGGCACCTATGAGCCGGTCGACTCCGAGTACTACTACAAGTGGAGCACCCTGTTTCCCCAGGACTTCCCCAGCTCACCCCGGTGGCAGGTGTTCACGCAATGGCACCATGACGGCTGCTGTGGCTCCCCGCCGCTCGAGTTCTTCGTCGTCAACGACACGATGAACATGCGCATCGGAGGAAGCTCGGGCGAGGTTCTATGGCAGGCGCCGGTGCACCGGGACCAGTGGAACGACTTCGTGATGCACGTGAAGTGGTCGCCCGACCCGAATGTCGGCTTCGTCGAGCTGTACTACAACGGCCAGCTGGTGGTGCCGAAGCGCAACATCGCCACGCGCTACCCGGACACGGCGGGCTACATCCAGCTTGGCTACTACCGGGATGCGACCATCGCGCAGACAGCTTCGCTCTACCATGATGGCTTCACCATGGCGACGACGCTGGAAGAGGTGATGCCCGCGGGCGGGGACCCGTCCACGCTCGCCGCTACGGCTCCCTAAGGATGCCTTGTGAGCCGCGCCTGGCTGTCCAGCGCGCGGGGAACATCCGCGCGGTCCGCCGGAGCTTGTCCACCGTGCTGACGTGCGGTGGCTGGATGTTCACCCCGTACGACAAAGGCGTGTACCGCGATGCGAGAGCAACGCCCGGGACCAACGCCGCGAGAAGCAGGGGCTTGCGGAGTGGCTTCCATTCCACATCCCTGTCTGGGTCGTGGATGACGATCTTCCAATGAAACAGGCTCGGTTGCGCTTGTGGATTTGATGGGATTCATGAACAGGACATCCTGGAGGGGGCTTCTGATGCATCGGATGAGGAGTCAGGTGTGGGGCGCGCTGGGTGTGGCGCTGCTCGGCTGCGGCGGCCCCCTGGAAGGCGAAGCGCTGGAGGCGCTGGGCACGCAGGAGGCGGGTGTCGCCGCGCTGTCGCCGAAGGCGCTGGCGCCGAAGAAGGTGATGCCGCTGGGCGACTCCATCACCCAGGGGGCGGCAGGGCACGCCAGCTACCGGTGCCAGCTCTGGCGGAAGATGACCGCGAGGGACAACAGGGCGGACTTCGTGGGCACCCTGTCGACGGGCTATCTGGGGGCGAACACCTGCTCCTCGGGCGGGTTCGACAGCGACCATGAGGGCCACTGGAGTTGGCGGACGGATCAGGTGCTCGCGAACATCTCCAACTGGGCCGCGAGCACACAACCCGACCTGGTACTCATCCACCTGGGCACCAACGACACGTATCATAACCAGACAGAGGACAGCACCGTGTTGGAGCTGGAGCAGATCATCGACCGGCTGCGCGTGGTGAACCCACGGGTGAAGGTGTTCCTGGCCCAGGTCATCCCCACCGCGGGCGCCATGCTGGCGCTGAAACTCCAGTCCCTCAACCAGCGCATGCCCTTGCTGGCCGCGGCCAAGAGCACGGAGGACTCGCCTGTCTACGTGGTGGACCAGTGGACTGGCTTCACCCCCTCAACGGACACGTATGACGGGGTCCATCCGAATCTCATCGGTGAGGAGAAGATGGCGGAGCGCTGGTACCAGGCCATCCGCGAGCACCTCTGACGTCACCCGCGTCCGAGCGTGCTGGCCCGGTTGCCCGTGCTGGCCTCGAACACCTCCCTCCACGTGCGCGCGGCTCTACCGGGGGCAGTCCGTATCGCCTCGGCAGGCCTGCTTGAGCAGGCGTGTTCAGCGGGAACGCGCTTGCGAGCAGTGGGTTGCTCTGCTTGGGAGCGGCGGCAATCGAACCCGCGGCCCTATTCGAAGACGCCGATGCCCGGGTCGGAGCCATTGGAGGGCTTCGAGGGCTTCGAGGGCCGTGACGGCGCGGTGCGCACCGGATCCAGCCGCACTTCCACGCGCTGGGCCGTCGTGTCCGCGCTCCGGCTGTAGTTCAGCGTCCGCTCCATGTCCTGGTGGCCCGCGAGCTTGAAGCGCAGCACCGTGCTCTTCGCGCGCGGCAGCATCAGCTTCGTGGGTGTGGTGCCAATCTGGGCATCCCCGTCGAAGATGGCCGCACCGGGCGGCGTGGAGACGAACTCCACCGTCACGTCCTGCGGAAGCGCCTGCGGGGGCGCAGTCGCGGGCGGCTCGTCCTGCACGCGCGACGGCGGCGCGGCGACCGGCGCCTTCGGAGGCGTCATCACCACGGGGGCCGGAGGCGTCTCGCCCCCACCACGCGACATCACCACCGCCACGCCCGCGCCCAGCAGCACCAACGGTACGGCGAGGAGGGCCACCTTCTTGCCCGCGGACATGCCCGGGGGCGGCGGGGGAGCGACCGGCTCCGCGCGAGCCGCGGAGGCACGCGCGCGGTTGGCCGGAGAGAGCGGGGGGCTGCCGATGCTGGAGGCCCGGGGCGCGGCCTGCGAACCCGCCGGAGTGGTGCCCCGGGGCGGAGCCATGCCCACGCGCGACGCGGAGCGCGCGCTGGCGCCCGTGCCCGGCCCGGGCGCTCGGCCCGCGCGGCTGCCGGAGCCCAGCTTGCTGCCCGAACCCGCGCGACTCCCGGAGCCGCCCGCGCCCGGACGGCTGCGGCTGCCCGTGCCACGCTCGGCGCCGGCCGCTCCACCCGTGGGGCGTGCGTCCAGCTCCTCGGGCGACAGGTCCTGCACTGAATCCAGCAGCGCGTCGATGAACTCCTGCGCGTTCTGGAAGCGGTCTTCCTTCTCCGCGGAGAGCGCCTTGGCGAAGAACGCGTCCAATTCCGGCGGCACGGGCGCGCCCTGGCGCTTGCTGTTCACCGGCGGCACCGGCTGCGTGAGCGCGGCGGTCAGCGCCTTGCGCACCGTGTTCGCGCCGTAGGGCGAGCTGCCGGTGAGGCAGAAGTAGAGCACCCCCGCCATGGAGTAGAGGTCCGAGCGCTGATCCACGGACTCGCCGCCGGCCTGCTCGGGCGGCATGTACTGCGGGGTGCCCAGCACCTGGCCGGTGGAGGTGAGCTGCTCCTCCTCGTCCTGCTCCAGCGCCTTCACGAGGCCGAAGTCCAGCACCTTGACGAAGTCCCGCCCGTCGAGCGCCTGGACCATGATGTTGTGCGGCTTGAGGTCGCGGTGGACGCAGCCCTCGTCGTGCGCGTGCGCAAGCCCCAGCGTGGCCTGCTCCATCAGGTTCACCGCGCGGCGGAGCGTCATCGGCCCCTCGCGCTTGACGAGCTCCTTGAGGCTCTCGCCCTTGAGCAGCTCCATCACGTAGTAGCAGGTGCCGTCCGCGGCGCGGCCGAAGTCGAAGATGGTGATGACGTTCGGGTGGCGCAGCCGGCTGGCGATCTCCGCCTCGCGGCGGAAGCGCTCGAAGAACTGGGGCGCCGCGGCGAGCGACGGGTTGAGCGTCTTCACCGCGACCGGCCGCTGGACGGAGGTCTGGGTGGCCCGGAACACCATGCCCATGCCGCCCTGGCCGAGCACGCTCTCGATCTTGTAGCGCCCGTCCAGCACCTGCCCCAGGAGCTGAAGGCTCTGCGCCGCGCACAGGTGATCTTGACCTTCGGTACTTCCGCAATGGGGGCAGGGGGCGGCCATGGGTGGCGGGAGTATAGGCAAGCGGCGCGCCATGCCCAACCGGGGAGATACGCCCCCTGGGCAGCCGGGCAGGCATCTGAGGCGTTCCCGTGGGGCCTTCGGGCTGTTATCTCCCGCCCCCGCCATGAGCCTCGTCATCGCCCAGGACATCAGCCTCGCCTACGGAAAGAAGGTCCTCTTCGACGAGGACAACTTCACACTCGGTCCCAGGGACCGGGTGGGACTCGTGGGGGCGAACGGGACGGGCAAGTCCTCCCTGATGAAGATCATCGCCGGGGCGGCCCAGCCCGACGGGGGCACCGTCCAGTACAGCCGCCGGGCCCGGGCGGGCTACCTCCCCCAGGAGATCGCCGGCCTCCCGGAAGGCACCGTCGTGGAAGCGGTGATGAGCACCGTCCCCGGCCGGGATTCGCTGGAATCCCGCCTCAAGGAAACCGAAGGGGCCCTGGCGGCCGCCACGGACGAGGAGGAGCAGCTGGAGCTGGCCCAGACGCTGGCGGACCTCCACGCGGAGCTGGACGACTTCGAGAACCGCTACGGCCGGCACCACGCCGAGCGCATCCTCAAGGGCCTGGGCTTCAAGGACGCGGACCTGTCCAAGCCGACCCAGGCCCTGTCGGGTGGCTGGCGCATGCGGGCGGCGCTCGCGGGCCTGCTGCTCCAGGACCCGGACCTGCTGCTGCTGGACGAGCCCACGAACCACCTGGACGTGCCGACGCTCGCCTGGTTCGACGGGTTCCTGCGCCGCTCCAACAAGGCGATGGTCCTCATCTCCCACGACCGCGACTTCCTCAACCGGCAGATCAACCGGGTGGTGTCGCTGGAGATGGAGGGCGTGCGCGAGTACACGGGCAACTACGAGGACTACAAGCGCCTGCGCGCCGAGGAGATGGTGCTCCTCCAGGCGAAGGCGGAGAAGGTGGAGCAGCGCCGCGCGGAGCTGCAGGGCTTCATCGACCGGTTCGGCGCCAAGGCCACCAAGGCGAAGCAGGCGCAGAGCCGCGCGAAGATGCTGGCCAAGCTGGAGAAGGTGGCGGTCCTCGAAGAGCGGCAGACGATGAAGTTCCGCTTCCCGGAGGTGGAGCGCAGCGGCCGGGACGTGGTGCTGATGGAGGGCATCACCAAGCGCTACGGCGCGCTCACCGTGTACGACGGGCTGAACGCGCGGCTGGAGCGGGGCCAGCGCATCGCCGTCGTGGGCGCCAACGGCGCGGGCAAGACGACGCTGCTGAAGATGGTCGCGGGGGAGCTCGCGCCGGACACCGGCAAGGTGACGGTGGGGCACAACGTGGTGGTGGGCTATTACGCGCAGCACCACGCGGACAAGCTGGACCGCCACAACACCATCATCGAAGAGGTGCGGCCGCTGGCGGCGGACAAGCCGGAGAGCTACGTGCGCGGCGTGCTGGGCGCGTTCCTCTTCAGCGGTGACGACGTGGAGAAGCCCATCGGCGTGCTGAGCGGTGGCGAACGCGCGCGCGTGGCGCTGGCGAAGCTGCTGCTGGTTCCGTCCAACTTCCTGCTGATGGACGAGCCGACGAACCACCTGGACCTCGACTCGTCCGAGATGCTGATCGAAGCGCTGAAGCTGTACGGCGGCACGCTGCTGTTCGTCAGCCACAACCGCAGCTTCATCAACGGCCTGTGCACGCACGTCTGGGAGGTCGCGGACGGCAAGCTCACGTCACACCCGGGCAACCTGGACGCGTACCTCTACCACCAGGAGCAGCAGCGCCTGGCGGCCGACGGCGCGGAGTCCAGCGCGACCAACAGCAAGGGCGGCGCCGGGAGCGCGGCGGCGGTTTCGGAGAAGGAGCGCAAGCGGCTGGAGGCCGAGGCGCGCCAGCGTCGCTCCGTGGTGGAGGGCCCCATCAAGAAGGAGATCGCGAAGCTGGAGGAGCGCATCGCGAAGGTGGAGACCGAGCAGAAGGCGCGCGAGGCGCAGCTCGCGGACCCGGTGCTCTACAACGACTTCGCCCGGGCGAAGCCGCTGATGGACGGGCACCGCGTGGGCAAGGAGGAGCTGGAAGACCTCTATGCCCGGTGGGAGGCCGCGCAGGAGAAGCTGGCGGCGGCGCAGGCCTGAGCCCGCGTCAGCGGCGGGGCTCAGCCCAGCTTGGATCCGGACGTGGGACGCGCGGACTCGAAGAGGTCCTTGCCGAGCAGCTTCGTGACCAGCTTGATCTTGGCCTCCAGCGGCAACTGCCTCTTGATGACGGGCCCGGAACCGCCGTTCACGTTCGGCTGGTTGGGGAAGCGGTGCGTCTTGCGGTAGGCGTCACGGGCGGCGTCGCTCCAGATGCTCATGGTATGGCTCCGTAATCAGGTCGGTTGCTGCGTGTGTTGATGGGTACGCAGCCCCTCCGCGCGCGGTTACAGGGCCCTTGTTTTTGGATTCATGGCCCGCATTCATTCCACGTCGAAGACCTTCCGGACCGGGGCTCCGCCGCGTTCAATTTGCAGCTCGATGCGCCGGGCACCCCGCAACTGCGTGAAGGCCTGGAGCGCCTTCTCCATGTCCTCCAGGTCCAGCCCGTTGACGCGCTGGAGCACGTCCCCATTGCGCAGCCCGAGCCGTGTGTAGAGCGAGCTCCGGCCAGGCGTGGACCGCCTGTCACGAATCGCGGCGCGGTGACGGACAACGCGTCATGACACGGGGCTACTTGAAGATCTTCGACAGCAGCCAGACGACGGCGGACTCGGCGGCGCCGGTGTTCAGGTGCCGGGACCTGCGGTCGAACGTCTCACTGGGGCGCGC
Source organism: Corallococcus sicarius (assembly GCF_003611735.1). Taxonomy (GTDB): domain Bacteria; phylum Myxococcota; class Myxococcia; order Myxococcales; family Myxococcaceae; genus Corallococcus; species Corallococcus sicarius. Next base: position 780 of record NZ_RAWG01000057.1, on the reverse strand, counting down.
CTTCGTCAGCTCATCCGTGTAGGGCGCGGAGCCTTCCGGCGCGCAGCTCCCACAGAACAGCCGCTCCTCCCAGACGAACCCGTAGCGCGGGTCCATCCTCCGGCCGCACGTCGTGCAGGACGGCACGTCGCCCAGTCTCACCTTGGGCAGCAGGCTCATCCCCCGGGGGTCGTCGTATGCGTGTTCGAAGTCCGCCGCCTGGATGGGCTCACGGGGCTCCGGGGCCTTCGGCTCCGGCGTCATCGCCTTCTGCAGCCGGGCCAGCTCCTTCTTGTCCAGCGCCACGCCCCGGCACTTCACGCAGACGTCCACCACTGCGTCCCGCAGGTCCACGGCGGGGAGCGGCGCGCTGCCACACCCGGGACAGGTGGGCGCCTGCCGCCCGCAGGACGGACAGCCGGGGACGTACTGGAGCGATGCTTCACATCCCTTGCACCGTCCGGGCTTGCCCTTCGCCGCCTCGAACACGGCGTCCAGCGTGGGGCCGCCGACCACCGCCCCCAGCACCTCCGCGTCGAACCAGCCCGCGCCGCACGCACCACACTCGTCGCGCGTCAGCCCGCGCGCGTAGGTGTTGCGCATCGTCGTCTGGCAGTAGGGACAGGGGCACGGCTGCATGGCCCCTCCAGCCTAGCGGGTCTTTCCCGGGAGCGGGAACCCGGGCCCCTCAACTCGCGCGGCGGCGCTTGTCGCGCTTCGTCCGGGGCTCGGGCGGCTTCGCCACGACGGGCGCGGGCTCGCGAAGCTCCTCGGGCACGGCCAGGGACTGGGAGGGGCGGG
>NZ_RAWG01000579.1 GCF_003611735.1 Corallococcus sicarius | reverse complement strand
CCACCACCCCCTCCCCCTCTTCCGGCTGGCAGGACGTGTTGATCCGCCACCTGGAGCCGCTGCTGGGCGGCTTCACCGCGAAGATGGCCATCCAGACCGCCTCGCTGCGGACCCTGAAGCGCCCGCCTGAACAGGTAGGCCTGCAGGACCTCCCGCAGCTGCTGGAGGGCCTCAAGCCCATGCTCAACACGTTCATCGGAGCCCTGCACACGAAGGTCATCCTCACGGAGTTCTCGACGGCCATGGAGAAGTTGCGATGAGCGCCTCCCCTTCCCCGGGCCGCGCCTCCGGGTCGGTGGCTCCCTGGCTGGGCGCCGTCGCGGGGCTCCAGGTGCTCCACCTGCTCGCGGTGGCCACGTCCCTCCAGGATGCGCACCGGCTGTCGCTGACCGGAGACGTGGCGGGCTGGGCCGTGGGCCTGCTCGCCGTGGCGGGAACGCTGGCGGCGACGCTGGCGTTCGCGCCGGGCGACTACCTGCGGCGCGTGTGGGGGCTGCTGACGCTCGGCGCGCTCCTGTCACTCGTCAGCACCGCCCTGCGCAGCTACTGGCTGCACGCGGTGCCGGGCGTGCCGTTCGTCGACTCACCGCTGCTGCCCGTGCGCATGGTCGTCGTCGTGCTCGCGAACGTGAGCACCACGTTCGCGCTGGTGCTGCTGGCGCGCACCTACCGGCAGTCAGGGCTGGAGCCTCCGCCCAGCTCCCGCGCGACGTTGCTGTGGGCGGTCGCGGCGGTGTGCGCGCTCGCCGTTGGCGGACCGGCGCTCGTCACGGCGATGGGGCACCTGGGCCGGGGCTTCGCGGCCACGTGCACCGCGGTCATCGCGCTCGCCTCCACGCTGGCGGACATGACGACCATCCTGCTCGTCGCGCCCATCCTGCGCGTCGCGTACATGCTGCGCGGTGGACGGCTCGCGTGGGTGTGGTGGGCCATGGGCGTGTCCGGCGCGGTGTGGCTCGTCTACGACGCGCGCGAGTGGCTCGCGATGGTGCTGCCCGGCACTCCCAACGACGTCGTGGAGCTGCTGCGCACGCTGCGCACGTCAGGGCTCGCGATGCTGGGGCTCGCCGGGTGGTTGCAGCGCTCCGCCCTCGCCGCGTCCCAGCGGGAGTCCCGTGCCAGGGTCGCCGTCCCCACGGCATGAGCTGAGTCCCCGCAAGCGCACGGACACGAACGGCCCGCTCCCGCGCACCTCCGGGGCGGGCCGTGCTGCTTTCACCGTCCGGGCACCGCCCGCGAACCGCGCCGCCGCGACACCGCCATCGCGGCGCCCAGCGCGCCCAGCGTCAGCACGCCCACCCACAGCCCCGCGACGAGGCCCGGCGTCCGGTAGCGCAGGCTCACCGTGTGACGCCCCGCCGGCACCGCCACCGCGCGCACCGCCACGTTGGCGGGGAGGATGGGAACAGGCTCGCCATCCAGCGTCGCGGACCAGCCGGGCTGATACGCGTCGTTGATCACCAGCACCGCGGGCGCCGCGGCCTCCACGTCCACGCTGAAGCGCTCCGGGGACTCGCGGGCCACCCGCACCGTCCCCGTGCCGGACGCGGGCTCATGCGGCAGCGGCGTCACGCACTCCACGATGGCGACGTCGCGCGGCGGCAACTCCGGCGCCTTCATCCGCCGCAGGGCCTCGTCGGGCGAGGCCACGCACTCCGGCCGCGCGAGGTGGATCCGCTCGGGCGAGTCCGGATGCGCCAACAGCGTCACCCCGAAGAGCGCATCCTGCGCCGCCACGCGGGCCCCGGGGGGCAGCCCGGACGTCAGCTCCATCGTGCGCGACAGCGTGAAGCGCGTGGACAGGCGGGGCGCAATCTCCCCGAACCAGCGCCCCAGGTTTCCCTGCAGCCGGCGCACGCGCACGCTCTCCCCGGGCAGGTAGCCGCCCGCGCTCTCGATGTCCCAGAACACCGGCGTGTCCGGCGCGAGCACGACCATCTGCGCCAGGCTCAGCCGGTCCTTGAACTCGTAGCCGGGCAGCGGCGGCGCGCCATAGCCCTTCACCACCGTCTGCACCCGCACGGGCTCCCCCGCGGGCACGGACGCGCGGATCCGCTCCACGAACGGAGGAGGTGTCTCAAGAATCTCCGCCGGGGACACCTGGTAGAGCGGCCCGTTCTCCAGGAAGAGCGCCCCGCCCTGGAGCACCACCAGCCCCGTGCCCAGCTTTGGCCGCCACGCCAGGACCGCGCACAGCAGCGCGAGCCCCGAGGCCGTCCCCGCCATGCGCACCACGTTGCCCGACAGCCCCTCCAGCGCGGCGGCGGGCGCGTCCGGCCAGCGCGACAGCACCCAGCCCCGCGTCCACCCGCCTCCCACGAGTTCGCCCAGCGCGATGCCAGCGCAG
>NZ_RAWG01000578.1 GCF_003611735.1 Corallococcus sicarius | reverse complement strand
TCACCCTGCTGAACCGCGCGCAGGAGGCCGCACCGAAGCCCGCGCCTCCCGCCCCGCCGCACGCCCAGACCGGAAACCCGCACGCCTCCTCGCTGACGATGCCGCCCCGGGCCACGCTGCCCTTCCAGCCGGAGATGCGCCGCCTGGCGCCGAACGTCATGGCCCTGCGCGTGTCGCCGCAGGCGCGCTGGGTCATCATCCGCTCGGACAGCGCGCTGCAGGTGAGCCGTGCGGAGGTGCTGCCCGTCGAAGCACCCGCTGCCTCCTGAGCGGGGCCGGGGACCTGTCCGCGCGAGCGCCGCGCGGACACCCTGAAAACACCAAGGGCTCCGACGTCGCCGTCCGGAGCCCCCGTGCTGCTTTCCGCCTGTCTTCCCGGCGCCCTACATCGACACGGACTTCGCGGGGTCGATGAGGCTCTGCAGCGGGTTCTTCGGGTCCGTGGCTTCCTGCGTCTCTTCCGGCTCGTAGGCGCGGACCTGTGCCTCGCAGTGGTTGCTCTTCCGGTTCTGGTGGCAGTGCCGGATGCCGTAGACGTGGTGGCACCCGCATGGATCCACGCGCTTCTTGGCGCACAGCGACGGGTTGAACACCGGCCCCGCGCTCAGCTCCACCGGCCCCGCCTGCAACGCCACCGCCAGCACCACCCCAGTCAAAAACCCCATCGCCCACCCCCTTGATGCACGACAGAGAAATGGGAATGGCGATCCGCTACCGCAAGCCCCAGGCTTGTATGACCGCCGATCAATGCACTGCCGTCCAACACCGCAGTCCGCCACCGGGAACTCCCGCCCCGCCCCCACCAGGCAGGCAGCCGTCCCAATGTCCTGAAATCACCGTCTCGTCAGGGTGGAGGGAGGGCTCCGTCCCTGCCGCGGGTTCATCCACCTGGGGTCTTGCGCCATGAGCTGGAAGCAATGTCTGGAAAAGGTCGCCGAGGGTCACTACGTCCTGCCCCGCACGAAGACGATGCGCGTGCACGCGGACCTGTTCCTCTCCGACAAGCTCCTCTGGGGTGAGGGCGGCCCGGAGTCCCCCGGCCTGGAGGAGACCGTCTTCGACCAGATCGTCAACGCCGCCACCTTCCCCGGCGTCACCCGCGTCGCCATCACGCCCGACTGTCACGTGGGCTACGGCGTCCCCATTGGCACCATCGTGGAGACGGACGGCGTCCTCCTGCCCACCGCCGCCGGCTACGACATCGGCTGCGGCATGGTCCAGCTCCAGACCTCCCTCACCGTGGAGGACGTGGCCGACCCCGCGAAGCGCCGCCAGTGGATCAACGAGGTCACGCAGCGCATCGCCGTAGGCGTGGGCGCCGAACGGGCGCGCAAGCAGCGGCGCCTCAACGAGAGCACCGTGAAGGAGGTCCTGCGCCACGGCGCCAAGGCCCTGGGCCGCGGCAGCTCCGTCACCGAGCGCGACTTCATCCCCGTGGAGGACACCGGCGTGGACATCCCCGTCCGCGCCTATGACAAGCGCGGGCAGCTGGGCAGCCTGGGCGGCGGCAACCACTTCACCGAGATGCAGGTGGACGAGCAGGGCCGCGTCTGGGTGATGCTCCACACCGGCAGCCGGGGCTTCGGCTGGAACATCGCCAAGCACTTCTTCGTGGAGGGGGCCGCGCACCTGGGCCTCAAGAGCCGCAGCGAGGACCTCATCTGGCTGGACGCGGACAGCGCGCTGGGCCGCGACTACTGGAACCTCCACAACATGGCGGCCAACTTCGCCGTGGCCAACCGCCTGCTCATCGGCGAGGCCGTGTGCGGCGCCCTGGAGGACGTGTTCGGCGGCACCGCGAGCATCTACTACGAGATCTCCCACAACCTCATCCAGCGCGAGGCCGGGAAGTTCGTCGCCCGCAAGGGCGCCACGCGGGCCTTCCCCGGCGGCCACCCCGCCCTCAAGGGCACGCCCTGGGAGGCCACCGGCCACCCCATCCTCATCCCCGGGTCCATGGAGACGGGCAGCGCCATCCTCTTCGCCGAACCCGGCGCGGAGAAGTCCATCTACTCCGTCAACCACGGCTCCGGCCGGCGGCTGTCCCGGGCCGCCGCGCGCCGGCAGCTCCAGCAGGCGGAGACGGACCAGCGCATGAAGGAGGCCGGCATCCTGCTCAACACCCGCGTCACCCCGCTGGACGAATCCGGCCCCTGCTACAAGAACCTGGACGACGTCCTGGAGACGGTGGAGCAGGCGGGACTCGCCCGGGTGGCCCACCGCCTCAAGCCGGTGGCCTGCATCAAGGGCGCGGACTGAGGCACTCCTGCCCCCCTGGGCCGTACCCCGGGGGGCTCCCCGGGGGGCTCGTTGTAGAGACCGGGCGGCGGTAGAGTGGTGGCCCGCCTGGAGCCCCACCC
>NZ_RAWG01000577.1 GCF_003611735.1 Corallococcus sicarius | reverse complement strand
TGGCGGTGGTCATCGGGAGCCTCCGGAGCGGGAGTCGGTGGTGGCGGCCTGGCGGGCGCGGGCCCAGCGCAACATCTGGGGTTTGAGCCAGAGGCGCGGGCGCCCGGCGCCCAGGTCGAGCACCGGACGGGGCATGTCCGGGTAGCGACGCAGGTATGTGCTGACGCTGTTGGGGTGGGCCAGGCGCAACAGGCCCGCCACCTCCTGGGCGTCAATCAGGTCCTTCGTATTCACCAGGGGGCACATGGGCGTGTCTATACCCGTAGACACGCGTGGATGCACGGATTCCTTCCCGGGGCCAGGGGGCAGGGTGAGGGTCGGCCAGGCCCCGGAGCAGGCGGGAAGGCGTGAGGACGCTGCGCCGGCCGCGGTCACTGGTTAGAAGGGGGCGTCCCATTTTCCCGGAGCTTTTCCATGGCGATTTCCATGTCCTCGGCCAGCACCCCCATCTTTGTCTCGATGCTGGGGGCCCTCTCGAAGTGCATCAGCAAGGCCCGGGCGCACGCGGAGGCGAAGAAGTTCGACCCGAACGTGCTGGTGACGGTGCGGCTCGCGCCGGACATGCTCCCCTTCAAGAACCAGGTGCAGATCGCCTGTGACTCGGCCAAGTTCTGCGTGGCGCGCCTCTCCGGGGTGGATGCGCCTGCCTTCGAGGACAACGAGACCTCGCTGTCGGAGCTCGAGGCGCGCATCGCCAAGACGATTGCCTTCATCGAGTCGGTGCCGGCCGAGAAGCTGAATGGCACCGAGGAGAAGAGCATCAGCGTGCCGCGCCGTGGCCACGACCCGATGCAGTTCTCCGGCGAGGGCTACCTGAAGCAGTTCGCCCTGCCGAACTTCTTCTTCCACGTGACGACCGCGTACGCGCTGCTGCGCCACAACGGCGTGGACCTGGGCAAGGCGGACTTCCTCGGCGGTCGCTGAAGCCGGCGGCGGTCCCTGACGACGAAGCCCCAGGCTCCCTTCGCGGGAACCTGGGGCTTCTTTGCATCCGGGCTGTCAGCCGGGGACGACTACTCCGCCCACCAGGTCTCGGTCATCACGCTGAAGCCGTTCACCGTGTCGACGTAGATGGCGACGCTGTGGCTGCTCCACGGGTCATCCGCGTAGGAGAAGATGCAGCCCTTGAACGTCCGGCCCGCGATGCGCGCGTCCAGGTTCGCGAGGCCCGCGGAGATGACGCCAGCGGGGAGCTTCGCGCTCGCGTTGACGTAGGCCAGCGTGGAGTTGACCTCGGCGCGGACTTCCGCGGCGTTGGCCAGGTTCGGGCGGATGTACGCGCCGTACGGGACGCTGCTGGGCTCCAGGCCGAAGCAGGTCGGGCCGCCCTGGGAGTACGGGTGGTTGGCCGTGACGACGTCCCACCAGTCGAAGTGGCGCTGCATCACGGCGCCGTAGGAGCCGTTGCTCGGGATGGCGGTCAGCGCGGCGGCGAGCGCCTCGAACGGGCGGCTCAGCGTGGCGGCGTTGCGGATGTTCCGGAAGCTCACGCCGCCGATGCCCGTCACGTTCGCGATGGCCGGGGCCGACGTGAACGGGCGCAGGTTGAGGAGGTTCGCGGCGCCGTTCCACGCGTCCGGCAGGACGTCGTGCAGCTCCGAGTCGCTGATGGTGTTCACCAGCGACACGATGGCCGTCGCGTCGTCTTGGGAGATGGCGACGTCGTCGAAGATGCCGGTGCAGTTCGCGCCGATGAAGGCGCGGGTGCGGGCGCCGCCCTCGATCTGCTTGAGGCGGGCCTCACCGACGAGCGCCACGGACGACAGGTCCGCCAGCGACGTGAACGGGGCCGTCGCGCGGCGGTTCACGAGGTTGGTGACGACGTTGCTCGGCAGGAACTGGTCCAGCGTCGCGTACGTCGACGTGTTCACGAAGGTGAGGATGCCCTGGCACTCCGGGGCCACGTCCACGTCCGTGGTGGTGAGGAGGGGCGCCTGCTGGGACTCGACGGACGCGGGCGCGACCTGCTCGGAGGACGGCTCGGTTTCAATGCCACCGCAACCGGCGAACATGCTCGCGGCAAGAAGGGTTGAGCTGAGACGACGAAGCATCATGGACTCCTCGTAAGGGGGGCTACGGGGGGGAAACTGCGGTGAGGCGGCTCAATACACCAGATCGGTCTGACCCACCCCACCCAAGCCATTATCGGTCCGACCCTGTGTCACGTTTCAGTGAAGCCCGTATTTTTTCTACACGAGGCCATCGGGGTTGATGGGACGGAGTGGGGCTCCAGGACCTTTCAGGTTGAGTGGAAATCATGTGACTCTGGGGGTCCATGACTTCGGAAAGACCCCAGGTGTTCCCCGCGGCGCTCCAACCCGGCACGGAGGTGGGGCGCTGGCGGGTGTTGGGAACGTTGGGGG